>CALYRG010000004.1 GCA_945482615.1 uncultured Clostridia bacterium | reverse complement strand
CCTTGTCATTCGTCTGCTCAACACCATTGATGGTGTAGTGCACCGTGTACTTGGTGGCCTGAGTCTTGGTCTCGTCCTTCACATAGTTGACGGTGTACTCGCTGCCGCTGTTTACCATAGTGCCCGCAGTGGGGTAGGTGGGATTCTCACTGTCCAGCTTGTAGCCGTTGTACTTGTCGGCGGGAGCGGGAATGCCGCCCTCGGCAATGGCAATCTTCGCGGGATTGTCATTGATCCAGGCTGTACCGGTCACTTCTACCTTGTCATTCGTCTGCTCAACACCATTGATGGTGTAGTGCACCGTGTACTTGGTATCCTGAGTCTGAGTATCGTCCTTCTCCCAGATGGCATAAAGGTCATTGCCATTCCGTCCTTCAATCACAACCCTAGAAACGGGAGTGGTGCCACCGGAGGTCAGAGCCCAGCCCTTGAAAGCATAGCCGGGGCGAGCAGGCAAGCCGGTTGTTGCGTAGGACACGGGGGTTACTTTCTCGTTGACCTTTAAGGGACCAGCTTCGTAAGTGCCGCCCCCTTCAAAGTTGGCGTGATAGGTAATATAAGCTCTTTTGGGAACGCCCTTGTAGACTGCGGTCAGCGTCACGGCGCCCTCGATCAGAATGGATTCGTTGGGGTGGTAGGTATTTGTGCCATCCGTCCAATGATCGAATTCCTGTCCATCGTCATTTGTTGCATTGCTGGGCGTCAGAATGCTGGCGTAGCTGCCCTTCTTGTAGGACTTTGTGTCCACAGGCACAGGATTCTTGCCGGACTCCACATAGGTAACACTAAAGCCTTTAGAGTTATCGGAGAACACAGGGTACAGCTCCACAGAAGCATACAGCTTGGTACCGGCATTGAAGAGCGCGCCGCCGGCGTCTCTCCATGCGGTGGGTGCCTGCCCGCCGTTGGCGGCGGCAACCGCAGCCATCGCTTCGCTGTAGCCCTCGGCATCGGCGATAGTTCCACCGTAGGGCACTTTCAGTTCACGGGTTCCGCTGCTTGTAGCAACAGAGACGTGGATCGTTGCGGTAACAGGCGCCGGTTTCCAGACCGCGTAGGCAGTCAGGCCCCGGGCGGGCATGGTTGCGGGCTTGACGAAGGGGGTCGTGCCCTCAGGATCAGCAAACCATCCGGCAAACGTATAGCTCGACGGCGTTCCGGCAGGGGCCGCAGGAGTCGCCAGCTGTTTTACACTCTCCTCATATTTATAGGTGTCAACGCCAATTGTTGAACCATCGCTGTACAGCTTGGTGATACTATAGGAGTTGCGGTTGTAGTAGAACTCGGCGCCGTTGTAACTCTCCCCATCTTCAGTACCGTGGTGATATGTAAAGCCGGTGATGGGGTACTTATCGTCACCAGAAACACTCCAATCAGTTCCTTGAATTCTGTCGGTGTGATCCAACTTGTATCCGTCACCATCAATATTCTGTAAATAGTATTTTGCACTGGATACACCATCCGTTTGCTCTTTCGGAGGCTCTTCGTAAGCGAGGGTGAATGTTTGATTGTACTTAGGCATTACATCGATGCTAGCCTGATAGGAATTAGAATTCCCGACTTGGAAATTGCCGCCGGGCCAGGTGTCGGAGATATCCGCGCCCCACTTTGCAGTAACTGTCTTGGTGGTATAGCAATCATTGTCGTGACTGTGCTGCTCCTTGCCACAGGTGAGCGTGTAACAGCTCAAATCATGCTGCCACCAATAATAATGATAACGATTTTTGCAAGTTAACTGATAGCATCCGTTTTCGACGCTGTGACTATGTGCCTCTTTGCCGCAGTTGGGAATGCCTTGATATGTGACCGTATACGTTTTGCGGTTATAATAGACATTTACAATGGTACTGCCGTCACCGGCGATGGTTTTCTGCTCAATGGTCTGAACATTATAGTACTGGCTGTCCTTGAAGGAAATGGCCTCGGCAGCAGTCAGTTCACCGGTGGTGCCGGTCTTGGTTTCCGAGGAATGGTAGGTGTATTCGGTATCGTCCGCATTTTCCAGCCAGTGGATGACGGTATACTGGGTATTGGAGCTTGGCGTCCAGTGGGCTTTCAGTTCAACTGTACCGTTGGCTGTACCGTCGGCAGGTTTGGCCACAGATGTGACCTTGGTCTCTCCCAGATACCAGCCGTCAAAGACATAGCCGCTCTTGGTGGGGGTTTTGCCGGACAGATCCAGCGTCTCTCCCGGGCAGAATTCGGGGGCAATGTAATCGCCGCCGTCCACATCGAAGGTAACCCAGAAGCCGGTTGCAATGTTGGGCGTCAGAGTCACGCTGCCGGTGGGGAATTTCATTTCTTCCCCGGCGCCGTTCCAGCCGGAGATACTCTCGGTTGCTTCAAGCGAACGGGATGCAGCCGCCACAGCCAGATCAAATTCACTGGCGTCTACCAACTCGCCCGGTGTACCCTCTGCGGTATAGCAGACAGCACCGTTCTTATCCAGGAAGAATACATAGCCAACTGCCTGGAATTTGGGTGTGACGTTGAACTCCGTGCCGGTGACGTTGTTCACGGTAATCGAAGCGGATGCGCCGCCGATGACGGTTCCGCCAGTTTCCCAACCCACGAACTTGTAACCAGGCTTCTCTTGAGCGACGGGCAGAGTCAGGACATCTTCGTCCTTAACAATCTGAGTCCAGCTATCCATCACGCTATTGTTTGCGTCGTAGAAGTAATAGGTGTCGTATTTGGTCTCGTCCTCTTCCTTAAGGGTGAGGTCGCCGGCATTGGCCAGAAGCTCCTGCATAAAAGCGCAGTCGGTGAATTTATAGAAGGCGCAGGCGGGGCACTTGCCCTGGAGGCAGTCATCCTCGGGGCAGATGCATTCCAGGCTCTGGTAGTAGCCGCAATCATCGAGCTTGCCGAAGGAGCAGGCGGGGCACTCGTCCTCCAGGCAGCCTTCGTCAGAGCAGGTGCATTCCAGATTCTGGTAGAAGGCGCAGTCGGCGATGTTGCCCTCGGCGCAGAGGGGGCACTCCCCTTCCAGGCATTCCTCCGCGGTGCAGATGCATGCGGGCTCTTCCTCGATCTTCGAGTAGGTCACCCAGATGGTCATTTCGCCGGAGGTCTCGGGCCGGGAGATGGTCGCCTGATACTTGCTGCCCCCCACGTGGGTCATGTAGGGCACGGTGCTGGTGATCTCGTAGCCGGAGACGGTGGGGAAATCAACCTCCAGGGTCTTGGCGGTCTCGCCCTCGTCAAAGGTCACGGACATATCGTCAATGGCCGGGATGGAGCCGTCGGAGCTCACCACGAACTTCACGGTGACGGTGACGGAAGCGGGGGCCTTCTCCTCTTCCTTACCCTCGCAGGCAGTGATGTCCTCAGAGCAGACGGGGCACTCCCCGTTCTTCTCTTCCTCGGTGCAGCGCTTCTCGCAGGAGCAGGTCTTCTCCTCTACTTTCTGCTCGGGCTCTGCCTTGGCGCAGGTGCCGCCGGCAGCGCACACGGAGCAGTCGGCGTTGGGAGCCTCCGCGGTGCAGGCAGTGTCACAGGTGCAGGTCTCTTCTTCCTCGGGCTTGATCTCGTCCCCGGTGTTCCCACTGTCTTCGACTTTGGGCGTGGACTCCGTGGGAGTGGGCACGGGCGTGGACTCCGTGGGAGTGGGCGCGGGCGTGGACTCCGTGGGAGTGGGCGCGGGCGTGGACTCCGTGGGAGTGGGCGCGGGCGTGGACTCCGTGGGAGCGGGAGCGGGCGTGGACTCCGTGGGCGTGGACTCCTTGGGAGTGGCCTCCGTGGGAGTGGGCGCGGGCGCGGGATCGGAAGGTGCTTCGGTCTGTGCCACAGTCTCGGCCGCCACAGTCTCCTCGCCCTCGGCAAACACCGCCACAGGGAACACCGAGTTGAGCATGCACAGGCACAGCAGCATGGCCATCATTCTCTTAAACATCTCTATATCCTCCTTGTTTCTATAGCTCTATCGCAAACCTGTTATACAGTCGTAAAAGGGGGTTACTTCTCCAGAAGGAGCTCCATAATGGTAATCAGCTCCAGGACGCTGCGGAAGGTGGCTTCCACGCCGTTTTCCGGCCAGCGCAGGCGGCCCTGCCAGCTGTAGTTCTGCCGGAACAGAATCTCCAGTTCAAAGGTAGGATTGCCCGGCTGGGATGGCCGCCGATCCAGGGAAGTCTCCTGCTCAATATCCATCTGCTCATCCAGCAGCAGGATCATCCGGGACAGGCTGGTGAACGGAATGGGCTTTCGGATTCGGCTTCCGGTGATGGTGCCCCGGATCTGATTGCCGTCCCCGGGTTCCAGATAGATGCCAAACACATTCGATCCGATGGGAATCATACGGCATTCGTGCATACTTCCCCTCCTTTTCCTAGTATTGGCATCAGTATAAACCATGAGGCTATGAATTCGCTATGACAAAGCGATTTTTAAAAAATATTTTTCGACTTTTTTCGCAAAGTCATAACAGCGCAGCTGTCCCGGGACGTGCAGATACGTCCCGGGACAGAGCTTCTCAGCCGTAATTATTTCCCGGAGCCATCCTCCCGGGCTGCCAGCTCCCCCAGGTCGATGACCCTGGCAGAATAGTTGAAGCCGGCGCGGGGATAGTCCCTGCGCAGACAGTCCTGAACCCGGTTCAGAACCTTATCGGCGTTTTCCCGGGTGGCGTTGGTGAGCATCAGCAGCAGCCGGCCGTCCCCCAGCCGGGTATAGGGGTCCACGGAACGAAGGGATTTTTGCAGCGTACTTTCCAGACGCCGCATATAGACCGTCCGCTTCTCCATGGAGAAATCGTCGCCCTTCACCCGGAAGATCACCAGCTGGCTGGGGACCCTGGTGCGCTTCATATCCCGCAGGCGCAGCTTGGCCATTTCCCGGAACACATTGCTGTCGCAGTAGAATGCACCCTTTTCACTCTCCGAACGGAACAGAAATTCCAGAATTCCGGCATCCTCCGTCTCCGAGCCGTACCGCTCCTGAACCGCCAGGGACTTCATCATTTCCAGCTCCTCGGAAGGGGCCACCCCATAGGTGTCCCGGAAGAGCTGGCGGATGTAATCGTAATGCTCCAGGGCCTTTTCCGGGTTGTGCTGCATAATCTGGGCCCGCATCAGACTGATGCTGAATTCCTCCGCCGCCGGGTCCTGCCGGATGACCCGGGTGCAGATGTCCTCCACCTCCGCCAGACGGTCGGCATCGAACAGCCAATGCACCGCCTGACGGCACAGCCGCAGATACAGGGAACGATAATAGGAATTGATGTGGATGCACCAGTTTTCCATGGCGCTTTCCGGCAGAAATTCACCGGTATACAGGGCAATGGCCTTCTGCGCCATGGAAATGCCCCGGTCCCTGTCCCGCTCCGCCAGGGACAGGGCGGCGATTTTCTCAAATTCCTCACAGTCCAGCACCGTTTCCCGCCCGGGGGCCCAGCGGTACATGCCCGCATCGTTGCAGATCAGCTGCCTGGCATCTGCAAGCCCCAGCCCCTCCAGGGCGGCCCGGGCCCGGCTGACATTGTTTTGCAGGGTGCTCTGAGGGTTGTTCCCGCCGGTGTCCTGCCAGAGCAGGTCGATCAGCTCCTGGGCGGAAACGCCCCGGTCCCGGTGGAGAATCAGATAGGCCACCAGGGTCCACAGTCTTCTGGAGCGGCCGGTGAGGCTGATGGCCCCGGGCTGCCCGGCCCAGCCGGATTCCCGGATGGTGAATTTCCCGAACATGGTAACCTGAATGCTGCCTTCCATGCTGTCGCTCCTTCCCTTTCGTTCCCTCTGCGTCCCGGGTTCGCCTTCGGCGGGGAGGCAGAGTGCCTATGACACGTTCACCCTGATTATACCGAAAGAAAATCCCTTCGTCAACTCAAAAAACCGACATGATACAGTTTTTGGCTGTTTTTCCCGGGATTTTTTCTGATTCTGCGGTGGAATCGTTTCCATTTCGGCCCCCGGCATTCCCTGCCGGCGCATCCGCCCGGATACCCGAAAACGTCCGGGCCACCCGTCAGCGGGTCCGGGCGTTTCCTGTTCTTCCGGCTCTGCCTATTCAGTGGTGTCCGCCCGGTGGCTCCGGCGGTACTGCCGGGGGCAGTCCCCTCCCGGGGCTCCAACGTCACATAGGCCGCCGCCACGCCATTGACCGCCGGGATCACGCCCCCGGGGGCGGGCTTCAGACAGTCGTATACCCGGAAGGGGGCTTTGCGCACCGCGTAGTCCGGGCATTTGTCCGGCAGGATCACCATAGCCCCGCCCTGATCCACGCCGTTTCCGGTATTGTACCCCACCGGGATGTCCACCATCTGACAGCAGGTCAGCTGCACCCTGTCCTCCGGCGCTGACACCCGGATGCTTTCCCCCGCCGCCACCAGCAGCTGGATGCCCATGCGTCCGTTGGCTGCCATGGCAAGATGCACTTTGTCTGCCATCTCCCCCAGGGGGGAATCCGGGAAGAGAAATTCCTGCCTGATTGTGATATAGCCTTTCATAGCCATCTCCTTGGAAAACCGGGGCACAGGCTCTCACCTATGCCCCGGTCTATACGTTTGGTTTACTTTACAGCGGCGTTGACCTGGGCGATGACAGCCTCCAGACCCTCGGCCTTGTAGTCCTCTATGATCTCGTTCCACATCTGCTCCACGGGCTCGTCCCCGGTCATGATGAGCAGAGTGTCGTCCTTCAGGTTCAGGCTGAACTCAGAGCCGGTGGCCAGAAACTCCGTGATGCAGGCGGGCTCGGTGGCGGGAAGCTGCACCTTCCTCGCCTGCTCCACATAGTCGTCAATCATCTTGTTGTACCAGTCGGGGTTGGCATTGGGGGCGGTCCAGCCGTTGGGCAGCGGGGGCTGCCAGGCCACCAGGTTGCCGAACACGTCCACGGATTTGTACACGGTCAGCGGGGCCTTGCCGTCCACGAACTGCAGCTTGCCGTCCACGATCTCGTAGGTGATGCCCTCGTTGCCGTACTTGCACTTCATAACCCCTTCGCCGCTGAGCAGGTAGTCATAGATCATCATAATCCGCTCCATCTTGGCCTCGTCCACATCGGCCGAGAACATGGACTCAGACCAGGCATAGTCCCAGGCCCAGTAGTAGGGATTGCCGTCCACGGAGGGCATCAGGCCCAGGATGCGGATATCGTCCTCCATCCGGGAGCCGTTCAGCTCTGCCCAGGAGTCCTTCAGGGTGATGAGCTGGGTGTAGGTGATGCACAGGGCCGCGGACTGTCCGCTGAGGAACTGATTCTTGCTCTGCTCCAGGGTGGACAGGGCAATGTCCTTGTCGATGGTGCCCTCGGTGTACATATCCCGGAGCAGGTTCCAGGTGGGCAGGGCATCGGCGCCCAGCGTTTCCCCTGCAAAATAGGCGGGAATGTAGCTGCCGTTCTGCTCCACCCACTTGAAGGTGGCGCCGCCCACCACCGCGCTGGGCATGGAATAGCAGAACATGGGGCCCACCAGGTAGTCCGCACCGGGGGCGGTCATGCCGCCCACCTTCTTGCCGTCGGGATCGGCAGCCTCGATGGCCAGAATCATAGCCCGGAACTCGTCCCAGGTTTCAGGCTCCTTGGTAATACCCGCCTCCTGAGCCAGATCCCAGCGGTAGGCGATGACACGGTCCTTCACGGTCTCGGCCTGCTCACCGTAGGTCTGACGGAAGATGCAGTAGTACTTCCCATCCACCATACAGCTGTCGGCGGCAGCGCCCTGCATATACCTTTCCAGGTTGGGATAGGCGGACAGATCCTCCGGCAGTGCCCGGATGACCCCTTCCCTGGCCCAGGCGGCAAAGGAAGCGGTGTTGCGGAAGTCCGCAGCGAAGATGTCGGGCAGGGACCCGGTGTTGGCCCACAGCTGCTCCTTCTGGGTGTAGTCGTCCCAGGTCATGTTCATCACCTCAAAGGTGACATTGAACCGGTCCTCCACGAAGTCCAGAATCTCGTCCCCTGCCAGGATGGACTCGCCGTCCCACCAGGCCAGGGTGATGTCCATGTGCTCCAGCCCCTCCGGGGCCGCCTGAGAAGAGGTCGCCTCGGGGCTGCCGCCGCAGGCAGCCAGGCCCAGAGCCAGGGCGAGGGCCAGCAGCAGCGCAATGCGTTTTTTCATTTTTGTTCCTCCATTCGTAAAGTGTGACCTTGTATTTTCACGCCGATTTCAGCGTATGGTCCCTACTCCTTGATGCCCCCCACCATGACGCCCTTGACAAAGTGCCGCTGCACAAAGGGGTAGACGCACAGGATGGGGACGGTGGCCACCACGATGGTAGCCATCTGCACGGCGGTGGAATTGACCCTGGCATGGCCCTGCATGAACTGCTTGGCAATGTCGTTGAGGGTGTTGCTCATGCTGATGAGCACGTTGCGAAGGTAGGTCTGTAAGGGGTACAGGGCAGCCTTGTTGATGTAGAGGTTGGCAAGATACCATTCGTTCCACCGCTCCACCGCGTAGAACAGGATGAAGGTGGCCATGAAGGGAACGGAAATGGGCAGAACCACCCATGTCAGAATCTGAAACTCGTTGGCTCCATCCAATCGGGCCGCCTCCAGCAGGCTGTCCGGCAGGGACATGAAGTAGTTCTTCATAATGATGAGATAATAGGTGCTGATGCCGCAGGGCAGGATCATGGCCCAGACGGTGTTCACCAGCTTCAAATCCCGCACCACCAGGTATGTGGGAATCAGGCCGCCGTGAAAGAGCATGGTGAAGATAATCAGGTTCAGGAAGAGCTTTCTGCCCACCAGGTATTTCCGGGACAGAACATAGGCCCCCAGAACGGACAGGAGCATGTTCAGGGTGGTTCCCGCCAGAGTGATGAACACCGTCACCCCCAGAGAGGTGAAGAACATGGGGTCTTCAAAGATGGTCTTGTAGCCTGTCAGATCGAAGCAGTAGGGCAGCAGGTACAGCGGGTGCCGGGCGTAGCTGGTCATATCCGCGAAGCTCAGCAGCACCACCTGATAGAAGGGGAATACCGCGGCCAACGTCATAACGCCCAGCACCACCGCAATGACGATATCCAGGGTGCTTTTCCGGCCCACATGGTATTTCTTGGTTCGTTTAGCCATAGTGACCTCCTTACAGCAGGCCCTGCTCGCCGGTGGCCGTGACGATCCTGTTGGCCGTGACGATCATCATCAGGCCGAACACGGATTTGACCACGCCGATGGCGGTGGAGTAGCCGAAGTTCATGCCCCCGGTGGTGAAGGATTCCCGGAAGATGTAGGTGTCCATGGTGTCTGCAACGGCGTACACCGGGGAGGAATAGGTATTGAAAATCTGGTCGAACCGTCCGTTGGTCAGCAGCTGGCCCACGGCCAGGATCAGCATGATGCAGATGGTGCCCCGGATGGCGGGGAGAGTCACGTGGCGCATCTGCTGCAGCCGGGAGGCGCCGTCCAGCTCCGCGGCTTCATACATGTCCGGGTTGATGCCGGTGATGGCGGCAAGATAAATAATGGAGCCCCAGCCTACCTCCTTCCACACGGCGCTGATCCAGATGAACCACCGGTAGCCGGAGGTGGCGGTCAGGGGATTGCGGTAGGAAAAACCCAGGCCCTGGACAATGTAGCTGAACACCCCGGTGGAGGAAAAGAGGTTAATCATAATGCCGGAAAGAACCACCCAGGAGATGAAATGGGGGAAGGTGACGGTGGTCTGCACCAGCTTCCTGACCCGCTTCATCCGCAGCTCATTGAGCATCAGGGCCAGGCCGATCTCGCAGGGCATGGACACGGCAATGCCTCCCAGACCGAAGATGACGGTATTGCGCAGGGCCCGCATCAGATCCCTGTCCCGGAACATTTTTTCAAAGTTGGCAAGGCCCACCCACGGACTTCCCCAGATACCCAGCCTGACGCTGTACTTCTTGAAGGCCAGCACCAGGCCGCCCATGGGTGCGTAGCAGAAGATCAGATACCATGTAAGCACCGGAAGCAGCAGCGCGTAGAGCAGCCAGTCGTTTTTCAGCCGCATGGCGATGCTGCGGCCCCGTCCCCGCCGGGAAAGCCGGGCAGATGCCGCGGCGGATGTCTGTTGCATAGCAACCGCTCCTTTTCTGACAGAATCCCGCGATGGTGTATTTGCCTCGTTCGATTCCATTATACCGGGGTGCCCCTTCGAAAAAGTGCGCTTTTTGCAGGCTGTCCATAAAAAATCGGCCTTCCATAAAAAATGGAAAGCCGATTTGCCAATACCGAATTATGTTATGTCTCCTTCTCCCCGCCGGGGAGGGCGGAGAACACGGACCGCAGCACCCACACCTTGGCATAAGCGCAGGCCGCAAAGCCCACCAGCAGCCACAGCATGAGGCTCCTGCCGAACAGCTCCGGGGACACCAGCAGCATAAGAAGGGGCGCCAAATCGATGAGCACCATAAGGACGGTTCTGGGCAGCATGGAAATGCTCAGAAGCAAAGCATTTTTCAGGGTTCGAACTACGGTGTTTTCATACCGGGCTGTGAGGCCGAAGGCATAGCACCCCACCCCCAACCAGATCAGGCCCGCCAGATACAGAAGATACCGGAAGACGGCATAGCCCTCCCCCAGCTGCCCCAGGAAGCGGCCGTCCAGCAGCAGGAGCAGCCCCAGGGTCCCCAGGAGCAGCCCCAGGAGCAGCCCCTGCCGGAAATTGCGCCGGAACTCCCGGAAAAAACGGCGCAGGCTTCCCCCCTCCTCCCGGAAAAAGAGGCTGGCATACAGGGCCGTTATGGACACGCCTATGGTAAACACCGGCAGGCACCCAATCAGAAAGCAGAGATTCAGGGCCATCAGCTCCGTCAGCCAGGTCAGCGCCCGGAAAAGCAGCCCATCCGTCTGAAACAGCGATTTCATATTTCCTTCCCCCTTTTTCTGAAAATGTATCATATTTTCCCCCAGAAAGCCAGGGGTTTTCTGGGGGACTGCCGCATATTCTCCCGGTGCCTTGCCCGATCTCATACCGGCGCAGCCCGCCGGCATCCAGAATGTCGGGGCTTTGCCGGATGTCCTCAAAGGAGAGAAACCGCACGTCAAAGGGTGCGCCGGACAGAGATTCGATGAGGCCGGCATAGGAGTCGTTCTGCTTCTGATACCCCCCTGTCCGCGCATTTCCTCTTGCACAGCAGCCTGTTCTATGGTAGAATGTGAAGAAAACAGCATTGTGAAGGGGGGAACAGCCATGAAAGAGAGCCTGAACATTGTCCTGCTGGGGCACAAGCGTATCCCCTCCCGGGAGGGCGGCGTGGAAATCGTAGTGGAGGAGCTGGCCACCCGGATGGTGAAGGCCGGTCACAGCGTCACCTGCTGCAACCGCTCCGGCCACCATGTCAGTGGAAAGGAATATGATGGCGCTGCCAGGAAGGATTATCAGGGCATCCGGCTGAAATCCGTGCCCACGGTGAACTGCAAGGGCCTGGCGGCCATGACCTCCTCTTTTTTTGCTTCGGTGTGCGCCGCTTTTGGGCGGTATGACGTGGTGCACTTCCATGCGGAGGGCCCCTGTGCCATGCTGTGGCTGCCGAAGCTGTTCGGCAAACGCTGCGTCGCCACCATCCACGGCCTTGACTGGCAGCGAGCCAAATGGGGCGGCTTTGCCAGTAAGTACATCAAATTTGGAGAGAAAGTCGCTGCAAAATATGCCGATGAGATCATCGTCCTTTCCAGAGGCGTTCAGCAGTATTTTCTGGACACCTATGGTCGGCCCACGGCATTCATTCCCAACGGTGTCAGTCGTCCCATCCCGCAGGAGCCCCAATTGATATTGGAGCAATTCGGCCTTGGAAAGGATGACTATATTCTCTTTCTGGGGCGGCTGGTCCCGGAAAAGGGACTTACCTATCTGATAGAGGCATTTCAGAACGTCCGGACGGAGAAAAAGCTGGTCATCGCCGGGGGCAGCTCCGATACGGATGCCTTTGCGTCCCAGCTGCGGGAGCAGGCCCGGAACGATGGGCGCATTGTGTTCACTGGCTTTGTCCAGGGGCAGCTGCTGGAGGAGCTGTACAGCAATGCCTATCTGTACACCCTGCCCTCCGATTTGGAGGGGATGCCCCTGAGTCTGCTGGAGGCCATGAGCTACGGCAACTGCTGCCTGGTTTCTGATATCGCGGAATGCGCCGAAGTCGTTGAGGACAAGGCCCTGCTGTTCCGAAAGTCGGATGTAGCAGACCTGACCCGGAAATTGCAGTTCGCCTGCGACCACCCCGAGGCAGTGGTGTCCTACAGGGACGGGGTCTCTGACTTTATCTGCGGAAAATACAATTGGGATGACGTGACAGCCGAAACACTGAAGCTGTATCAGAAAGGTATGCAATGAAAGTATTACTGGTCAATAAATTTCATTATCGCAAGGGCGGCAGCGAGACCTATTATTTTACCCTGGCGGAGGCTCTGCAAAAGCGGGGACATCAGGTAGTTTTTTTTGCCATGCAGGACAAGGAAAACAACCTGCCCTGCCAGCAGGAACAGTATTTTGTTTCCAACGCCTCGGTTCGCGGCGGCATCAAAAGCAAGCTGAACATGGTGCTGCACCTGACCTATTCCAAAGAGGCCTACGCCAATATGAAGCGGCTGCTGCAGGATGAGAAGCCGGATCTTGTGATTTTGAATCTTGTCCATAAGCAGATTACTCTGTCCATTCTGGATGCCATCCGGGAATACGACCCGAGGCTGCCCATCTTCTGGACGATGCATGACCTGGTTGCGGTGTGTCCGTCCTACTCCATGCGGGATGGCCGCGGCAACCTCTGCGAAAAATGTTTGCAGGGCAGCTTCCGGCCCTGTGTGGAAAACCGATGCATCAAGGGGAGCCTCCCCATGAGCATTCTGTCCAAATATGAAGCTGACTTCATCCGCCGGAAAAAGTGGTATGATCAGGTCACGCTGTACATCTGCCCCTCGGAGTTCTACCGTAAGAAACTGACGGAAGGGAAGTTTACGAGCCGCCCCATCGTCACCCTGCGCAATCCCCTGCCGCTGGAGACCGCGTATGCGCTCAGCGGGAAAGACGAAGGCTATGTGCTGTATTTTGGGCGGCTTTCTCCGGAAAAGGGCGTGGGAACGCTGATTGAGGCGGCAAAACTGAGTGGCTGCCGGCTGGTGATTCTGGGTACCGGTCCTATGGAGGCAGAGCTGAAGGCACAGGCACGGGACTGTGAAAATATCGAATTCAAGGGCTTCCAGACCGGGAAGGCTCTGTCGGATTTCGTAAAAAACAGCCGCTGTGTGGTGCTGCCATCGGAATGGTATGAAAACGGCCCCTACAGCGCCATGGAGGCCATGGCACTGGGCAAGCCCCTGATCGTTTCCGACAACGGCGGCCTGCCGGAGCTGGTGGACGATGGGGTTAATGGCTATGTCTACCCCGCCGCGCAGGGCGCTCAGGCACTGGCAGATTGTATCCGCAAAATAACGAAGCTGCCTCAGGAAACATACCGTGCTATGGCGGCGACATCCCTGGAAAAAGCAAGGGATATGTTTGACGCGGAGAACTATGTGGACGAAATAGAAAGGTTTTATCGGAGCTGTGGCATTCCTGCTGACTCTGCTGACGGTATTCTATGAAAAGAAAAGCCTCCCCTGTATCGCCATGGCGCTCCTTATGATCGCTTTCACCATGCGCAGCAAGGCATTTGCCAGTGTTGCAGCTTATGTGGTGTTGTTCATACTGTTTGCTGTTTTACAGTGGAAGCTGAAATGGCAGTATGTTGTGGTTGGCTGCATCGCCTGTGTAGCAATTGCCTGGCCGCAGATTCGCTTCTACTTTGTTGATCTGGCGGGACACTCTGCCCGCTCGGTGATGCTCCTGACATCCTTTTTGATCATGAAGGACTATTTTCCTATCGGCACTGGCTTTGGCACCTATGCTTCTGCGGAAGCTGCGAAGAACTATTCCCCTGTTTATCTGAAATATGGGTTTAACGACACCTGGGAATTGCGGGATACGCGGGATATGGAGAATACGCTCAGATTAATTCGGGAGAATTCGTGGCTCACAGACCGATACCGGAATAATCCGGACGTTGTCAACTCGCAGCCTTTTCTTTCGGATACCTTCTGGCCGATCCTTTTTGGGCAGACGGGCGTGCTGGGCACGGCAGCGTATGTGTTTGCATTGGGCGTGATTATGAAACGCTGTCTGGCAGTGGAAAGGTATGACCGCTATGCCTATGTGGGGGTTTTGTTTGTTTTTGCGTATCTGCTGATATCGTCTGCGGCGGAGTCTGCTTTCCATAATTCAGTGGCAATTCCGCTGGCAATGGTTGTGGGCATTGTGTTTACACGGGATATCAATGCATTGCATAAAGCGTAAAATTTGGGAATGCGTTAAAAAAGGAGGCGTGTGCAATGAAAACAGCAAAAAACATATGGCAGTGGTTCCTTTCCATCGCAATTGCTTTTTGTCTTGTAAATGCGCTCTGCTTCCTTTACGAGAGACCTACGGGATGGTTTGATACGCCCAATGGCCCCAGTCTTGCAGGGTGGCGGCCGGGTTCCGTTCTGGTTCACGGGACGGAAGGGTACGGCATCACGAGAGTGGACGAAAATGGCTACCTGAATCCTTACGGAAAACTGGAAAGCAATTATATTCTGATGATGGGCTCTTCCCATACGCAAGGAAAAGAAGTTCCGTCCGGTCAGAAATACTCCGTTCTCGTGAATACCCATTTTTCGGGAGAAACGGATGTACTCCGCACATATAATATTGCCAGTGATGGAAATTTTCTTCCGTCCATTATCCAGCATTTTCAAGCGGCAGTGCAGGCGTTTCCGGATTCCCAAATGGTGACAATTGAAATTGCAAATACCGATTTTTCTGAGGAGACATTGAGGAATGCACTGTCTCAGGTTACATTGGACATAGAAAACAGCGTTTTCAGCCAGGACAAGAATGCCGGGCTGAAAATTCGGATATCGAATTTGGTAAAAGAAGGCTTTCCACTACTGAGCTTGATGAAATCCAAATGGAAAACTGCCCCGGCACAACAGACAGCTACAGAACCCCGGGCGTTTGATGAAACGGTGTGCTCTGCACTGCTGAATCAAGCGATGGGGCTGATTCGTTCAGAATATGACCGGCCAATCGTCATAATTTACCATCCGGCGGTGTCCTTGGAAGCGGATGGGACGGTCAATATAAAATATGGCAGTATGTGGTCGGAATTCCAGAACGCCTGTGCTTCTAACAGCATTGATGTAATTAACATGGGCCCGATTTTTGAGCAGTGGTACTATGAACATCGTCAGCTTCCCTATGGCTTCTGCAATACAGCGCCGGGAACAGGGCACTTGAACAAAGTGGGGCATCAGTTGATTGCGGATGCTCTGATTGAATTCATTGAAAGGAAGGCAGTATGATTTTTTATTCGTTTTCATTCCTTGCTTTCTTCCTGACGATGTCTCTGCTGTTTCAGTTTTCGGCAAAAATCCGCCGGCAGAGATGGGTGATTCTCCTTGCCAACATCCTGTTTTACGGGTATTGGGACGCCCGGCTTCTGGGGCTTCTGTTTGGCATTATTGGCGCTTGCTACATTTCCGCAATCGCATACCACAAAACACAAAGGAAGACGCCGATTGCGGTTTGTGTGGTATTCTGTCTGTCTGTGTTGGCTGTCTGTAAGTATTCTAACTTTTTTGTGGAAGCATTCTGTCGGAGCTTTGGAATCGCCAACCGGTTTTCGCTGCAAATTATCCTTCCTCTGGGAATTTCATTTTACATTTTTCAGGCTTTGAGCTATCTGTTTGATGTAAAAAAAGCCGTAATTCCGGCGCAGACGGATTTTGTCAAATTGGCAGCCTATTTATCCTTCTTTCCCCTGATTACCGCCGGACCCATTGTGAAAGCTCGGGATTTTCTGCCGCAGCTGGACAGGTTGCACAGAATCAAAAAAGAAAATGTATACAGGGGCATCTCGCTGTTTTTGATGGGGCTGACAAAAAAGGTTGTCTTTGCAGACCGTATTGCTGTTGCTGTGAACGCTGTATATCAGGCTCCGGGTGCGTATGACGGCATCAGCATCCTGCTTGCGCTGATTGGGTATGCCATGCAGCTGTACTGCGATTTTTCCGGGTATTCCGAGATGGCTATCGGCATTGCAGCCATTTGGGATTTTGATTTGGATAGGAATTTCAATATGCCGTATCTGGCGAAGAATTCCTCTGATTTTTGGAATAGATGGCATATCAGCCTGTCCAGCTGGTTTCGGGAGTATGTTTACTTTCCTATGGGCGGCAGCAGATGCGCCCGGTGGAAAACTTACCGAAATCTGCTGATTACCATGCTCCTTAGTGGACTGTGGCACGGTGCGAACTGGACGTTCCTGATCTGGGGAGGTTTACATGGCGTTGTCGCTGTCGTCAGTAAGGTATGGACGGATAGTGGCAAAACAAAAACCAGGCATGCTTGGGCGTGTATCCTGCTGAACAACGTCGTGGTAGTTTTGCTTTGGGGTTTATTCCGTGCGGACAGCCTTCAGGAAGTACTGCAAATATATACGGGCCTTTTCAGATTGAATGGGGTACACTATATCAATGTCTTTGTCGTTGTTTATCTGGTTTTGATGGTTTTAGGGAATCTGGCAGCCTACTATCGAAATGAAGGGAATGCCATTGAAATCAATCTGAATCTGGACCGATTCCGTAATAAACTGATAATTTCAGTTTGGATATTCCTGATTGTGATGTTTGCCTATGTAGGCGACTCCGCATTTATTTACGCACAATTTTGATAACAGAATTAAGAGGAGCAGCTTATGTCAGAGAAAAAGTTAAATGGCACCGTGATTGTGACCTACCGCTGCAATGCCCGGTGCTCCATGTGCAGCCGCTATAAGGCTCCCTCCAAGCCGGAGGAAGAGATTTCCATTGAAACTATCCGAAAGCTGCCGAAGATGTATTTTACCAACATCACCGGCGGCGAGCCGTTTATCCGCACCGACCTGAAAGACATCGTCCGGGAGCTGTACAAGAAGAGTGACCGGATTGTGATTTCCACCAACGGCTTCTTTACCGACCGGATTGTGGATCTGTGCAGGGAGTTCCCTCAGATTGGTATTCGGATTTCCATTGAGGGACTGGAAGCAACCAACAATGAGATTCGGGGTCTTCAGAATGGCTATCAGCGGGGCTATCAGACATTAAAGACCCTCCGGGAGATGGGCATGAAGGACGTGGGCTTTGGCATGACCGTGCAGGACAGGAACGCCCCCGATCTGGTGCCCCTGTACAAAATCTCCGACGAGATGGGCATGGAGTTCGCAACCGCTTCCTTGCACAACAGCTTCTACTTTGTGGAGGCCAGGAACATCATCCACGACCGTCCCATGGTGGCAAAGAACTTTGAATCCTTAGTCAACGAGCTGCTGCGCAGTGGCAGCCCCAAAAAGTGGTTCCGGGCGTACTTCAACCACGGCCTCATCAACTACATCTACGGCCAGAAGCGGCTGCTGCCCTGCGACATGAGCTTTGACACCTTCTTCATCGATCCCTACGGCGATGTGATGCCCTGCAACGGCACGAAAGACAAGGAAGTCATGGGCAATCTCAACCGCCAGAGCTGGGACGAGCTGTGGAGCAGCCCCGAGGCGGAAGCGGTGCGGGCCAAGGTGCGCTGCTGTGACCGGGATTGCTGGATGATCGGTTCTGTCAGTCCCGCCATGCACAAGTATATCTGGGTACCTGCGGCCTGGGTGGTTTGGCACAAGTTCAAATCCCTGTTTACGAATCATCCCTACTCCATGTACGAAAATAAAATCTGCCGGGACTACCGGGACGGTAAGGTGAGCAAGGAAGAACTGGATGCCTGCTCCACCTGCGACTTAAATTGCGTAGTGAACAACGGTCTCAGCGAAGAAAGTCAGGCGCAGTTGGTGGATAAAACCGGCGAGGAAATCGTGGACGCGGATATCGCGCAGCAGATGAAACAGTAAAGGGGAACAGAAAATGCACACAGTTTCTGTACTGACAGCCACCTATAACCGCGAAGATTTGCTGCCGGAGCTGTTTCACTCCCTTTTGGCGCAGGAGGATCAGGCTTTTACCTGGGTTATTATTGACGACGGCAGTACCGATGGCACAGAAGCGCTCATTCCGGGCTTTCAGGAAAGGGCTCCCTTCCCCATTGTCTATCACAAAAAGGCAAACGGCGGCAAGCATACGGCTCTGAACCATGCGTATCGATATATAGATTCCGTCCTTACATTTATCGTGGACAGCGATGATACGCTGACCCCGGACGCGATTTCAACAATCAAAGCAGTTTACGACGAATATAAGGAAGACACAGATCTGTGCGGCTTCAGCTTTCTGCGCGGGGCGCAGAACGGCGGATATCTGAGTACATCAGGAGTGCCCCGGGACGGCATGAAGGAAAGCTTTGTGGACTGCCGGCTCAACCGCCATATCGGCGGGGACATGGCGGAGGTCTGGTATACCCGCTGCCTGCGGGAATTCCCCTTCCCGGAATTCCCGGGAGAGAAATTTCTGGGCGAAGATCTCGTGTGGATTCAAATGGCAAAAAAAATATCAGATGCGCTTTTTCAACCGGGTGATTTACATTTCCGGCTATTTGGACGATGGACTGACGAAAAACCGCAGAAAGCATAATATTGCGTCCCCCAGAGGGTGCGTTGCCAGGGCGGAAGCGTTCCTGAACTCGAATGCGAATCTCCGGGCGAAGCTGAAAGCCGGGCTTCAATATTACATCTATGGGCGGTTTGCGCGGATGTCATGGCGGGAACTATATGCGCACGCACATAACAAATTCCTCTTTTTGATCCTGTGTGTTCCGGCACACATGCTCTACCTGAGGTGGAAAGCAGTCAATTGACATGAAGGGTACATCTATTATGCGTGAAAGAAAGCTAAATGATCAGCAAATCAAGGAAGAACTCAGCATTATGCTGAAAAAATTCGCAGAATATTGCGATGAGAATCATCTGTCCTACTTTCTGGACGGCGGCACACTACTGGGCGCAGTACGCCATAAGGGATTCATTCCCTGGGATGATGACATTGATATCATCATGCCCAGAGAGGACTATGAACGACTGGTGTTCATTTCGCAGACCCAGCCCATTGATCCGGATTATATTGTAGCATGTATCGACCTGAAGAATTGCCCTTATCCTTTCATAAAGATTTTTAACCGGAACATCCGAATTACCAATACTATGAACTCACTGCATCCCTATTTGTGGCTGGATATCTTTCCGCTGGATGGTTTCAGGGAGCTGAGTGACCGTGAGCTGAAGAAGGACGCCCGTTATCTGAGACGAAACGCCCTGCTTCTGGAGAAAGCGTGCTGCCGGTTCGGTTCCGGAAAAACGCCGTTGCGAAAATTTGTGAATCTGTTCCTGATTGCATTTGCCAAAATACCGGGAGCCTATTTCTGGGGGCGAAGGATTGACACATATTGCAAACGATATAAGATCAGTCAGAGCAAATTCCTGGCGGAGATCGCGTGGGGCGGAATCGGATGCTTCATGGAGACAGACGCTTTTCTGGAACCGGTTTTGTTGGAATTTGAAGGAAATCTGTATAAAGCTCCCGCCAGCTTCGATGAATACCTGAGGAAGAATTATGGGAACTATATGGAACTGCCCCCTGTTGAAGAGCGTGTGAATCATGGGATTGAGGCTGAAAAGCATGTGAATTGATTCGCCGGAATTCATTTGTATTCAAAAAAATACGTGAGGAATCGATATGAAAAGGGCTATTACATTATGGTAGAAACAAGAAATTCTCTCCCCGAGGGCAAAGAACCTGAGATATCCGTGATTGTACCTATCTATCAAACGGAGCGGTATCTGGATCGGTGCATCGAAAGTATTGTCAATCAGACCTACTCCAATCTGGAGATCATTCTGGTGGATGACGGCTCTCCGGATCGCTGCCCGCAGATGTGTGACGAGTGGGCAAAAAAGGACAGCAGAATCAGAGTGGTTCATAAGCAGAACGCCGGTCTGGGCATGGCGCGCAATTCCGGAATCGAAGCCGCAACCGGGGAATACATTTGCTTCTTTGACAGCGATGACTATGTAGCGCTGGATACCATCGAGAAGGCATACCGGCTGGCTGAGGCGGAGCAATCGGACGTTATCGTTTTTGGTCTGAACAACGTGAACGCGCAGGGACGTGTGATACGGTCTGTGATTCCGGAATCGGATCGAGTCACCTATGCAGGAGAGGACGTACAGAAGCGCTTCCTGCCGGATTTGATCGCGGCAAAGCAGGACAGCACCTGTCGGAATGTGTGGATGAGTGCGTGGGCGTGTATACTCTCCATGCGCATGATTCGGAAAACTGGTTGGCGGTTTGTGTCCGAAAGAGAAATTATTTCAGAAGATGTGTATTCCCTGCTGTGCCTGTATGCCTATGTTAAACGTGTTTCTGTGCTGCCGGAAGCGTTGTATTACTACTGCGAGAACGGCGCGTCTCTGACCCATGTTTATAAAGCGGATCGGTTTGAAAAAATTTGCCATTTTTATGAAACCAGCGTCAGGAAAGCTTTGGAACTAGGGTATGACGAGGAAGTGGCGGAGCGTTTGCAGTGGCAGCTTGCGTGCTTCGTGATTGCAGCTATGAAGCAAGTCGTGCGCGCGGATATCCCCAATAAGGATCGCTACCGGGCCATCCGGGAAATTGTGCATAGTGATTATCTAAATAAAATCTGCTGGGATCTTACATCGTATTCCGATTCCCTTCCGCGGAGGGTATTTCTGTTTCTTATGGAAAAAAGATGGACGCTGCCCTGCTATCTGATTTTGAAAAGCTGGCATAAATAATGTATCTGGAGGAATAGCTGTGATTCCAAAAATAATCCATTATTGCTGGTTTGGGGGAGCCCCTCTGCCGGAGTTGACGAAAAAGTGTATCGAAAGCTGGAAGAAGTATTGCCCGGACTATGAGATCAAACAGTGGAATGAAACCAATTTTGATGTCAATTTCTGCGATTTTGCAAAGGAAGCCTTTCAGACAAAAAAGTGGGCGTTTCTGAGTGACTGCGCAAGACTGAAAATCATCTATCAGGAGGGCGGCATCTATCTGGACACGGATGTGGAGCTTTTGAAGTCGCTGGATCCCCTTCTGGAACACGCCTGCTACTTGGCTGAGGAGACCACCGGGCTTATCAATACCGGTCTGGGCTTTGGTGCGGAAAAGGGAAATCCTGTGATTGGAGAATTGTTGCAGCAGTACAATGGCCATTTTCAATTGGCAGAGGGGATATTTGACAGCGTTCCCTGCCCCCGGAAGAATACAGAGCCCATTTTCAAGTACGGCTATAAGCCTGGCGGTGCGAAGGTCTGGAC
Organism: uncultured Clostridia bacterium; assembly: GCA_945482615.1. GTDB lineage: Bacteria > Bacillota > Clostridia > Oscillospirales > Oscillospiraceae > Faecousia. The sequence continues at coordinate 39,956 of CALYRG010000004.1, read as the reverse complement.
GGCGGAAAATGTGGCGGTTTATCCTGTGGAGTACTTTTGCCCGATGGATTACGACACCGGAATCATGCAAATAACATCCAACACCTATTCTATCCATCACTTCTTGGCACTTTGGAAGCCGGACGATGTGAAAGAACTGGAAAAGCAGATATCAGAAATGGAGGGCCGTACAAGTAAGCCTTTGGCGGTCATAAAGCGCTTGGGTATGAGATACCGATTCTCCAAGAAAAAAGGGGAAGTAGGGTCTTTCCCTGAATTTGCAGTAAAGAAAATAAAGAAAAAATTGGTTGAGAAGAAAAATGGCATTCGGTACAGTGGATTGCGAAAATAGGAGTATGTAATGCAGCAAATTAAAAAGACGATAAAGAAAGCCATCTCCGCCTGCGCACCGGTTGCCCTGAAGCGGACAAAGCTGAGTGCGGAGGATGCCAGGGCAGCTCTGACGGATTGGCATCCATGTCCTCCGGGAACCTGCGTGGCCGAGAATGCAGTGGAATTGGACTATGACCTTCAGATTGTTGTACCGGCCTATAACGTGGAAAAGTATATTGGGGATTGTCTGCGTTCCATTGCGGCGCAGGCAACGCATTATCGCTGCCTTGCAGTGATAGTCAATGACGGCTCAACAGATGGAACAGCCGCTGCCATTGACCAGATCGCCGCAAACTGGGATGGGCAAATTGCCATTGAGGTTTTTACACAGCCCAACAGTGGGGCTTCCGAAGCTAGGAATGCAGCCATTCGAAAACTTCGCGGGGAATATGTAATGTTTCTGGACGGAGATGATATTCTCCCCGCGGATGCTGTCGAGAGTATGCTGAATGCAGCAAAGAAAACAAATGCTGACCTGCTGCAGGGCAGCTGGTTTGACTTTTTTGAAAGTCCCGCGAACGTGACGTCGGAGCACATCCTACAAAAAGAAGGAGTGCTTTCGGATAACAGGGGCGTTTTCTCCGGCTTTCCGTGGGGTAAACTTTATAAATACACAGTCTTAAAACGGTTTCAATTTCCGAGTGGTTTCTGGTTTGAGGACACGCCTGTTTCATTTATTTTGGCTGCTATGCCATATCGATTTGCAGCGATCAAGGACGTGGTGTATGGGTATCAGCAGAATTTGAGCGGAATGACTGCACGCACTGTTTCAAGCCGGAAATCGGTGGAAAGCTATTGGATCACGGAAAGGTGCCTTGCTGAGTTTCCTTCTTTCGGCCTTTCCTATGATCAAAGGGCATATACATATTTGCTGCGGCAAAGTGTAATGAATTGGAACCGAACAAGAAAGCAGCCCCGCAAGATCAGGCAGGCGCTGTTTATTATGACAGGGGAACTAATGACAGCTTTCTTTAAAGATTTTAACACAGACTTACCGGAATTGAGAAAAATCGAAAAAGCAATTCGGAACCGGCGTTTTCTGCAATATGAGATGCTGATGCTTGGTAAATCGTGCGGTTGACAGGAAGGATAGATACGGTGGACAGATACAAATATTTGCTAAAGAACATTGGCGTTTTGACACTGAGCAGTTTTGCGACAAAGCTGCTGAGCTTTTTCCTTGTCCCGCTGTATACGAATATTTTATCAACAACCGAGTATGGAACCTATGATTTGTTTCAAACAACCATTGGTGTTCTGGTTCCGATTCTGACGCTGAATATTCAGGAGGCGGTTTTGCGGTTCGCCCTGGATAAAAACTATGACCGGGAGGCACTGGTTACTGTTTCTGTCCGATATATACTGCTAAGCTGCGGTGTTGTACTTGCCGGCTTGGTCATCAATGGGATGTTCGGATTCAGCGCGACCGTCGAACAGTATGCGGTTTTCTTTTTCCTGATATTCTTCTTACAAGTGCTTTCCGGTATCGTGTTGGCATATACCCGTGGCATTGAGCGGATTGCCGAACTGTCAGTATCCAGCGTGATAGCCTCCGCGGTCATAATCGGTTGCAATGTGCTGTTTCTGGTTGGACTCAAGTGGGGACTGAAGGGCTATTTCCTCGCGAACATCATCGGACCGTCGGTGCAGTGCCTGTATTTGATCATTCGTTCCAAAATGCTGCACAGTACGCATTTGACAAGAGATTACAAAAAAGAAGAGAAGGAGATGCTGGAATACAGCAAACCATTGATTGCGAACAGCATCGCCTGGTGGGTCAACAACACCTCCGACCGCTATATTGTTATTTTTTTCTGCGGTCTGGCAGAGAACGGAATTTACGCCGTTGGGTCCAAAATTCCCTCCATTTTGAATCTTTTTCAGTCTATTTTCAATCAGGCATGGGCAATCTCGGTGGTCAAGGATTTTGATCCGGAGGACAAGAGCGGATTCTTTACCAACACCTACAAGGCCTATAACTGCATGATGGTGATTCTGTGTTCCGCAATTATTGTGGCGGATAAAATGCTGGCGAGATTCCTGTATGCTAAGGATTTTTATCTGGCATGGCGATTCGTACCCTGGCTAACAATTGCTATAGTATTTGGAGCTCTTTCTGGTTATCTTGGTGGTTTCTTTTCCGCAGTTAAAAATTCTAAGATATTCGCAACATCTACGATTATTGGCGCCGTAACAAATTTGATCCTGAATTTGATATTTACGCCTGTCTATGGAGCAATGGGGGCGGCAGTCGCAACAGCAATTTGTTATTTTATTGTTTGGATTTTTAGGTATCATCAATCAAAAAAATATATTAGGATCAGAATCAACATAAAAAGAGACTTATTATCTTACGTGCTACTAGCAGTGCAAGGTACAGTATTATGCTTGTTTGACGGTTCTGTAATGTATGGGGCTGAAAGCATTATTTTCTTGACGATATGTTTGCTCTATATTTCAGATATAACTCAGGTTATCAAGAAAATTTTAAGAGGTAAAGTAACATGAACCTAATAAAAAAAATTCAGAATAAAGGAATAAAAGGATGTTTACATTTTCTGAAGTGCAGATATATTGAGGTCGCCAGTTTGCTTATGTTTCAATGGTATTCACGATTACCAGTTGATGAGCATAGTATTGTCCTGGAATCGGAAGGTGATTGTTGCGACAATGCATTTGCTTTGTTTGATTATATGAAAACAAATGGATACATAGGCAAGTATCATATCACTTGGCTTGTTGATCATCCTGAGAATTATCATAATGAGGAATACGTAAAGTATTGCTATAAGAGTATATATTCAAAGGCAAGTCCTGCCACGATTAAAGTTTTGGCTCAATGTCATTGGTATATTTTTGATCATTGCAATATGATGGCAAATTTTAAAAAACGCAATAATCAATTACTCATTTACTTGTCCCATGGATGGGGGTATAAGGCTGCAAAAGGAGCGAAGAATAAGTCAAAATGTGATTACGATTATATGACCGCGACTGGACCATTGGCTGCAAAAGGACTCTCTGAATATTGGAATCGAAATCCAAGTCAGACTATCATTACAGGATACCCAAGATTGGATTACCTATTTGAAAATAATGAAAATGTAAAAAGAATTATTGAAAAGAAATGGTGCGTTAATGCCTATAGCAAATTATTTTTTTGGATGCCTACTTTTAGAAAGAGTAATAGTGCGCCATTATCAGAAAATTATATTGTAAATGAAACAGGATTACCTATATTTAATACAATCTCATCTCTTGAAAAATTCGATATCGTTTTAAATAAACTCAATATCTTGTTGGTGTTCAAATTACACCATCTACAGGCAGAACTACCAGTATTTAACAAAAAGTTCAGCAACATAGTGATAGTAAGAGATGATGATCTACAGAAATTAGGTATTCAATTATACCAACTAGTGCGATATGCTGAATGTATGATTAGTGATTATTCATCTGTCACTATAGATTATCTTTTGATGGATAGACCGATAATATATACGCTAGATGATTATAAACAGTATGAAAAGTCTAGAGGCTTATTCCCTAAAAATGCTATAGATTTTATGCCGGGTTATCATGTATATAGTGATATAGAATTAATAAATGCAATAATCGAAGTGAATAACAATATTGATTTATTTAAAAATGAGCGAAAAAAAGTCATTGACGAATATCACACATATAAAGATGGAAGTTCAGCAAAAAGAGTACTTGATACATTCGGTATTATGTTGAACTGATCATGAGAATCATGAAAACGCTTTTCTATTGTGTCTATAGGAAAAATAAGATGAACATAACAATCGTAGGTGCCGGTAATGTAGGCACACAATTTGCAGTTCACTGCGCAGAGAAGGGGCATAAGGTAACAATCTATGGCTCCAAACCGGAAAAAATAAGTAGAGAGCTAGCGGTAGTTGATGAGAATGATGAAGTTATTCATAGAGGAACTATTGCAAAGGCTACGAACAGTGAAGAGGAAGCATTTTCAAATGCTGATCTGGTATTTGTTACCATGCCAGCGACACTCATGAAGCCCAACGCTGCCAAGATAGAACCATTTTCCAGACCAGGTATGAAAATTTGCATTGCTCCTGGAACCGGCGGAGGGGAGTGTGCATTTAGAGGATGTATCGAAAAGGGTGCCACCGTATTTGGTGTGCAGAGAGTCCCAAGTGTTGCAAGGTTAGTGGAATATGGAAAAACGGTGAGGGCTGTTGGCTATCGTGGGGAGATGTTTGTAGCTGCTCTTCCAAATAGCAAGACAGCAGAATGCAGTAAGCTTATTGAAAGCATATTAGATATAAAAACTTCACTACTTCCCAATTACCTGAACATCACACTTACACCTTCAAATCCAATACTTCATACCACACGGCTGAGAAATCTCTATGGAGATTATCATGAGGGAGTTGTCTATGATTCCGTTCCGCTGTTCTATGAAGACTGGAATAACAAAACATCCGAACTTCTGTTGGCGTGTGATGATGAAGTACAGGAACTGTGTAAGGCTCTGGATTGTTTTGATCTCTCATATGTGAAGTCTTTAAGAGTCCATTATGAAAGCCCGACAGCAGGTGCAATGACAAAAAAGATATCAAGCATTGCCGGATTTAAAGGTCTGACAAGTCCTACGGTAAAGGTTGAAGACGGATACATACCGGACTTTAACTCCAGGTACTTTACGGCTGATTTTTCCTATGGCTTGGCTGTATTGATGCAGATTGCAGAATTCGTAGGAATTGATGCTCCAAATATGAAAGAGACATTGGATTGGTATTACGGTCTTGTTGGAAAGAGAGACGAATACCGGTTCTCGGATTATGGCATCAATAGCTATAAGGAATTCATTGAATTCTATTCAAAATAGGCATTTTGACATATAACATAGGATTATCTATCCATGATGTCAACTATGCGGCTCATATTTATGAGTTGCTGAAAAACAACAATGACATTTTGCAAGTAGATATGTGTGATCCAGTAGATAAGTTTTGGATTTAACTGAATGATAACTTTCTTATGTCTCGCCTGTTAAAGCAATGTAAATAACAATTGTAGGTGCGGGGACTATTGTTACACAGCTTGCCGTCCACTGCGCTGAAAAGGGACGCGCAATCAAAAAAAAGAATGAGGCTTTCCGCCGGGATGTAACAGAATAAGAGCAAACGGCTGGCGGCAGGTTTGATTGGGCAGTCGCTGTTTACAAATTCCCAATACGGTGGTATAATGGCAGCGTTTCTACAGCGTTACCGTTTTCCTGATACCATTACAGACAGAGAGGAATGTGTCAAATGCCTCAAAGAGATAGCGGCTGGCTGAAGCATCTGGATTTTTGCATATTGGATCTTCTCGTGCTGCAGCTGGCCTTCGTGCTGTCCTATATGCTCCGCCACGGAGTCCACAATCCCTATGCCCTGCCCCAGTATGCGGCTATGGCTGTTTTTCTCACCGCATGTGATCTCATCATCCTGATTTTTGCGGAGCCCTTCCGGGGCGTTATGAAGCGGGGCTATTACCGGGAGGCAAAAGCTGTTTTTCAGCAGGCCGTTCTTCTGGAGCTGTTTGCCGTGCTGTTCCTGTTCTCCAGCAAGACAGGCGAAGACTATTCCCGAATCAGCATGTTCCTCATGGCGGCGCTTTACTGCATATTGGGGTATCTGGGCCGCCTGGGACTGAAGCGCATCCTCCGCCGCGCCCGCCGGGACGAGGTGCCTTCCCTGCTCATCATCACCACCCGGGATGCAGCACCAGGCATTCTGTCCGACATTCGCAGCACCAGCCCCGATTCCTACCGGCTGGCGGGGCTGATCCTGACGGACGGCAATCCCGACGAAAGGTCGGCCGCGGGCATTCCCATTGTTGCCCCCATCGCCGACGCTCTGGACTATGTGCAGAAAAACTGGGTGGACGAGGTCTTCCTCAGCCTGAAAACAACCGATGCCTTTCCCCAGGCACTGGTGGACGAAATCGTGGAAATGGGCATCACCGTCCACCTGAATATGGCACAGCTCTCCCAGGTGCCGGGGGTCACCCACCAGGTGAAGCGGCTGGGCACAGCCGGCGTTCTCACCACCAGCCTGGGCAGCGCTACCACCGGCCAGGCCTTTTTCAAGCGGGCCCTGGATATCGTCGGCGGCCTGGTGGGCTGCGTGCTGACGGCAATCCTGTTCCTCTTTGTGGCCCCCGCAATCTACCGGGAATCCCCCGGCCCCATTTTCTTCCGGCAGGAGCGGGTGGGCAAAAACGGTAAGCGCTTTCTGATGTACAAGTTCCGGAGCATGTACCCGGACGCCGAGGAGCGGAAGAAGGAGCTGCTGGCCCAGAACAAAATGGGAAGCGAGCTGATGTTCAAGCTGGACTTTGACCCACGGATCATCGGCAACCGGATTCTTCCCGACGGCACCAGAAAAACCGGCATCGGTCAGTTCATCCGCAGCACCAGCATTGACGAATTTCCCCAGTTTTGGAACGTTCTGAAGGGAGATATGAGTCTCGTGGGTACGAGGCCGCCTCTTGTCAGCGAGTTCAAGGCCTACGCACCCCACCACCGCATCCGCATGTCCGTCAAGCCCGGCATCACCGGCCTGTGGCAGATCAGCGGCCGCAGCGAGATCACGGACTTTGAAGAGGTGGTGAAGCTGGACACCCAGTACATCAGCAACTGGACCCCGGGACTGGATATCAAAATTCTGCTGCAGACGGTCATCACCGTTTTGAAGCGGAAAGGGTCCGTGTAACGCCGGAGAGACTGGGGCTTTGCCCCCAAATTCACAGATACGGAGATCATTATGCAATCAAGACTACAATTGGATTCAGCAAATCCCGCCTTTCGGGTTCAGCTGCTCTGTCTGCTGGCTGCGGGCATCCTGGAATACCTGTTCATTGTTGGGCAAACCTGCTTTAACTGGGTTTTTTACTATAGCGCAACGACCTTCCTGATCGTTCCCGCGCTGCTGTTCCTGGGTGCGGCCCTTGTTCAGGAGCAGACCGTCCAGGCAAGGCGGCAGCTCCTTCTGTGCGCAGGGATGGCCTTGTGGTTTGTGCTTGTCCAGGCTCTGCGAAAGGCAGCCGGAATGAATCCCCAGTCCGGAGTGCTGTTCCTCGGTGTCTGGCTGATGAGCTTGCCCTTTGCCGCCGTCACCCGGGATGGAGAAAAGCAGGTGGGGCTGCGGTGCATCGCGTGGATTTTCATCGCGGCATCCCTGACTCTGGTGTTTTACACCGGGCTTTTGGTTCTGAACCTGATTCCCGCCTCCCTGTCCCCCTATATCAAATGGGACGGCGCCCGGCTGCTGGTGCTTTCCCACTCCAATATCTGCGCCTGTCTGTTTATGATCGGCATTGGGCTGTGCCTGGGCTTCTTTTTCCGGTGCCGGCGAAAGGGGCTGAAGGTTCTTCTGCTTCTGGCGGCGGCAGCACAGTTTATCTGTCAGATTCTCACCCACTGCCGCACATCCGTTCTGCTGACCTGTGCCCTCATGGGCGGCATCGCGTTTTTCGCCATTGGGAAGGGCCGATGGAAGCGGATTGCCGCCGGCATGGCTGCCGCACTGGTTCTGACCTGCGCCCTGTTCCTGGCATCCAGCGCCCTGTATGAGGCGCACAATGCCCGGCTGATCACGCAGCTGTCCCAGCAAAGTCAGCAATCCGCAGAAGCCTCCGACGCAGCTGCCCCTCCGAAGGTCAATGCTGCCGGGCAGCTCCAGGGGGTCAGCGGCCAGGGCACCCTGAAAAATGACCTGCGCACCCTCAACGGGCGTACCAGAATCTGGTCAGCGGCATTCCTGGCTCTGCAGGAAACCCCTTCTATTGTGGTCTGGGGGACCGATTCCGTCAGTCCCACCCTGTCGTACTACTTTGGCAGTTCCCTGGAACATACCCACAATTCCTGGCTGGAGGTTCTGTTCCGGCTGGGTCTTCCCGGCTTCATCGTCAGCCTCATCGTCACCGCAGTGGCGGTATGGAATGCCGTTTGCCTGCTGCTCCGAAACCAGGACATGTGGAAAACCTGCATTGCTCTGCTGGTGCTGTGCATGCTGGCATCCGGGGTGCTGGAGCCCTTCTTCTTCATCGCAAATGCATCCTGCCACTTTCTCGACTTTCTTCTCCTCCTGCTCACGGGCTACATGACCCAGTGGCGCAAGGCCCCGGGCTCCGATGTGGTCAATCCCTAACAGAAAGAGGTTTCCTATGGTTTTTGACACTGAAAAGCTTGACCGTTTCACCCGGGAATTTGACAGCCCCCTGTACGTATTCGACCAGGACAGCTTTGAAGACAACTACCGCCGCTTTGTCCGCATCATGACCGCGCAGTACGACAAGTACCATCTGTCCTACTCCTACAAGACCAACTACACCCCCTACATCTGCCGCCTGATCCGGCAGCTGGGTGGCTTCGCCGAGGTGGTATCCGACATGGAATACCAGATTGCCAAAGCGGTTGGGTATGAAGACGATCATATCCTCTACAACGGCCCCATCAAGGGCCCGCTGTCTCACGAAATGCTCCTGAACGGCGGCCTTCTGAACGTGGACAATCTGGAGGAGCTGCAGGGAATCATAGACCTGGCCGCCCGGAATCCCGACGCCCGGCTGAAAATCGGCCTGCGGGTGAACATCGACATCGGCCAGAGCTTCGTCTCCCGGTTCGGCATTGACGCGGACAGCGGGGAGCTGCCCCGGGCCATCCGGCTCATTGACAGCACTCCCAACCTTGAGGTACAGGGCATCCACTGCCACGTGGGCCAGTCCCGGAGCGTCCAGTCCTGGCAAAACCGCGCCCGCCGGGTGCTGGAAATCGTGGACAGGTACTTTGCCGGGAAACCCCTTAAGTACATCGACCTGGGCAGCGGCATGTTCGGGGAAATGGACGAGGGCCTTGCCTGCCAGTTTGGCACCGACCTTCCCGGCTATGAGGATTATGCCGCCGCCATCGGCGCTTTGTTCCGGGACTACTACCGGGGCTGGGCCTACGAAGACAAGCCCATCCTCTTTACCGAACCCGGCACCACCATCGTCAACCACTATGTGGATTTTGTGGGGCAGGTGTCCTCCATCAAGCACATCCGGGGGAAGGAATTTGTGGTTCTCAATTGCAGCAAGCACAACTTAGGCGAAATCTGCACCCTGAAAAAGCTGCCGCTGACCGTAGTTCCCGGGGGCAGGCCCGGGGAGCAGCTGACGGATGCCGCATTGGTGGGCTACACATGTCTGGAGCACGACGTGATGTACCGGGGCTTCCAGGGCACCCTGGCTGTGGGGGACTACGTGATTTTCGGCAACGTGGGCGGCTACTCCAACGTGTCCAAGCCCCCCTTCATTTCCCCCAACTGTGCCATGATTGCCGTGAAAGGAGATGCGGCGGCGCTGATGAAGCGGACGGAGACCGTCCGGGATATCCTCGCCACCTATGTGATCTAGTATGGAAAAGCGAAGAGATTTGACCGTCATGGTATCGGCCTGCGGCTACCAGTTCATGCCGGCTCTTGCCAAGTGTCTCAAGGACAACGGTGAGCGGCGCATCCGCATCGTGGGCACGGATATGAACGAGGACCCCACCATTTTGCAGCTGGTGGATGTCTTCTACCCGGTGCCCCGGGCCAAGGACCCCGCCTACATCCCCACAATTCTCAACATCTGCCGGAAGGAGAAGGTGGATATTGTCCTTCCCACCATGTCCGCCGAGCTGATTCCTCTGCTTGACAACATTGAAAAATTCCGGGAGCTGGGGGTTCTGGTGTCCATCTCCAACCGCCGCTCCATCGAAATCTGCAACAACAAGCTGAATTTCTACCAGTTTATGCGGGAGAGCGGCCTTCCCATGGTGGACTTCTACCCTGCCAGCAATCGGGAGGAAGTCAAGGACGCCTTCCGGAAGCTGGGCTACCCCGGAAAGGCCGTGTGCATGAAAGCCCTGGAGCTTTCCGGCAGCCGGGGCATAAGGATCGTTGACCCCAAAAAGTCCCGGTTTGACATTCTCTTTGGGGAGAAGCCCAACTCCTTCTTCATTTCCTATGAGGAACTGATGGAGATTCTCTCCGAGAAGGAGGAAATGCCCAAGGTCGTTGTGATGGAGGCCATCCCCGGGGCGGAGTTCTCCGTAGATCTGGTAGCCGATCACGGCAGGGTGCTCTACATGTGCGCCCGGCAGTCCAACACCATCATCGCCTCCATCCCCCAGACCGCCACCTTGTTTGCCGACGAAAAGGCCTACAAAATCTGCCGGGATGTGGTGCGTCTGTTGGAGCTGGACGGCAACGCGGACTTTGACTTTAAGTACGATGCCGACGGAAACCCGGTGCTCATGGAGGTAAACCCCAGAATTGCCGCCACCATGGAGATTTTCAAGGCCGGGGGCATGAATCTGGTGTACCTGCGCATCAAGCAGCTGCTGGGAGAGGAGCTGCCGGACATTCAGGTCAAATACGGCGTGAAGCTGGTAAGACGATATCTCGATATGTTTGCCTGAGTGAAATGCCGGGTCTCATTGGAGTCCCGGCATTTCCTGTATCCTGGGGGCAGCGGAAGCTGACGTTCCCATTTCTCCCCACGCCCTGCGGGAAAAACCGAAAAACACCTTGTCATTTCCTGCCTTTTCTGCTATGATGTATGCAGTGAAGTTGTACGCTCCCATGGGGGGCGGAGAAGCCAAGCCAGGAACAGGAGGTCATCATGGAACCTGTTGAAGTCAGAATGCTGGGACAGTTCTCCCTGACGTGGGGTGGCCGGACCATCAGCGACACGGCGGGCCGCGGAAAAAAGGTGTGGAGCCTGCTGGCCTACCTCATCACCCGCCGGGATCAGCCTGTCTCCCGGCAGAAGCTGGTGGAGCTGCTGTGGGGGGATGAGACGGATTCTTCCGACCCGGAAAATGTTCTGCGCATCACCCTTCACCGGGCCCGGGGCATGCTGGAGCAGCTGGCTCCGGAGGAGGGCCGGAGCTTCATCGCCTTTCAGGACGGCGGCTATCAGTGGATAGCTCCCACGAATGTGGACGCAGACCGTTTTGATTCCCTCACCCGGGGACGCGCTTCCAACCGGGAGCAGCTTCTGAAGGATCTGATGGAGGCCATGGAGCTGTACCAGGGCGCTTTTCTTCCCCGGCAGAGCGAAGAAGGGTGGGTCGTTCCCATTGCCGCCCATTACAGAGGCCGGTTCCTGTCCGGCGCCCAGGATGCTGTGGCCCTGCTCATTGCCGAAAACCGGCAGGGGGAGGCCCTGTCCCTGTGCCGCCGGGCCATTGACGAAGATCCCTACCATGAATTTTTCTATCAGGCGCTGATGCAGCTGCTGGCCATGGAGGGCGACCGCCGCAGTGCCATGGCAGCCTATGAAGCACTGAGCCACCGCCTGCACGATGATTTCGGCATCCTCCCCGACGAGAAGACCCGTTCCATCTACCGCAAGATCGCCTATGCCCCGGGGGAGACGGCCCTGCCCATGGACACGGTCATGGACGACCTGCATGAGGAGGCACCCCTGCCCGGGGCGCTGCAGTGCGATTACGACAGCTTCCGCACCCTGTGCTACTGCGAGAGCCGGTCTATCGAGCGCACCGGCCGGGAGGATCAGATCTTGCTTATCAATGTGGCAGCCACGGCTGAACGGCCGCTGACCCGCCGGACGCTGGACACCGTCATGGAAAATCTGGCAAAGCAGATTCAGAACGGCCTTCGCCGGGGAGACAGCTTCTGCCGATGCAGCGTCAGTCAGTACATCATCCTGCTCCGGGATGCCAGCCTGGAAAACGGCCAGATGGTCTGCGGCAGGATCCTGTCAGGCTTTCGCGCGGCCTATCCCAATGCCCAGGTGCGCCTGCTCAGCCGGGTGCAGCCTCTGGGCCGCCAGCTGCCGGAGATGTAAATACGAAACCGGTCGGGTGCATAACCTGGCCGGTTCTATTTTTCATGCAGGGGCAGCTCCACCTGATACTGGTTTTTCATAAAACGGTTACATACCGTTTTATGGGACCGCTGCAAAGCGATCAGCGGCATCGCCGCTACAAACGTAGTCCATACATTTCTCGCCGCCATTGGCGAGCTGCGCTTTCCGCGCAGGAGAAAATGATTTGAAACCATTTTATCGGGAAATCGTATGAATCATGTTCAGCCTGGCGTGCACCACCCACCGGGTGGTGCACGCCCTCATTGGAGCAGGTGGACAGGGTCAGAATCCTGTCCCGGATGCCGGGGTATCCTTCCCCCATGCGTGCAAAACACCCAGGAACCAGCCTGAGGCTGCCCCTGGGTGTGTAAGCATTGCCTGTTTAATTACCCTTCCCGATGGATCAGGTTTTCCAGAACATCCTTCAGCTTCTCCATATCGACAGGCTTTGCCAGATGGGCGTTCATACCGGCGTCCATGGAGCTGTGAACATCCTCCGCAAAGGCGTTGGCTGTCATGGCCACGATGGGGATGGTTTTCGCGTCGGGACGATCCAGCGCCCGGATGGCCCGGGCACACTCGTAGCCGTTCATAACCGGCATCTGAATATCCATCAGCACGGCATCGTAATAGCCGGGACGGCTCTGCCGGAAGCGCTCCAAAGCCTCCTGGCCGTTGAACGTCCGCTCACAGGCCACGCCCTCGCAGGACAGAAGCGCTTCCAGAATTTCCGCGTTGATGTCATTGTCCTCGGCAGCCAGCACCCGCCGTCCATCCAGACCCTTCGCGCCGGGCCGGGGCGCCGGGGCCTCCGTCTGCACCGGCTGGGCTGCGTACCGCAGCTCCAGCTCTACCCGGAAGGTGCTGCCCTGGCCCTGGGTGCTTTCCGCGCGGATGGTACCGCCCATCTGTTCAACCAGGTTCCTGGTGATAGTCAGGCCCAGGCCGATACCCAGGATGCCGCTGGCGGTGGTGTTGTTCTCCCGGGTAAATGGATCGAAGATATGCGTCAGGTACTCCGGGCTGATCCCCACGCCGTCATCACGCACCTGGAAGCACAGATGGGCATATTCCCCGGAGGTCTCCGGCAGCTCCAGAATAGAAAGCTCGATATGTCCACCCTTGGGCGTGTACTTGACTGCGTTGGACAGCAGATTCAGCAGGATCTGGCCCAGCCGCAGCTTGTCCCCCAGGAAGCGCTCTTCCTTCAGGCTGCAGGAGCGCACCTCCAGGGACTGCCGCTTTTCCAGCGCCTGAGGCTGAACTGCCGCCTCAAGCTCTTCCAGCAGCTCCTTCATGGAAAACTGCGCCGTATTCAGGGCGCTTTGACCGCTTTCGATCTTGGACATATCCAGCACATTGTTGATCATATCCAGAAGATTCCGGCCGGACGCGGCGATCTTGCTGCTGTAAGTTCGCACCTTGTCCGGCTGGGAGGCGTCCCGGTCCAGCAGGGCAGCGTATCCGATAATGGCGTTCATGGGTGTGCGCATGTCGTGGCTCATATTGGACAGGAACACGGTCTTGGCTTCGTTGGCCGCTTTCGCCGCCCGGTAGGCCTCCTCCATAGCCAGGCGGTTGACAAGCTCCGCGTCCTTCAGCTCCGTCACGTCCTGCACGGTCATCAATACGGAGACAGGGATCCCCTTCTCCCGCTTCAGGCACAGCACGGAAACCTGCGTCCAGCGGATTCTGTCCTCCATGACCCGGTACTCATATTGCAGGTAGGCGGTGTCCTCCGTCAGGTTCTGCCGGATGGCGGGGATCGCCAGATAATTGTGCACAGACGCATCTTCCGCAATGACCCGGGCATCCCAGTATTGATGGAGCTGGGAGTATACCCCCGTCGGAGCAGGCGCGTCCCCGGAGCCGGTGTCATCTGGGCCTTCGCCCTGCATGGCACCGCCTTTCAGGTATTCATAGGCATCGTTCTTCATGTCCACCAGAACAAATCTGCTGAACAGCTGGCAGGTGCTTTCAACGATCTGCCGCATCTCCTGCTTTTCCAGCACCAGCTTTGCCTTCTGCCGCCGGTTATCCAGAAGCAGAAGCAGAATGTAGAGCGCAAACAGCGCCACCAGCCAAAGCTCCAGCTTCATGGCAATGGTGTTGGATTCGCTCAGCATGGCGTTGGTGACCCTGATGGGGAAAACCTGCAAAAGCATCCAGTCCTTCCCAGGCAGCCTGGTCACATACGCCGCGTTGGAGCCCTGCCCGCTTTTGTAGGTCAGGCTCTGGGAGCGGCCGTTTTCCAGCGCGTCCTTCAGGGCGGTCAGTGTTTTCTGATCCGCGCCGTCCGCCGTTTGCAGCGCCGTCAGAATGTTTTCCTGCTCGATGCTTTCGTCGGAGCTGGAAAACACCGTCCCGTCGGACAGGCATAGGTAGGTCATTGCCGGCTCCTCAAAATAGGTGGCCGCAATGATCCTACGCATCTGGCGCTCACCATACCGGCCTGTAAGGACCCCTGTGACCTGGCCGTCAGACCACAGCGGCGCATAGAAGATCATCAGATTTTCCTGGGCAAGCCGGCCGTTGAAGATGATATCCATTCCGGAGTTTCCGGCCATTCCATCCTGGAAATAGAATCGATCAGAGACCGAGACCTGCCTTCCGCGGTTGTCGGTGTAGATGCCGTCGGCATCCACAATGCCGATATAATCAAAAGGGGTGTCGTCCACCAGCTTTTGCAGGGTTTGCGTATCAATCCGGCCGGGCTCCCTGGTCTGTCCGTACAGGCGGGCGATGGCGCTGATGCTGTTCTCCGCCCCGATCAGCAGGTCTTCGATCCGATTGGCAGTCTGCGTTGCCGCGTCCTCCACATACCTGGCGTTTCTGTCCACCGTCATACGGCGGTTCGCGTTGATATAAGCCGCAAAGCCGGCGATCACACAAATCAGCAGAATGCTGGCCGGAATGATTCGCTTCCAAACAGTGCGGTTTCTTCGCATAGTGTTCATGCATCTCCCATTTCAGAACCGGGCCGGCGATTGCCCCCGGTTCACAGTCGTTTGCGTCATCCCAATGAGCTTTCTCATATTATATTGGATTTTATCTCAATGCGCAATAGGAATGATTGCCAAAACGCAGGCTTTTCTGTGTGCTGCCCCTTCCCGCCCCGCAGGGCAGCACTCCCGGACTGCCCTGCCCCGCGTCCCTGGGAAGGCGGAAATTCTGTTCCGGCGGAAGTTGGAAATTTCCCCTTGCATTTTCCTTATGAATGCGCTATAATTTCAAGGTAATGCCGGTGTGATGAAATGGTAGACGTAGTGGACTCAAAATCCACCGCCAGCGATGGCGTACCGGTTCGAGTCCGGTCACCGGCACCATAATGTTTGACTCATAAGTCTACCAGACTTATGAGTCATCTTTTTATTGTCAGGTCTTTTTATGGTTTCAGAACTGAATATTTACGTCAAAACGGCCGCATGCTGGTGGATCAACACCGGTATGCAGCCGTTTTTTGCTGTTTCAGAGTACTATAAGCATGTCTTTTAATAGAAACAAAAGGTATCCGGAGGCAGGCCTTGAATCAAAAATTATCTAATTTCCTGCTCCAAAGCGTTAAATTCATCGGTTCCGAAGAATTCGCCTAATGTGATGCCGAAACCATCACAGAGTTTTTTGAGGGTAACAGCACCGGGATTTCTGCTTTCTCCGTTCAGAATGCTTTTGATAGTTGCCTGAGGAACAGCAGATATGGTACTGAGCTTGTTAGGGGTGATATTCTGCTCTTGACATAGGCACCTTATTCGATTGGCAATAGCTTCTCTGGTGTCCATTCAACGCGCCTCCGGACGATTTATCACTATGTATATGATAAACCAAATGGAGGCTTGATATTAGTGATGTTTCACTAAAAATGATTGAAAATTACAAATTGTTTTTGCCGAGTCCCTCCAATTATGATACTATTAGTGATATATCACTAATTATGGGGTAATATGCCATAATTAGAATGGGAGAGAGAAAAATGGCAGCACTGAACGAATTGATTCAAAAAATCGAGAATCCGGAACTCCGAGCGCAGATTCAGGAGGCAGCGGATAGGTTGGTGAAGCAGAAGAAGTTCGGTCTGGTGTTTGAAGAACATCTCCCGGAGTGTACCCCGTTGTATGATATTCCTATTCGGAAGGGAGCAAAGGTTTCTGTTCGGAACGGTAAAGCGAATGAGGCCTACACTGTCCTGAGCATTGAGAATGATATGGCTACCTGTTTACCTAAGAACAGCAAGGAGACCATACAATTTGCAGTAGACGAACTTGTTACAACGGCAGAACTGGGCGATCCTATTTATCCCTGTCTGCAGCCCTTGGGAGAAGTGTGTAATGCGCCAGAGAGTGGACTGTGGCATACCCTGATCGAAGCGGACAACTACCATGCACTGCAACTGCTGGAATATCTGTACGCAGGAAAAGTGGATTGCATCTATATTGACCCACCCTATAATACTGGAGCTCGGGATTGGAAATATAACAACGATTATGTGGATGGTGCGGATGAATATCGCCATAGCAAATGGCTGTCGTTTATGCAGAAGCGGTTGGAGATTGCAAAGAGACTGTTGAATCCCGATGATTCTGTACTGATCGTCACCATTGACGAGAAAGAGTATTTGCACCTCGGCTGCTTGCTGGAAGAAATGTTCCCAGAAGCTAGGATGCAAATGGTCAGCAGTATGATTAACCCTGCAAATGTAGCCCGCGTTGGTGAATTTGGAAGAAGCGGTGAATATTTGTTCTTCGTGATGCTGGGGAAGTCTTCTCCGCAGCGCGTAAGACTGGACAGAGAGTGGGTATCGAGCAAAGGGCGAACTCATACGGGTCAGATTAGGTGGGATCTGCTGAAACGTTCTGGAACAAACTCTGAACGCAAGCATTTCCCCGGCGGCTTTTACCCTATTTATATAAATAATGAAACTGGAAAAATTGAAGAAATAGGTGATCCGCTTGCGCCCGGAACTTCTGTGGCGCCAGTCAGAGAAGGCTGTACTGCATTACTGCCAATTCGTCAAAATGGGAGCGAAGGAAACTGGCAGTGGGCGACAGATACATTTCGTTCCAGAATGGCGCAGGGGCGTGTTCGCATTGGAGGAAATAAGTCTAAGGGGTTTACCGTCTACATTCTTAAAGACGGAGAGTATTCAAAGATTATTAACGGTGAGTTTGAAATTATCGGCCATGGCATTAATAACGAAATCATCGTCGCTGATAATGACACAGATTTTGTACTTGCTACACCCGGTGATATTTGGAGGATTTCCTCTCATGATGCAACACAGTATGGATCGCGGCTGATAGGAAATATATTTTCTGATCGTCGTTTCACTTTCCCCAAATCCCTATATGCAGTTAAGGATTGTCTATACTTCTTTACAGCCAATAAGCCCAATGCGCTTATCGTAGATTTCTTTGCCGGATCTGGTACAACCCTACATGCAGTCAATCTCCTTAACGCAGAAGACGGAGGCAATCGCTGTTGCATCATGGTTACTAATAATGAGATCAGCGCAGAGGAACGCAAGGGCTTTGAGGCTCGCGGCATCAAGCAAGGAGATCCTGAATGGGAAGCTCGCGGCATTGCTCGCTATGTTACATGGCCGCGCACTGTGTGTAGCATTGAAGGCCATGACGTCAATGGAAATCTGTTGAAGGGCAATTACATCGGCAGCGATATTCCTATGGCAGATGGTTTCAAGGCAAACGCAGCATTCTTCAAGCTGGGCTTCCTCGACAAAACTAAGGTGTCACTCGGTATGCAGTTCAAAGAGCTGCTCTCCACCCTGTGGATGAAGGCTGGTGCGATCGGCAAATGTCCCACCATTGACGCATCCGTACCGGATATGCTCATCCTGCCGAATAACAAAATGGCGATTCTCAATGATGAGAACCAGTTTGGTGAGTTTGCCGAGCAGCTTATACAGCATCCCGAAATCGACGTTGTGTACCTCGTCACCGATTATGAATCCAGTTTCGTGTCCATGACACAGGCGCTGGAGGACAAGAAAACCTATCAGTTGTACCGGGATTATCTGGACAACTTCAGAATTAACGCAGGGAGGAACAGCAGATGAAAGTGAATTTAATAGCCTTTCAGGACAAAGCTGTCAAGGAACTGCGTGTAGATATTGCAGATGCGTTGGACAGCTACCGCCGCAGAGGAAAGACACAGGTTGTATCTTTGCAGGCACCCACCGGTGCAGGTAAAACCATCATTGCAGCAGCATTGATCGAGGATATTTTCTTCGGTTCTACCCTCGTAGATGGAACTACCTTCGAAGAACAGCCGGAAGCTATTTTTGTATGGCTGTCTGACTCCCCGGAATTGAATGCACAGTCGAAGCAGAAGATTGAACTGAAAACCAGCAAACTGCGTTTCGGACAGTGCATCACAATTGTTGAAGATTCTTTCGATATGGAGATGCTGGAGGATGGCCATGTCTATTTCCTGAATACCCAGAAGATCAGCAAGAGCGGTAAGCTGACCCAGCATTCTGATGACCGGCAGTATACCATCTGGGAAACACTGGATAACACCATTCAAAACAAGGCAGACCGCCTGTATTTTATCATTGACGAAGCCCACCGTGGTGCCAAGAGTAAGCGGGAAGCCGGTAAAGACACCACCATCATGCAGCGCTTCATCAAGGGCTATGAGTACGTGGAAAATGGCATCAAGCACAGAATGCGTTCCATGCCCGTGATTCTTGGCATCAGTGCTACGGCAGAACGGTTCAATACCCTTGTAGGCAACACCACCAATGTGGGCTTGCAGAAGTATGTGGTGACTGCAGATGAGGTTCGCAGTTCCGGTCTGCTGAAGGATCGAATTGCCATTACCTACCCGGAAGACCCGGAGAAGCATAATGACATGGTACTGCTGGAAGCTGCCGTGGAGGAATGGCTGAAAAAGTGCAAGCGCTGGTATCAGTACACTTCTGAGCAACACTACGCCAATGTGGATCCTGTTCTGGTGGTACAGGTACGTCAGGGTAGTGGCGGTGCGTTGTCCGATACCAATCTGGAAGATGTTCTTGCAAAGATCGAAGAGAAGGTTGGTACTCCCTTCAAAGCCGGTGAGGTGGTACACTGTTTCGGTGAAGGCGCAGTCGTAGAAATCAGTGGCTTGCGGATTCCTCATGTGAAAGCATCTGAAATTGCAGATGACCATAAAATCCGGGTGGTGTTCTTCAAAGAAGCACTGTCCACCGGCTGGGACTGTCCCAGAGCAGAGACTATGATGTCCTTTGCTGTGCGACACGATCCTACCTACATTGCCCAGCTGCTGGGCAGAATGGTGCGTACACCGCTGCAGATGCGGGTCATGCGTGACGAATTCCTGAACGATGTAAAGCTGTATCTGCCCTATTTTGATAAGGACACCGTTAAGAAGGTTGTGGATGAGCTGCAGAGCAACGAAGGCGGCGATATTCCCACCGAAATCAATGGTGAATCCTTGGAAGAGCCTACCTATGTTACATGGACGGTACATACCCCCAGACGTACCCATCAGGTCATTCCGGATCCTAATCAGCTGAGCATTTTTGATATTCCCGGCAGCACGACACCGGCCTCAACGACCGTAACTGCAGCTCCGGTTACCAATACGGAAGAGCCTGCAGTAACACCTGCACCGATCGGTGGCGGCACCAATGCGCCGGAGTACAATCCACCCCAGACCGTTACAGTTCCTGCGCCTTCCCATGTGCAGGAGCCTACATCGGTTACTCCGGCAGCGGATATTCCTCAGGCTACGCAGCTGACATTCTCCCCGGAAATTGATCGCGTGGAAATCATTGATTTCATCAACGCACAGGGCTACATGACATATCTTGTCCGTAAGGATCGGATCAATGACTATTTGAAATCCTTGCTGGATATGACCACCCTGCTTACCCACAACGTCATTCACCAGCATGCCCGGGACGAAGTCATCGATGATGTGGTGGCCATGATCCGCGACTATATTGATGAGCTGCATCGCACCAATCGGTATGATGCGATGGCGGATCAGGTGCTGCAGTTTAAGCTGTCTGTGCAGGTATTTGATCCCTTCGGCAAAGCACTACAGGAGGATTATTTCCGCGATTACACTCTGATGTCTGAAACGGATCTGGATAGGCAACTGCGGAATGCAGATGCCAGACTGGGCAGATATGGCTTCTCCAGATACTATGGTGGCAGATACTTTGATGTAGAAAACCCCAATGCATACAAAATCGACTGTGTGCTGTTTGCAGCAGATGATACCTGCAGAGCAAAGCTGGGTGAGTACGCCAAAAAGAAGCTGCATGATTTCTCGCAGAAATATCGCCTGAAGATTGTAAATAAGTCGGACGCCTGCAAGAAAAAGTATCATGATATTCTGGCGGATGCAGATATTGTCAGTGAGCAAATCTTTGCTATCCCGGAAAATATTTGTGTCAGGGAAGATGCGGACGGCACGGAATATGATAATCATCTGCTGGCATCGCCTGAGACCGGTATCGCAAAGATCAAGCTGAATGGCTGGGAAGGCCCGCTGATTGAGGAAGAATCCCACCGCGCAGACTTTGTATGTTGGCTCCGTAATCCTTCCAGAGCATCGTGGGCGCTATGCCTGTCCTATGATTTCAGAGGCGAAAAGAAATCCTTCTATCCCGACTTTCTGATCGTGCGCAGAGATCCGGAACTGGATTATGTTGTAGATATTCTGGAGCCCCATGGTGATCAGTACGTGGACAATCTGTCTAAGGCAAAGGCACTGGCCGAATATGCGAAGGTTGAGGATAAGATTGGTAGAATCCAGCTAATTCGTAGAAGCACGGATGCTGGCGGAACCAGCAGGTTCAGACGATTAGAACTGACAGACCTTACAGTTCGGGAAAAGGTGCTGCGGGCCTTCTCTGATGATGAGCTGGCACATATCTTTGATACTGACGGATTCTTTGAATAATGCACAGTACCGGCAGACGGGTCATTCCGCCTGCCGGTTTTTTTGTTACTTTATTGCTAACAATGCGCCGTTCAGCTAGCTGTTTGCGGCGGAAGCTGGTATTGTGTGTCCCTGCCAAAAGGAGGTGGTGACATGCGAAATATTATAGAAGAACTGTATTACGGAAACATTTGTCCCATGGATCGGCAGATCGTCAAGGGTGGCGATTATTCCCATCCGCTACATTTGCTGACCCGGAATGAGGACAGCCTGACGGAAACGCTGACACAGGCGCAGCAAGAGGCCTTCGGGAAATACAAAGACTGCGTATCGGAACTGAATGAAGCCAATGAGGTTGCGTCCTTTGCGATCGGCTTCAAGCTGGGCATGCGACTGGCGGTAGAATCCATGATCAGTCTCGAAGATATCACAGAACCCAAATTTGAATAAGTGAGCACCATCTCATCTGGAAACAGGTGAGACAGGTGAATTATGAATTACCCTTGGGAGAAAAGTATGCACAATGGGTTATATCCTTTCTGGAACAGGGTGCGCAATGATGAAAGGCGGCTTTGAAAGTGGAACTTTGAATTTTGGGTAACGATTTGCTTGGGACACGGCGATGGTGGCGATGTGGCGGTTATACTGGATGTATCTGATGCGGAATATGAACGACTGAACCGCTCCCTGTCAAGCAGACAGGGAGCGGTTCAATCCGTAACAAGCAGATTCTTTCTGATTCCAGAGCGGATCTGCTTGTTTTCTTAGGGGTTATTTAACAGCCCCATTGTTATTGAAGGGCGGATGCAATCCCCAGGCATTCCCGGGTGAGATAGCTGAGCGCATTTTTGCCCAGGGCCAGCAGGGACGGCCGGGTGGGAAGGGGCGGCAGCTCCGGATTTGGGACTGCCCCGAGGGCACTGCGAAGCTGCCCCACCATCTTCTGTGCCTTTTTGAGCCTTTCCTGCTGCCTTTGCTGGGCGTAGGAGGTCAGGCTTTCCATCATGTCGTTTCCGGTGTCCGAGCCGACGGTGGTGCGATACAAGCCAAAATCCGCGATACTGTATTCGTAGTCATCGGACACATAGAACCAGCACCACTGCTGGGACACATGCTTGGTATAGGCCAGGGCTGCCGCCTCCACAGCGGTGCGTCCGCCGAAGGCATCCAGGGGTTTCCGGCAGTTAAGCCTTATAGGGTTCTCGTCCCACAGGTGCAGATACGTCTTGGGCACGTCCCACACCCCATAGACTGCGGCGGAGTCCGGGTAGACGTTTTCGTCCATGCTGCACGCCACCGCCGTGCGCAGAAGCCAGGAAACCAGCTTGTGGGTCTCATGGCCATACTCCCCATCCACATCGTGGCCGACAACAATCTGGGGACGGAAGCGGCGAAGCTGCTCCACCAGAAAGGCTGTGGCCTGCTCCACATCGAACAGCTCCCGGGCCTCCTCCGGGGTCTCCGGCTTCACATCCGGGAAGGGGGCGTTGACAGGATAATTGCGTACTCCGCAGGCCCACAGGCCGTCCAGCTTTTCGTGCTCCCGGACACCATAGTATTCCGAAAAGTACACCACCTGGGTGCTGAGCCCCCGCTCCCCGGCATACTCTGCCAGCACACCGCCAAAGAACAGGATTTCATCATCGGCGTGGGCCGGGAACAGCAGCACATCCGCCTGGGTGCAGGGAGGCTCCCAGATCTGAACATCCTCCGGCAGAAGCCCCCGGGAGTAGGCTTTGACATAGCACAGGGCCTCCCCATCCGGGAACACCAGAGATACGCTCTGCGCCCCTTCAGGTATGGGCGCATACTGGTGCAGGTAGTGGTTTTCCTCCCGCGCCACAGGAGCGCCGTCTGCCAGAAGGCACCAGTTTTCCGGGGGTGCGGCCCAGGTCAGATACAGTCCCCAGATGGTCTGCCCCGGCTCCCGGGCCGTCAGATGAAGCACCGTGCCCGGGGAAAACAGCTCCATGGTATCATAGGAGCCGTCGGTGACCCAGGGATATTCCGCTCCGTCCTCCCCCACCGCCTGGAGGGGAATCTCCGAAGCGTAGCTGTCGGCGCTGACGGTACAGGAGCCAAAGGACAGGAAAGCAAGCAGGCCAGCAGCCAGGAGCAGTTTTCTCACGGCTCACATGCCCCTTTCGTAAAGATCTTAAAATAGTATCTCCGCTTTTCCGTCTGCCAAACCGGAAATCATGTACGGGCGGTTATGAACCGCCCGCGCAGTGGGGATCTGCGTTAACAAATCCTGTCAGGCAAATGCGCATCGAAGACCGACACCGTTCCATTCAACGTGCAGATGGGGCAACGGACAGACGGGCGATTGATAATCGCCCCTACGGATCCGTCGCATTATCCAGCGTTGGCACGGTGATGAGGGAACGCAGCACAGGAAATGCTCCCCTGCCAAACCCTCACAGCTGATCCAGGTTCATGGTGAAGGGCGGCAGGCAGTTTTCCAGAAACCAGTCCAGCTCCGGGCGGTGCATGGCCTTCATGGCCTCCCAGGTCTGCTGGGCCGCGGTGTCGAACTCGGTGTTGCCAGCCTTCTGCTCCTCCAGGCACTTGATGTGGGCACAGAGCTTGTCCGCCGCCTTGACGAAGGGCAGGGTCTGCTCCTCATCCTCCAGCACCAGATGCTCATAGCTGGGCCGGAGTGCTTCCGGCAGCCGCTCCAGCAGCCGCTTTCCCGCAATCCGTTCCACCTCCTTGTAGGCATCCTTGATCTCCGGATTGTAATACTTGATGGGTGTGGGCAGGTCACCGGTGAGGATTTCCGAGGCATCATGGTACATGGCCGCCACAGCGCATCGATCCGGGTCCGGCGTGGGAAGCTGCAGCACATCCCGGCGGATCAGGGCCAGAGCATGGGCCAGCACCGCCGTCTGGTGGCTGTGCTCAGCAATATTCTCGGAAAAGGTATTGCGCATCAGACCCCAGCGGGTGATGTAGCGCATTCGCCCCATGAGGGCGTAAAACTCATTGGCCATAGCGGCTCCTTTCTGCTTGCTGAATGCACAAAAAAAGCGCCTCCGGCTCCCGGCACAGAATCCTGGCTCCGGCAGAAAGCAGCTGCTCCTCATCCCGGAAGCCCCAGGTGACGCTGACGCAGGGGACGCCTCCATTGGCGGCGGTGGCAATGTCCACCTCACTGTCTCCAACGTAGACAGCCCGCTCTGCCCCCAGGTGCTTCATAGCCTTATGCAGCATATCCGGTGCGGGCTTTCTGGGGCAGTCCGGTGTCTCCCCCAGGGCATAGAGCCCCGGGAAGAAGTCAGCGCACAGCTCCTTTACCGCCCTGTCCGGCTTGTTGGAAACGATGGCCAGGGCATATTCCTGCCGCAGACGCCGGAGCGCCTCCGGAATGCCCCGGTAGGGGGCGGTCTTTCCCCGGCAGTGGGCGGCGTAGTAGGGAAGGTAGGTTTTCAGCACTTGCTGCACCGTGTCTTCCCCGGTTCCTTCCGGCAGGAGCTTTCGAATCTGGTTGGCAGCGCCGTTTCCCACCACGGCGCGCAGCTCCGGCAGGGTTCGCTTGGGAAAGCCGCACTCGGTCAGGGCATGGTTGCTGGCATCCAGAAGATCCTCCAGGGTGTCCAGCAGCGTCCCGTCCAGGTCAAAAATAACAGCCGTCTTCATACCGTCCCCCGATTCTTCATCACCCGGATGTCATCTCCCACAAAGGTCAGACGCTGGAAGCTTCCCTCCAGCCGGGAGGCAATCTGGGGCGAATACCGCTGGGAAAGCTCCGCGGCATTGAGATTCGTGGTGATGACCATGGGTTTGCTATCCAGCAGCCGGTCATTCAGCAGGGCATACAGGGCTGCGGTGACGAACTGCCCCGCCATCTCGGTGCCCAGGTCATCCACGATCAGAAGATCACACTGATTCAGGGCGGCAGCCTCCGCCCGGTTCTTTTCATCCGGATTAAATCTCGCCTGCTCCAGCTTGGAAAACAGCCGGGATGCCGTCTCGTAGCGGACGCTGTAGCCCCGGTCCGCCACCACCCGGGCGATGCAGGCGGCCAGGAAGGTCTTGCCAAGCCCTGTGCCCCCCACGAACAGCAGATTTCCCGCGTTCATGTTGAACAGAGTTGCGTACCGGCGGCAGATCTGTAAATTCTTCTCCATCACCACACGGGCTGAGGTGCCGTACTTCCCGTCATACTGGTCGGGGTAGTAGTCCAGGCGGAACTGGTTGAAGCTGTCCCGGTTCCCGGAGAGAATGGAGACCTCCTTCTTCTGCTCCTGACGGCACAGCTCCCGCAAGCACTCGCACATGCTGCTTCCCACATAGCCGGTGCCGCCACACTTGTCGCAGATGGGGCTCTCATCCAGAAACCCTTCCTCAAAGTGCAGCTGGACAAGCCTTGCCCGCTCGGCCTGGAGAGCCAGGTTTTCCAGTCGCGCTTCCTCCAGCAGCTCCCGGCCGTCGATCCCCTGTTGAAAAGCAGACTGGGCTGCTTTGGCCATGGTTTTGCGAAGCTGCATGTCAATTTCCCGAATCCGGGGCACTTTTTTGTAAGCCTGGGCCAGGTGCTGCCGGTTTTCCGACTCCCGGTCCTCTCTGGCCTGGGCCAGACGGGCCCGGGCCCTTCGCACCACTTCGGCGCTGTATCCCATGGTTTATCCCTCCCGCAATACTCGTTGAATGGCTTCCAGCTCCGCCTGACCCAGTTCGCCGGAGGCGCCCTTAGGGACGCTGGGCTTGTGGTCGGCGGTGCGAACCGCCTGGGCCGTGCGGAAGCCCTGCTCCCGCCAGCGCTGCAAGATCTTGTTCATGTACGCCCAGTTGAGCCCGCCGGTATTCAGGCAGGTGCGCTCATAGGCCATGGCAATGAGCTCCTCCTCCATGTCCATGTCCAGCCAGCTGCGGGCATAGCGCTCCTCTGCGGCGGTGAGGTTCCGGCCCCGAATCTGCAAAATCTGCATCAGCCGTCCCATCCGGGAGGCCCGGACATTCTGGGCCTGGATAAAGGCCGCCGCCTCCTCCATGGTGTCGATTCCCTGCTCCGCCCAGGCGTAGGCCTCCTTTTCGATGGTGCGAAGGGATGGATTGCGCATACTCCCCTTGCGCCGGGCCCGCTCCTTGCAGTAGCACACCAGCACGCAGATCACATCCGACGGAAGGCCCAGGTAGCGCACAAAGCCCAGAAGAATCTTCAGCTCCTCGGTGTTCAGGGTTCTGCCCAGCAGCCGCTGAATCTCGGCATAGAGGCTGCGGAAGGAGCGGTCATTGTCCATGGCCTCCAGCACGTCCCGCTCGGAATAGCTGGGCCGCTCCCCCGGGGCGATATGGCTGACATGATCCTCCACCAGCCCCAGCTGGCGCAGGGTCGCCTCGGCGCAGCTGACCCGGGAATCGCTGAGGTTCAGCTCCCGCCCCGCGCCCCGGATGTCGTTGCCGGACATCATATATAAATACAGCAGTGCCGCGTCCGGACTGGCGGCGCCCAGGAGCTTGCGCACGTCACTTTCCGGAATCTGCAATGGTTCCTGTCTCATGGTATCCCTCTGTTTTCGATTTTTCATCTCATTATAGCACAGATTTCCCCACAGGACAACGGCACATGCCGGAAGAAATATATAGAAAAAGTGTCCCGCTTTTTGGCGGGACACAGGATATTGTGGCAGAATCACTTCCAAACCCCAATTTGGACGGTTCAGAAGTTAAAGTACAGGAAAACGGAGATGCCGCTCAGGGACACGATGCTCCACACCAGGAATATCATTGTCAGAAAGGATGTCCACACATTGGGCCGGAAGGTAAGGGTCTTGGAATTGGGAAGGTTCAGCACGGCGAACAGTGCGCCCAGCAGGAACAGCCACATGTGCCAGCCATACACCCTGGAGGGTAACAGGTTCATCAGCGGCACATGGCTTTCCAGAACCTCCAGTTCCGCCATGTAAAAGCACTTGTACAGCTCCTGCCGCACGGCAAAGCTTTTCATATACAGCATGGTTCTGAGAAACAATGCCGCCTGGGAGATGGAGTCTGCCCGGAAGACCACCCACAGGGCATTCACCGACAGGAAGGTCAGTGCCCACCGGGTAACATGGCCCAGCCCTTCCCACTGCTTTTTGAATATCCGGGTCAGACAGTTCAGCAGGCCATGAAGAGCGCCCCACAGGACAAAGGTCCAGTTGGCCCCATGCCAGAGACCGCTGATCAGAAAGACAACGAGAATGTTCCCATAGGTTCTGAGCGTTCCCTTTCGGCTGCCGCCCAAGGGGAAGTAGACATAGGTACGCAGGAATCTTGTCAGCGTCATGTGCCACCGGCTCCAGAAATCCGGAATGGACTCCGCCCTGTAGGGGGAATTGAAATTCTGGGGCAGCTCAATATGGAACATTTTCCCGATGCCCAGGGCCATATCACAGTAGCCGCTGAAATCGAAGAACAGCTGGAAGGTATAGCTGAAGGAAACAAGCCATGCCTCCATGGCGGTGATCTCATCCACCATTCCGAAGCCCCAGGTCACTGCCTTGCCGAAGGTATCGGCGATGATTACCTTCTTAAACAGGCCCAGGGAAAAAATGAACAGGCCGTGGGAAAACCACTCGGCAGAGAACTGCCGGCGCTGGGGATCCCGGAATTGGGGGATCATCTCGTGATGCAGCACAATGGGGCCCGCCACCAGCTGGGGAAAGAAGGCAACAAACAGAGCATACTCTCCAAAGCTGTAGTCTTTTGTCTCCCCCCGGTAGGAGTCAATAAGGAACGACACCTGCTGGAAGGTAAAGAAGCTGATGCCCAGGGGAAGCAGGATGTTTCTCAGGGTGAAGGAAGCGCCGAACAGGGCATTGACGTTCTCCAGGAAGAAGTTGAAATACTTATAGTAGAAGATCACGCCGATATTGGCGCAGATTCCCAGAACAAGCAGGGCTTTCTTTCCTGCGCCCTCCAGAGCCTGCATGGTCTTTGCCAGCAGGAAATTGCCTGCAATGCTCAGGCACAGGATCAGCAGATATGCCGGGTGGAAGTAGCCGTAAAACCACAGGGACATACCCAGAAGGAAGCCGTTTGCAAGATTGTATTTGCCCAGGCTGTTCAGCCCATAGTACCCCAGCAGGGCCAGGGGGAGAAACAGGAGGATAAATATGTAGGAATTAAACAGCATTATTTGCCCTCCCTGTTCCTGATGGTGCTGTAGTCAAAATTCTGGTAGTGCTCCTGGATGGAAGCAAGGTATTCTTCACAGTTTTCCTTCGTCAGCTCATGCTCTCCGGATGCCATGCACCTGAGCATCCAGTCGCTGACATGCTGACCGTAATGCACCATGTCCCGGTAGTTGTCTAAATCCTCCACCAGTTCAAACACATCACTGAAGGAGAACAGGCGGATGTTGGGGCATTCAAATACCTCCTCCATGACGATCCGCTCTCCTTCCGTATGCCAGCCGATCTTTCCGTCACTGCGCATTCCTTCCCAGTAGCAGATGCTGTAGGGCGGGAAAAAGATATAAAAGTCGGTTTCGGGATGCTCCTTTGCCAGCGCCGTCACATTCTGGCGGATGCTCTGGCGCAGATTCTCCCGCTCCGATTCCGTCATGAGAACGTCCAAGTCCCCGATGATCCGCTCACCACAGCCTTCCAGCACGTACTCCGCCCTCAAGGGGAAACTGGACGCCCAGGCAGAATAGTCATCAAAGCTGGTAGTCTGATTTCCCTCCCAGCTATACTCGAGCACCCCTTTGGTTCTGCCCAGCAGCACCTCCTTGTTCAGAAGATAATACACATCATCAAAGGGATTGCAGTTATACAGGTAGGTGGGGTACTCAAATTCGCTCAGTTCGTCCTTATCCGCGGAAAACCGGCTGTAATCCAGGCAGTAGATTACCGTTTTGATCTCCTGCCCATAGGAGTAGGCCCGGCGGAGGGTGTCTTCGATCTCCTTGTAGCGGCAGCCCATCAGCGGCACCTTTACAAACTCTCCGCCAAACAGTTCCTGTGCCTGGGATGTTTTGAAATTCTCACACATGGAGCTTCCGGTGATGATACTGTCGTAGGAGAAATGCCGTAATATGCCATCGTTCTGATACCGCTCATCATCTATGGGATAGGAAAGACCGTCCAGAGGCCCATGGTAGTGGAAAAAGGGGTCTACTATGATCGTGGGCAGCGCAAATGCCGCCAAGGCCAATATCGTCAGCGCCAATGTTCCGATGATCCAGCGCACATTTTGTCTGAAATGGATATCCTGCGTGGTTTTTTCCATTTTCGTTCCCTCCACCTATTCTGAAAGAAACTATACCATACCGTGCCCCTGTTTTCAACAAAAACTGTACTTGCAAACCGTCAGAGACTATCTTCCACCTTGCAGCAGCCCTTCTGTGCACCTGCCATTCAAAAAATTGCGCAATTCTTTCTTGACTTCCCAATTTTTCCTTGTATTATTTGTATTATCAAAAATAGGACAGGAGCTGCCTATGGATACATTTGTAAATTTTCTCCGGCGCAAGAATGTCTGCGTCTCCCTCCGGCGCTATGGCATCGACGCCCTGGGCGCCATGGCCCAGGGTCTTTTCTGCACACTGCTGGTGGGCACCATCCTCAACACCCTGGGCCAGCAGCTGGGCATCGGTTTCCTGACCCGGGAAATCGCAGCGGGCTACACCGTCGGCGGGCTTTGCTCTGCCATGGTAGGCCCCGGCATTGCCATTGCCATCGGCTTTTCCCTGAGCTGCCCGCCTCTGGTTCTCTTTTCCCTGATCCCGGTGGGCTTCGCCGCCAACGCCATGGGCGGGGCCGGCGGGCCGCTGTCGGTCTACTTTGTGGCCATCTTCGCCGCCGAGTGCGGGAAGCTCCTGTCTAAGGAGACCAAGGTGGATATTCTGGTCACGCCGGTATTCACCATTCTCGCCGGTGTGGGGATCGCCTCCCTCATTGCCGCCCCCATCGGCCGTGCCGCCATGGCGGTGGGTGACTTCGTCAAGTGGGCTACGGTACTGCAGCCCTTCTGGATGGGCATTTTTGTGTCGGTGGTCATCGGAGTTGCCCTGACCCTCCCCATCTCCTCCGCCGCCATCTGCGCCGCTCTGGGGCTCACCGGTCTTGCCGGCGGAGCGGCGGTGGCCGGCTGCTGCGCCCAGATGGTAGGCTTCGCCGCAATGAGCTTCCGGGAAAACCGCTGGGGTGGTCTGGTGGCCCAGGGCATCGGCACCAGTATGCTGCAAATGCCCAACATCGTGAAAAATCCCCGGATCTGGATTCCCCCCACCCTGGCCTCCGCCATCACCGGGCCTCTGGCCACCTGCCTGTTCCGGCTGGAAATGAACGGTGCCGCCGTGTCCTCCGGCATGGGCACCTGCGGTCTGGTGGGACAGATCGGCGTCTACACCGGCTGGGTTTCCGACGTTGCCTCCGGTGTCAAGGCGGGCATTACCCCCATGGACTGGGTGGGGCTGCTCCTCATCTGCTTCATCCTTCCTGCCCTGCTGAGCTGGGCATTCTGCCGGCTCCTGTGCAAAATCGGCTGGATCAAAGAAAACGACCTGAAGCTGGATCTATAAAAATCTCGGCCATTCCGCGGCAAAACGGAATGGCCGGGATTTTATTTTGCGCAGACGCTTTCGATCTTGTCCGCCGCGCCCTTGGCTCCGGTGCAGCTGCGGAATCCCTGGGCGATCTTCCCGGCGTTCTCCCGGTAGGTGGGATCGGAAAGCAGGGTTTCCAGCCCGGCACGAATGGCTTCGGGGGTTGTCTTTTTCAGAAGCACCCCCGCCCCAAGCTGCTCCGTCCGGGCGGCGACCCCGGTCTGCTCCGTGGTCTTGGGCAGCATCAGCAGCGGCACGCCGAAATACAGGGCCTCGCTGGCGCTGTTCATGCCGCAGTGGGTCAGAAACGCATCGGCCTTCTCCAGCACCCCGATCTGATCCACCCTCTCATAAACCGATACATTGGCGGGGATGGGCCCCAGCTCCTCCCGGTTTACCAGGCTTCCCACGGAGAGGATCACCTGCCAGTGTGTATCGGCCACGGCCTTCAGGCAGCTGCGATAGAGGGGGGCCATATTGTTGTTCACCGTGCCCATGGAGATGTACACCAGCTTCTGCCCGGTCTTTTCCAGAGGCTCCTGCACCGGACGGACGGAAGGCCCCACAAAAGCATATTTGTCCGGGAAGGTTTCGGCGCAGGGCTGGAACTGGGGAGAGGTGTAGACGATGGTGTGGGTATTTTCGTCATTGCTGATGATCTCCAGGAAGTTCTTCACCGGGTAGCCGTGCTCCTGAAGCCGCTTTACCTGCCGATTCACCTTACCCATGGAAAGCAGCATTCCGAACAGCTCCCGGAAGCCCTGCTTCATGATCCTGGCCGAATACTTGTTGAAAGCAAATGTTGTGGTGGAGCAGACAAAGGGAATCCCCAGCTTCCCTGCCACGGCCTTGCCCCACACCGCCATGGAGTCCGCCACAATGCAGTCCGGGCGGAGATTCTCCATTTCCCGGCAGACGCTCTCGTCCAGGGCCAGGGTGGTATCCACCAGCACCCGGGCGGACAGGGCCATGTCCGACCCCACCCGGGTGCCCTCCTCCGGTGTCAGATGCTGCTCGGCATCAAAGTCGTCGCAGGCGATAAACCGGGCTCCTGCCGCCTCGATGGGCTCCTGGAGCATCCGGTAGGAATAGTAGATCACCTCATGGCCACGGCCGACAAGCTCCCGCACCACACCCAGGGTGGGGTTGGTATGGCCAAAGGCCGGGATGCAGAAAAATACGATCCGACTCATAACAGCTCCTCCTTCTGTGCCGTCTGAAATACCTGGGCCATCATGCTCTGGCCCACCTTTTTGGAGGGAATGGCAATGCCCTTTTCCTCGTCTGCCAGCACCAGCACAGTGCTGCCGGGGTGCAGGTCAAACATCTCCCGGGCCTCCTTGGGGATCACAAACTGTCCCTTCTCCCCGATCTTCACCATCCATGCGTGCTTTCCCTTTGGGCCTTCCACAATAATTCCTCCTTGTATGATTGGTATGATTAATCATACTTCACTGGATGCGCAATGTCAAGGGGTATTTCCTCTGCGAAGCCGTGCAATCAGCAGATAACTGGCCGATACCTTTTTTGAATTTATGCAAACTGCATTCTTTTGATTGACTCTGTCCTGTCCTGCTGGTATAATTTGTATAGCATTCCCATGAAATAGACCCAAACCGATTCAGATGGGAGGAACCACCATGTCAAAGTCCGTAAAAAAGCCTCTTTCCCTGCTGCTCATTCTTCTGGCTGTCATCTTCGTCTGTATGGGTGTCGCCGATTCCATCCAGCGCAGCGGCGGAAATGTGCAAATTGAGCTGGGTACCATCGAGACCCCTCAGGGAAACCTGACCTATAAGCTCTACAGACCGGTCAGTGCCTCCAGTGCTTCTCCGGCTCCCGGCGTTCTGCTGCTCCACGGCTACCAGAATGACCGTGAAACCAGCGCCGCCTACGCGGTGGAGCTGGCAAGGCGGGGTGTAGTCGTCCTGGCCCTGGACGAGTACGGCCACGGCAGTACCGACATCAGCATGATCCATCGTGGTTATGTCAACCACAAGGTCACCGTGACCTACGGCCAGGACAGCGAAGCCGACGGCACCTATGTCTCCATCGGCGGTGCAAAGCGGTATAAGCTGATGATGAACTTCTCGAACCTCTCCTTCTTCGATCCCCACTACAGCGCCGACAGCGACGGCAACACCATCACCGACAGCTCCATGGGCGGCATCAGCGCCTACGCCTACCTTGCCGGGATGGACTGCGTCGATCCCACCCGGCTGGCTGTCTCCGGCCACTCCATGGGCACCTGGGCCTCCTGGTCGGTAAGCGCCGCCTATTCCGGTGCGGTAGATGCCCAGGGCCGGGACATCAGCCCCAAGGCCACCGTGCTGCAGTGCGGCGAGCTGTTCCGCAAGAGCGTGTACGATTCCGACAACATCCACTTTAACAACGTGCTTCTGCTCCAGGCCAAGTACGACGAGTTCAGCTACTTCCGGGACTATGAAAACATCGTCTCCGATGACCTTCTGCGAAGCGACCTGCGCACGGAGTTTCTGGGCTGCACACCCCAGGAGGCCGCCTGGAACACCACCTACGGCAGCTTCTCCGACGGCTCCGCCCGGCGCATGGAACTGCTGAACACCAACCACCGCCTCACCACCCACAACCGCCAGGGCATGGCCGCCGCCATCGACTGGCTGACCCAGGCCATCGGCATCGAAACCTCCCTGCCCTCCACAGACCACGTATTCCTGGCCAAGGAGTGGCTGGTATTCCTGGCCATGCTGTGCGGTGTCGCCTCCACCCTGCCCCTCATGGAGCTTCTGTGCCGGGTACCCTTCTTCGCCTCCCTCCGCCAGAGCCTTCCGAACCGTCCGGAGCGGGTAAAGACTGGGGCCAAGTGGTGGAAGGGTGCCATGATCACCATGCTCATCGCCGCCTTCACCTACCCCTTTATGACCCAGCTGGGCCACGGACTGCTGCCCCTGCCGGAGGGCATCTTCCGGATGACCATCGGCAATGGCTTTCTGTCCTGGTATCTGCTTCTTATTGTCATCATGCTTGTGACCACCGTCCTGTCCTGGCGTGGCAGCAGAAAGCGGGGCGCTCCTTTGGACTACATCGACCTGGGCCTGTCCTCCCCCGGGAAGGAAAAGCGGATTGACTGGGCTCTGTGCGGTAAAAGCGCACTGCTTGCCGCCTGCATGGTAGGCTTTGTGTACCTTCTGGTCATCCTCTGTCAGGCGTTGTTCAAGCTGGATTTTCGGTTTATCTGGCCCTTCTTCAAGGGCTTCAGCCTTCCCCGGTTCGGCCAGTTCCTGGTGTACATCCCGGTATTTGCCCTATTCTTCCTGCTGAACAACAGCAAGATCTTTGCCCAGGCCCGGGTTGCCGGGACAGACGAGCCGGGATTCCGGGGCTTCCTCCGCTGCTGGTGGAAATACGCCCTGTGCATGGTGGGCGGCATCCTGATCATCATTCTTATTGAGTACATCCCCTTCTTTATGAATCTGGGCCCCGGCGCTGACCTGCTGTTCAGCCCCACCTTCGGTGGGCCCTTCATGTCCCTGCTGATCGTGTTTGCCCCCCAGGTGCTGGTATTCAGCGTGATCTGCACCTATTGCTACCGCCGCACCGGCAGCGTCTACACCGGCGCCTTTACCGTGGCCGCCATGGCCTGCTGGATCGTCACCGGCGGTTCTGCCATCCTGTAATATAAAATATAAAGAAGGAACGTATATGCTGATTCGCCATGCCCAAATAACCGATGCCCCCGCCCTTGCCCGGATTGAAAAAGCCTCCTATCCCGCAGCCGAGGGGGCCAGTCTGGAATCCATTTCCCGGCGGATTGCGGTCTTTCCGGAGTGCTT
This sequence comes from uncultured Clostridia bacterium, assembly GCA_945482615.1. Classification (GTDB taxonomy): domain Bacteria; phylum Bacillota; class Clostridia; order Oscillospirales; family Oscillospiraceae; genus Faecousia. The sequence continues at coordinate 5,438 of CALYRG010000004.1, read as the reverse complement.
CTGGATTCTGGAGGACAACGGGCAGATTCTTGCCTTCATCAACGGCATGGCAACCGACCAGCCGGAGCTCACCGATGAGATGTACGATCAGCCCCGGATGCACAAGCCCAGTGGACGGTGGCAGATGCTTTTTTCCGTGGTCACCGCCCCGGAGCACCGGCACAAGGGGTATGCCTCCCTGGTCATGCACCAGGTAATCCGGGACTGCCGGAGCCGCCGGGAGGGAATCGTGCTGACCTGCAAAGAGGGCCTGATTCCCTTCTACGCAGGCTTTGGCTTTGAAAGTGAGGGGCTGTCCCGCTCCGTCCACGGTGACGCCGTGTGGTATCAGATGCGGCTGTCCCTGCACCGGATTGAGACGGAGCGGCTGATCCTCCGGCCCTTCCGGGAGGAAGATTATGACGATCTGTTTGAATTTCTGTCCCAGCTGGAATACAACGAGTTTGAGAGCTATCCCGGAATCACCTATGAAAACGGCAAAGAGCATCTTAACTACCGTCTTGCCTCCGAAGAATTCTATGCAATCGAATTAAAGGACTCCGGGAAGGTGATTGGAAACATCTACTGCGGCAACCGGGATTTTGAGGCCAGGGAGCTGGGCTACATCGTAAACAAGAACTACCAGCGGCAGGGCTACGCCCGGGAGGCACTGGATGGGGTTATCCGTTTTCTGTTCCAATCGAGGATCCATCGAGTGTACGCGGAGTGTGACCCCCGGAATGATTGCTCCTGGCGCCTTCTGGAGAAGGCCGGTTTGCGCCGGGAAGCCCATTTCCGGAAAAACGTGTTCTTTCACAGGGACGAAAACGGTCAGCCGAAATGGAAGGATACCTATGTCTATGCGCTGCTGAATGAAGATCGCCCAAGATAAGGGCGCTTCTTCGGCTTCTGGCAGTCCTTCAGGAAGGGGACACACTGGTGGTGTGTAAACTTGACCGCTTCGCCAGAACCGCCATTAAGAGCGTTCAGACCGTCCGAGAACTATTCGAGCGTGGGGTTAGAGTTCACATCCTGAACATGGGATTGATTTAGAACACACTGACGGGAAACCTCATTCTCACAGTCATGCTTGCGTTTGCCGAGCACGAAAGGGGCATAATTCAGGAAAGAACGCAGACAAGAAAGGCAGTGGCAAGGCAAGACCCCAGCTTCAAAGACGGCAGGCCAAAGAAGTTCACGCCGGAGCAGATCGATCTTGCATTGTCACTCCTGGCACAAGGTAAGACCTACCGCCAGATCACCACCATGACAGGGATCAGCAAAAGCACGCTGATAAGAGCAAAAAACCAGGGTGCATGATGCTCCCTGGTTTTTGGGTTACTCTTACAAAAATTTATATCTTGTTTAGAAATGGAACTCATGCCATTCGTCGAACATTTCTGCTAAGAACTCAGGATCCATATCGTCGGGAGCCTCGCCGGAAAAATCGGGATTATTGAATCGGCTTGACTCTATTTCAGCTCCGTTTGCGTAAGCAAAGAAATCACAAAAAGGATTTTCGGAATCATCGGGTCTATTGAGAATTTCAATTTCTACATCCAGCAAACCAGAAAGGCACTTTGCACCGAAGCCTTCAAAGCAGAGATTATGATTACCGTTACGAATAGCCTCTTCGGAATATGCAGACAAATCAATATGACTTCCGTCCCATGTCTTTTCATCACTACCGAACGGGTCAGCATCCCATTTGGTTTCAATTTCGCCATGGACAACATACTGATTCTCGTCGCCCTCTGCAAAAGTAATTACAGGTTCTGAATAACCGATAGTATTGGCAAGGGTCAACAGGGTTGCTAATTTTTTGCCTCTAACATGAATTTCATACATAATTTGTACACCTCGTTTTTTAGATTATTCTTTCTACCTAAAAGTGAGTAATTCAATTATAAATCTGACACAATCTTATGTCAAGTTGATGTATCCGCTTTCAGAATGTTTTCTGTCGTTTATTTTTTCCCTGTCTTATGATACAATATTTTGAAGATGAACTTTCAAAAAGGGGGTTGCCGCACATGGCTGATGAAATTGTCTACAAGAAAGTAACCCGAAAAGCTGACAAGGGCTTGGAGGGAAAGGTCGTTGCCAAGCACGGCAATTACTTCTAAAAAGTTCTTACTTTCTCCTGTTGGCATCTCAATTTTCTTCATAATTATGACCTCATCCCTGATCAAAATTTTGATGTGAAGGATGAGGTCATGACTTTTCGTAAGAAATAAGAAAAACCCTTGAGACGCAAGGAGTTTCAAGGGTTTGGAGCTGCTAGCCAGATTTGAACTGGCGACCTCATCCTTACCAAGGATGCGCTCTACCGACTGAGCTATAGCAGCATATTTTGTTTTTTGCTCTCTTTTGGACAGCTTTGACATTATAATATATATTCCAAGGAATGTCAAGCCTTTTTTCAACTTTTTTTGGAAAATGCCCGCCGCCCGGATCAAGCGGCGGGCACTTACCAAACGCAATCGATCAGATCAGCTCGATGACAGCCATCTCGGCAGCGTCGCCGCGGCGGGCGCCGGTACGGGTCACACGGGTGTAGCCGCCGTTACGGTCGGCGTACTTGGGAGCGATCTCCTTGAACAGCTTGTGCGCCACATCCTCGTTGGTGATATAGCCAAGAGCACGGCGATAAGCGGCCAGGTTGCCTTTCTTGCCCAGGGTGATCATCTTCTCAACCACGGGCTGCACTTCCTTGGCGCGATAGAAGGTGGTCTCCATCTTGCCATTGGCCAGCAGATCAGTCACCTGCTGACGCAGCAGAGCTTTTCTCTGTGCGCTGGTTTTACCCAGCTTACGAGTGCCAAACATGAACGTTTCCTCCTTTTGTAAAAGGTATATCTGGAAGATATTTAGAGGTACTCTGAGTTCATTCGGTCAGCGCCGGATGGTCAGAGTCTGCTTAGTTGTTGCTGCTGCCGGTTTCCTCACTGGCCAGGGACAGGCCCATCATCTCCAGCTTCTTCTGCACCTCATCCAGGGACTTCTTGCCCATGTTGCGGACCTTCATCATATCCTCACCGGTCTTGCCGATCAGGTCGGCTACGGTGTTGATGTTGGCGCGCTTCAGGCAGTTGAAGCTGCGGACGGACAGGTCAAGCTCGTCGATGGTCATAGCCAGCTTGGCATCGGGACGGTCGGCGGTCTTCTCCACGACAGTGGAGGAGGTGCTGACGGCATCGGACAGGTTGGTGAACACAGTCAGATGGTCAGACAGGATCTTAGCGCCCAGGGAAACAGCGTCCTTGGAAGTGATGGTACCATCGGTCCAGACCTCCAGAGTCAGCTTGTCGTAATCGGTCCGGTCGCCGACACGAGTGGGCTCCACCGTGTAATTCACCTTGGTTACAGGGGAATAGATGGAGTCAATGGGAATCACACCAATGACGGTCTGCGCCGTCTTGTTCCGGTCAGAGGGCACATAGCCGCGGCCCTGAGACAGGGTGATTTCCATATTGAAGGTGGCATCCTCGCCCAGGGTGCAGATGTGCAGCTCCGGGTTCAGGATCTCGACCTCGGCATCGGCCTTGATATCGGCGGCAGTGACCTCACAGGGTCCCACAGCATCGATATGCACGGTCTTGACGCCTGCACTGTGGAGCTTGGGCGTGAGCCGCTTGACATTCAGCACGATCTCGGTCACATCCTCGGTGACGCCGGGGATGGTGGAAAATTCATGCTGTACCCCCTGGATCTTCACGGAGGTTGCTGCGTAGCCGGGCAGGCTGCTCAGCAGAATCCGACGCAGGGAGTTGCCAAGGGTCATACCGTAGCCCCGCTCCAGGGGCTCCACCACATACTTGCCGTAGGTGGGTTCCTCGGGGCTGTCCATGCAGGTGATGCGAGGCTTTTCAATTTCAACCATGAATCAAAACCCTCCTTAATGGTGCGGGGAATTTCCATTCCCCGCCGGAAAAACAATGCGTGCTGACAGGGGGGATCCTTACTTGGAGTACAACTCGACGATGAGGTGCACAGCGATCTCGAAGTCGATGTCGCCCATGGTGGGAACGGCAATGACCTTGCCCTGGAGGGTGTTCTTATCACGATCGAGCCACTTGGGGGCAGCAACAAAAGCGTCGTCTTCCTTCAGCTTCTTGAAGAAAGCATTGGAAACGCTCTTCTCGCATACGGCCACCACGTCGCCAGTCTTCACCAGATAGCTGGGAATGTTGACGCGGTTGCCATTGACGGTAAAGTGGCCGTGGTTCACCAGCTGGCGAGCCTGACGGCGGGAGTTGGCAAAGCCCAGACGGTACACGACGTTGTCCAGTCTGCGCTCCACGATGGACATCAGCACCTCACCGGTGTTGCCCTCAGCGCGGACAGCCTTGTCGTAGTAGTTCCGGAACTGCTTCTCCTGGATACCGTAAACAAACTTGACCTTCTGCTTCTCGGTCAGCTGAGTGGCGTACTCAGACTTCTTTGCTCTTCTCTGACCGCCGGGGTTCTTGTTGGAAGTCTTGGAATAACCCATTGCGGCAGGAGAAACGCCCAGCGTTCTGCAACGCTTCAGCACGGGCTGCATATTCTTAGCCATAACGCAAAATTCCTCCTATTGCTTTCTCAGACACGACGTCTCTTGGGGGGACGGCAGCCATTGTGAGCAATGGGAGTCACGTCCTTGATCATAACAACTTCCAGACCAGCGGTCTGCAGGGCGCGGATTGCAGCCTCACGTCCCTGGCCGGGGCCCTTGACATAGACCTCAACAGTCTTCAGGCCATGCTCCATCGCAGCCTTGGCAGCGGTCTCAGCCGCAGTCTGGGCAGCGAAGGGAGTGGATTTCCGGGAACCACGGAAGCCCAGTCCGCCGGAGGAGGCCCAGCTCAGAGCATTGCCCTCCAGGTCAGTGATGGTGACCATGGTGTTGTTGAAGGAGGAGCGGATATGGGCCGCGCCCTTCTCTACGTTCTTGCGCTCGCGACGGCGCTTGACGACTTTCTTAGCGTTCTTGGTAGCCATTTACATATCCCTCCTTACTTCTTCTTATTGGCAATGGTCTTCTTGGGACCCTTACGGGTACGGGCATTGGTCTTGGTCCGCTGGCCGTGAACAGGCAGGCCGCGGCGATGACGGGTGCCGCGATAGCAGCCGATTTCGCTGAGCCGCTTGATGTTCATAGCGGTCTCACGGCGCAGGTCACCCTCGATGATATAGTGATGCTCGATGGCATCACGCAGCAGGCCCTCCTGCTCCTCGGTCAGATCCTTGACCCGGGTATCGGGGTCGATACCGGTGGTCTTCAGAACCTCGGCGGCGCGGCTGGGTCCAATGCCGTAGATATAGGTCAGAGCAACTTCGATCCGCTTATCGCGGGGAAGATCGATACCAGAAATACGTGCCATATTCTTTCAGCACCTCCTATTAGCCTTGTCTCTGCTTGTGCTTGGGGTTTTCGCAAATTACCATAACGCGACCCTTGCGCTTGATGATCTTAC
>CALYRG010000003.1 GCA_945482615.1 uncultured Clostridia bacterium | reverse complement strand
CCTCCAGCGTGACAGGCTGGCGTGCTAACCGACTGCACCACCGGGCCAGATAATGGTGGGAACAACAGGGCTCGAACCTGTGACCCCATGCTTGTAAGGCATGTGCTCTCCCAGCTGAGCTATGCTCCCGAACCGCTACGCTCAGGCGCTCACCTCAGCGACATGACACATTATACACAGGGACCGCGTATTTGTCAAGCATTATTTTTACTTTTTTCCCACCATTTTTTATTAGATTTTTCGCAGCAAACACTGAACATCTTCAGGGGTAAACGTATAGATTTTATCACAAAACTGGCAGGAAATCGGAACATCTTTTCCTTCCCGCACTATATCGGTCAGTTCATCTCTACCCAAGCTGATCAAAGCTTTCTCCACCCGATCACGGGTGCAGTAGCATTTATAGCTCACTTCCGTGGTCTCCATAAAGACTACGCCAAGTTCACCGCAGACCTGTCCCAAAATATCCTCTGGAGTCAATCCATCCTCCAGCATAGAAGTCACTGCCCCGGCACGCTGGATCCCTCGCTCCAGGGCGTCAATGGTCTCCTCCGGGGCGTCAGGCAGCAGCTGCAGCAAATACCCACCGGCTGTCTTAACGGTCTGATCACGGTCCACCAGGACGCCAAGCGCACATGCAGTGGCCGTCTGCTCACTCTGGGCAAAGTAGGCGGTCACATCGTCGCCAATCTCTCCGGAAACCAGTCGAGTCGACCCGATATAGGGCTCCTTCATCTGCAAATCCCGAATGACGGTCAGCGTCCCGTCTGTGCCGACGGTGGCGCCCACATCCAGCTTTCCGGGGTATTTCTCCACCAGCGGAACCTTTGGCTCTGTGACACAGCCACGGACATTCCCCTCAGCGTCCGAGACCACCGTTATAGTACCGATGGGGCCGCCGCCCCGTACCTGCAGGGTCATGGAACCGTTTTCCACCTTCTGCACTGTTCCCATCATAGAAGCAGCCGTCAGCACTCTTCCAAAGGCTGCAGTGGCATTGGGGGTGGTACCGTGAATCTTCGCCGCTTTGCGCACAAGCTCCGTAGAGCGGATCGCCATTACCTTAACATAACCGTCGGCAGTCATGCCGCGGACCAGATAGTCATTCATTTGATTCTTCCCTTTCTTGCTTTGAAATAGATTCTCTGTTCTCCTTCCCTGGGCGGGCAGAAGCAACGGTCAGCAAAAACCTCGATATCCGTAAATCCAGCCGCCTTCAGATAGCCTGTCAGCTGCTCGCGGCTGTAGGCATACTCCCTATGCTCTTCAAAGGAGCGCTCCCACACATGACCCCGGCGCTGGAACAGATCCATGCCATAGGAGAGAATATTGCTTGTCTGCTCAAATTCTCCCCGCCAGACGCAGTACACATCATCGTCCTCGTCCAGAAAGACCTGGCCATCCATGGCGCGAAGCTTTTCCGGCGTGTTCACGTCAAAGAGAAACACACCTCCAGGGTTCAGGCAGCGGTAGACCCTCTGTATCGCCCTTTCGCAGTCAGCGGGGTCTGTGATGTAGTCCAGACTGTCCAGGGCACATACGGCCAGGTCAACGCCTCTGGGAAGACGCAGGGCTGCCAGATTCTGCCGCACGAACAAAGGTCTGGGCGTCAGACTCTGGGTTTTATCCCAGGCCTGCGTCAGCATATCCTCCGACAGGTCAACACCGATGGTCGGAATTCCGCGTCCGGCAAGGATCGCTGTGATGGATCCTGTACCACAGGCCAGGTCTGCCGCCGTTCGTGGGTAAATCCCATCCCGCTCAAGAATCTGCCAGTAGAAATCCACAATGGCTTCATAATCCACATCACACGTCAAGCGGTCATAGCTGGACGCAAGCGCTCTGTACGCATTCATCATAACGACACCCCATGTTTGCAGAACAGCTCAATCTGTTCGCCGCACACGCCTCTGACAAAGGCGATTCGGGCAGAAACAGGCTGTGCCAGCTTCAGGGTGACTTCCTTCGGGAGAACCAAGGGCTGGGCACCAAAGCGAAGTGCCTTGTCGAAGGTGCCGTCCACATCATCACATTCCAGTGCAATATGCCTGAAGCAGCCATCCGGCAGCTCCTGGCTTTCAAAGACTTCCAGAACATCCCTGCCAAGCCTAAGCCAGCAGCCTCGCCTTTCCGTCATGAAGCAGCCAAGGTTTTCTGCGGCGAACACCTCGGTGTAGAATCGAATTGCCGATTCCATATTGGCTGTATACAATCCAACATGTGAAAAGCCGCTGATCATCTCATTCTCCTTTCTCACAGCGAAGCAACCCGGCCCTCCTGACTTGGGCCGGGTTGCATACATAAGCAATTACCGCTTGAAGATGCTGAAAATCTCGTCAATATCGCTCATATCCCCGGAGGAAGTGGGCTTATGAGAGGCTGCGACAGGGGTGTCGATATCATCGGGCACGAAGCTGGGCTTGCTGGGCTTTGCAGGAGCAGCAACGGAAGCCTTCGGTGCAAAGGATACAGTGGATTCTTTCATCTCAAATCCGGTGGCGATAACGGTGACCCGCATCTCATCCTGGAAGCTCTCATCCACGGTAGCACCAAAGATGATGTTGGCATCAGGATTGGCAGCCTCCTGAACAATTCCGGCTGCGGTTTCCACATCGTCCAGCGTCATCTCAGAGGAACCGGTAACGTTCACCAGAACGCCTGTAGCGCCATTGATGGAGGTCTCCAGCAGGGGGCTGGACACGGCAGTGGTGGCCGCCTGCTCAGCCTTCTCCCGACCGGCAGCAGTACCAACGCCCATGTGAGCCCGACCGGCATCCTTCATAACGGCGGAGACATCGGCAAAGTCCAGGTTGATCAGCACGTTCTGGCTGAAGCCCACCAGCTCGGAAATGGACGTCACAGCCTGCTTGAGCACATCGTCGGCAATGCCGAAAGCGTTGGCAAAGGTAATCTTCTGGTCGGTGACGTACTTCAGCCGGTCATTGGGAATAATAATCAGGGAGTCAACCTTGCCCTTGAGGTCCTCGATACCCTGCTCTGCCTGTCGCATGCGGTTGGCGCCCTCAAACTTGAAGGGCTTGGTCACAACGCCAACAGTGAGGATTCCCGCCTCATGAGCCAGGTCAGCCACGATAGGCGCAGCACCAGTGCCGGTGCCGCCGCCCATACCGGCGGTGATAAAAACCATATCGGTGTTCTCCAGGGCCTTGGAGATGGCTGCCCGGGATTCCTCTGCAGACTTCTTGCCCACCTCGGGCTTGGAACCGGCACCCATACCATTGGTGAGCTTTTCACCGATCTGGAGCTTATTCTTGCAGACGGATTTATTCAGATCCTGCTTATCGGTGTTCACAGCGACAAACTCCACGCCGTCCACGCCAGCATTGATCATACGGTTGATAACATTATTGCCGGCGCCGCCGACGCCGATCACTTTGATCTTTACAACGCGATCGAGAATAGTTTCGGACATAGTATTCTTCCTCCTATGTATCTTTTCACAGTCGGGAACATCCCGCCTGCGCCTTGCTTTTTTACTCATGCTTTACATTCTATCCTTATTTTCAGAATTGGTCAATAGAAAAAGTGGAAATTTGCAAAAAAATTCCACATTCCATCAACCGAACGGGGTGTAACCCACCTGATCAGGCCAAATCGTGAAGCTGATATCCAGGATTCCGGACTGATACTCGCTCAGCTGAAGGATCACGTCATTCATGCAGGCAATCTTATATTCAATGCTGTGTACCGTGTCCGCGGCGTCACCCAGGTTAACCTGATACCGGGTGCCATACCACAGGATCATATCTTCCAGGTGGGTCACATCCACGCTGGCTGCCGCGCCCACGATATCGTTGGCCTCCAGCGCGCTGACAATCTGCAGCGCAACCTCCAGACGTCTTGCACCCGTTGTGGTGGGCGGAAGTGTCACGTCCCCCTCTGCGCCGGTACTGATGGGTACGGATTCCTGGGCAACTGCCTGTGTATTAGGGGAAGGATTTTCCAGAATAACGCCCAGGATCTGGGTGTAGCTGGTGGCACGGCCGCCTGCCTGGGCAACCACACGCCCCTCCGAGCTGACCAGCCACCAGGCACCGGTGGTGTCCTTGACGGCGTAGACGACATCCTCTTCTTCGATGATAATATTGACAGTATCCGGTAATTTTATTCCGAACCGCACGCTTTTTACGTAGGGCAGCTTTGCTTTGATCTGCGCCCCGGCACGGGGACGGCTGAATGTCAGAAGGCTGTCCCCCTCCTTGATTCCGGCAGCCTCCCGGACGGACCAAGGGTCGTAGACCTCCGCACCGGAAACCTTGATGGTCTCCACCTTAAAGAAAACGGAGATACCCATGACAAACGCTGCCACCACCGCTGCCATAATCAGCAGCTGCATGGCAAACCGCCGCCTGTTAAAGGCTTTTGGCTCGGTATAGATGACAGCCGGAGCTGCCTGTCTGCGGCGCTTCTCCTCATTGGCTTCCCGGCGGGCTTTGCGCTGCTGGCTCTGCTTCTTTACCGTCTGCTGGGCGCTGTCTGCCATCTGCACAATCCGGGACTTCTGCTTGGGCCGGCTGTTGCCGTAGGCACGCTTCTTCCCGCTGGAAAGATCCGTCGGCTCCTCGTTGGCAGCTGTGCGGCGATCCTGCGGGCGTTTGGTTCGGGGACTATTCTGTTTTGCCGCAGACTGCTTCTGACGCTGTGCACTGCCCGATTTTTCGGCGGCTGCCGGAGCGGAACGCGGACGTTCCGCTGTAGCCACTGCCCCAGAGGGCCGCCGGGCTGTCTGCTGAGGAGGCTTTTTCCGGGGCTGCTCCGCCGATGCGGAATCCCGGTTCTTCTTTTTTGTTTCCATGAGTTTGACCATTCCTTTATCTACGGGCATCGTGGAAAGTGTGCTGCGCCCTGTAGGAGTAAAGCTTTATTTTCCGCAAAGCTGCTGCACTATGTCACAGATCCGATCCGTGGAATCCAGCTTGATCTGGCTGTGGAGATTGCGCTTCATTTCCTTCCTGCGGTCTTCATTCGCCAGAAGTTCCCGGATCAAACCGTACAGCTTTTCCGGCGTACAATCCCGTTCCAGAAGAACGACCGCGCCGCCGCACTTTTCCAGCACCCGTGCGTTCTTCTCCTGATGATTGTTCGTAACATTGGGAGAAGGAATCAGGATGCAGGGGATGCCTGCGGCTCCGATCTCATTACATGTTGCTGAGCCTGCCCGTCCGACCACAACATCCGCGGCAGCAAGCACCTGGGGCATGTTGTAAATATATTCCCGGATGTCCAGCGCCGGACAACCACGCCAATTCACGCCGTTCTCCTCCACGCGCCTGGGCATCCATTCCTTGCCGAAGCTGCCGGTGGCATGGATGTGATGGAAGGGGAAGCCGTCCTTCTGCTCCAGGACCATCATGTCTGCAACAGTTTCATTCATCACCTTCGCACCCTGGCTACCGAAAGCAGATACCACCACCGGTCCGGACAGGCCAAGCTCTGCCCGGGCAGATTCTCTGGTTTCGAACAGGAACTCCCGGCGCACAGGCATACCTACGACCTCCACCTTATCCGGGTGGGGATAGTACTGCACACTCTCATCAAAGGCCACCAGCACCCGGCTGGCCCGTTTTGCCGCCATCCTGGTGGTGACGCCGGGAAGGGCATTTGCCTCGTGGACACAGGTGGGAATCCCCATCCTCTGTGCGGCAAACAGCGCCGGAAAGCTGGCATAGCCGCCGGTGCCGATGACCGCATCCGGCTTTTCCTCCCGGAAGATGCGCCTGCAGGCTTTGACGGCATTCAGAACGCACTTGAATGCGTACAGGTTCTGTTTCAGGCCCGCAGGGTTCAGCCTTCTGCTCAATCCGGAAGCGAGAAGGCAGATCACCTCATAGCCTGCCTGGGGCACAAGCTTCTCCTCCATGTGTCCCTTGGCGCCGATAAACAGGATCCGGCATTCCGGATACCGTTCCCGCATGGCATTTGCTACGGCAATCGCCGGGTTGATATGGCCGGCTGTACCGCCGCAGGTAAAAATGAGGGTCATAGGGGTTCCTCCTGAATTTTTCTCTTTTTGATATGCCTGGATATACTTAAAACGATCCCCATTTCCCCCAGATTCACCGCAAGCGCCGTTCCTCCGTAGGAGAAAAACGGCAGTGCAATTCCGGTGGAGGGAAGCAGGTTCGTGACAACGCAAAGATTGAGTACTGTTTGAACTGCGATCAAGGTCACCAACCCGGAGGCAAGCACCGTGGAAAACCGATCCTGGGCGTTCAGCGCGATCCAGTAGCCTCGCAGGATTGTGACGGAAAACAGCATGGCAATGGCCACAGCACCAACAAGGCCCAGCTCCTCGCAGCAGATGGCAAAGATATAGTCATTATATTGGAACGGCAGATACAGATACTTCTGCCTGGATTTTCCGTAGCCCCGGCCAAAGAGCCCGCCGGAGCCAATGGCATACAGGGACTGCAGAATCTGGTAGCCGGTATCCCCCGGGTCCAGCTCCGGGTGGAGCCAGGCGCTTACCCGATCACCGGCGTATCCCATAAAAGAGATGTAAACAATGACAAATACCACTGCCCCAGCCGCTCCGGCAAGGAGCCACCTGGGCCGGGTACCCGCCACAAACATCATCACCACTGCCACCATCCCCATGAGCATGATGGCGCTTAAATGCTTTTCCAACGCCAGCGGGACAAGGATCCCCATCAGTGCGCCTCCGAAGCCCAGAACTCCATAGCGAAATTCCTTTGCCCGTGGGCCATAGCCCCGGTTCAGCCTGGCGAACAGGAGAATCAGCGTAAACTTTGCAATTTCGGAGGGCTGGAACTGGATGCCGCCAAGGCTGATCCAGCGCCGGGCTCCGTTGACCTCCTCGCCCACCACAAGCACGGAAAGCAGCAGCACAATGCTGACACAGTACAATGGCCAGGCCAGCCGATACCACAGCGCAGCCGGCAGGCGGCTGAAAGCATACATTGCCCCCAGGCCGATGGCGGCACATACCGCCTGCTTCCGCAGGTACCTGGTGGAGACTTCATAATGGGTATCATATTCGCTCTGGGCACAGCTTGCCGAATACAGCATGGCAAGACCGAGGCCCAACAGCAGCAGGATCAACAGCGCAAAGGGATAGTCCACATTGTCCCCCGTCCGCGTCCGCAGACGGCGGTCCTCTTTGGTATGGAGGTCATACTCCATACCCCGCTCCTTTCAGGCTCAGCCGATCAATCCGGAGATCCCCACCCAGGCCAGAACACACATCAGGGCAGAGACACCAGCAAACACCAACACGATCTTCTCTTCCTTCCATCCGCACATCTCAAAGTGGTGATGGATGGGGGCCATTTTGAATATCCGCTTCCCGTGCGTCAGCTTAAAGTAGCTCACCTGCAGAATATCGGACATTGTCTCACAGATATACACAAAGCCAACCAGAATCAGCACCAGAGGCAGCTCCAGCGCAAATGCCAGGGCACAGACAACGCCGCCCAGGAACAAAGAGCCGGTGTCTCCCATGAAGACCTTGGCCGGATGCCAGTTGTAGAACAGGTAGGCAATCAGGCCGCCTGTCAGGGAAGCAGGCAGGAGCGCCAGTTCCCACTTTCCCATTGCCACAGATGCTGCAGTAAAAAACACCATTACAGGCAGGGTCACAGAACTGGAAAGCCCATCCACACCGTCTGTCAGGTTCACGGAATTGACACAGCCCACCATCACAAACATAGCGAAGAAGATAAACAGGAGCGGGTGCATCTCGAAGGTCACATTAAAGAACGGAATGTACAGATGGGTATCCATTGCCCCGCTTCGGTACAGCAGATACAGGAAGACAGCCGACACCGCCATCTGATAGCTTGCCTTCTGTACGGTGGTCAGGCCCAGATTCCGGTGGAAGCGAAGCTTGGTAAAGTCGTCCAGAAATCCCACAAAACCGAAGCACAGCGCCAGGGCAAGAACATAAAAAACAGTGTAATCCTTCATCGCGGGAATGTTCACCGCCAGGCAGAGAATTGCCGCGCCGATGAACATCAGGCCACCCATCATAGGGGTGCCCGCTTTGTTATTATGCCAGGTAGGACCGATTTCCCTGATTGGCTGTCCGGCCTTCAGAGCACGAAGCACCGGCAGCAGAAGATATCCAAGCACAGCGGACAGCAACAGTCCCGCAGCCCCTGTAATCCATACTCGTATCATGTATTTTCCTCCGTATTATCTCCCAGGAATGCATCCAGAACCTTCTCCAGATGTACTCCATGGCTGGCTTTGAACAGCATGACGTCCCCTGGCTTAGCCGCCTGTCTCAGTGCCTGAACCAGCTTTTCCTGATCGGTAAACGCCCTGCACCGGGTCTGCGGCATGCCTCCGGTAACCGTCCCGTCGATGATGCGGTTTGCGTGCTCGCCGTAGGCAAAGACCAGATCCGATTTCTCAGCTGCCACACGTCCGACCTTGTAGTGCTCAGCGTTGGCGCAGTCCCCCAGCTCCAGCATATCACCCAGCACCGCAACACGCCGTCCGGATCGGTTGCCCAGGACTCCCAGAGCTGCAATCATGGACTCCGGGCTGGCGTTATAGCAGTCCCGGATAATCGTGTAGTCTCCCGCCCGGAAGATTTCCTGGCGGCCGGAAAGATTCCGGAAGGCCTCCAGGGTCTTCCGGATGACCTGTGCCGGAACACCCAGCTTCAGTCCCACCGCGGCAGCTGCCAGGGCATCCCCCACAAAGTGTTCTCCCTCCAGCTGCATTCTGACCGGCACATTCAGGCGGCCGGCCTCCACCTGAAAGCACAGGAACTCTCCCTCCTGGTGCACGTCCAGCGCCCGGACATCGCACTGCTCTGTGCGGCCGAAATAGGTGATCCGCTGTGCAGGCTTCTCCTCCAGATAGCTCAGCATGGTATCGTCGCCATTGAGCAGGAGCATCCCCTGGGGCGACATGCCCTCGGTGATTTCCATTTTGGCCTTGCGGATTCCCTCCCGGGAACCCAGAAACTCCATGTGAGAGGTTCCGATATTGATGATAACGGCCACGTCCGGATGGGCAATCCCGGACAGATAGGCGATCTCCCGGAAGTGGTTCATGCCCATTTCCAGCACAGCCACCTCGGTATCCTCCGGCATTCCCAGAATCGCCATGGGCATGCCAATGTCATTATTGTGATTGGCGGGGGTCTTACTCACCCGATAGGCACCTGCCAGAACAGTAGCAATCATTTCCTTTGTGGTGCTTTTGCCAACGGAACCGGTAACCGCAACCACTTTGGGTCCGATATGCTTCAGTTCCTCCCTGGCGATCATGCCCAGAGCGACCCGGGGGTCATCCACATAGATGGCAGGGTAATCTCCCGTCCGACGGCTGCACAGCGCTGCCGCCGCTCCCTTTTCAATAGCAGCGCCAACGAAGTCATTGCCATCCCGCGCCCCCTGGAGCGCAATAAACAACTGTCCCTTTCCGATGGTCCGGGTGTCATTTCCCGCGCCCAGGAAGGTTATATCCGCGTATTTTTCATCCACACATCCGCCGCACCAGGCAGCAGCCTGACGTAAGGTTATTTCAGCCATTGTCTATGACCATTCCTTTCGGGAGTATCTCCCCAGTACGCTGGGTCAGATGGGCAGCAACCTCCTCCCGCTCATCCAGGTGGTGCTTATGACCGCCGACGTCCTGATAGGTCTCGTGCCCCTTTCCAGCAAGTACAATTATATCATCTTTTTTCGCAATGTCCATAGCAAATCGAATGGCCTTGCGGCGATCTTCGATTACAACATATTCCCCGTCTTCCTGTTTTACCCCTTTGACGATATCTTCAATGATCGCCATCGGGTCTTCGGTCCGGGGATTGTCCGAGGTAATCACGGCCAGATCTGACAGCTGCACCCCAATATGCCCCATAATCGGCCGCTTGATGGGGTCTCTGTCGCCGCCGCAGCCAAACACGCAGATGAGACGTCCCTTGCAGAAATCCCTCACGGAACGAAGAACATTTTCCAGCCCGTCAGGGGTGTGGGCGTAATCGATCAGGACGCTGTAGAATGTCCCCGGCGTGGGGACGACCTCCACTCTGCCCTTGACTCCCTGAGCAGTCGTCAGAGCCCTGGCTGCCTCTTCCAGCGGGATACCCAGCACCCCGGCAATACCCAGGACCGTCAGCGCATTATATACCGTAAAGCGTCCGGGAATCGCAAGCTTTACCCTGGCCTGAAGGTCCCCCAGAACGGCGGTGAAGGTCACACCCTCAGCATGCAGCTCCACCTCCCGGGCCATCAGATCTGCCTGATTCTGAACACCGGTGGTAAGCACCCGGCAGGAAGCATTCTGCAGGAACCTGGGGGCATAGGGATCATCCACATTGATAACCCCCTTGCCGCACCTACGGAACAGTTGGCATTTGGCATCGCAATAGGCATCCATGGTCTTGTGGAAGTCCAGATGGTCCTCCGTCAGATTGGTAAAGGCTGCCGCATCAAAGGAAACCCCGCCCACACGCTCCAGTGTCAGGGCATGGCTG
Organism: uncultured Clostridia bacterium; assembly: GCA_945482615.1. Lineage (GTDB taxonomy): Bacteria > Bacillota > Clostridia > Oscillospirales > Oscillospiraceae > Faecousia. The sequence goes on along the minus strand of CALYRG010000003.1, from coordinate 58,672 downwards.
GAAACCTCCATAACCACATACCGGCAGCCGGCGTCCCGCATCCGGGCAAACAGCTGCTGCAGCTCCAGACTCTCCGGTGTGGTACGCTCGGTAGGGATCACCTCATCCCCCACCATATTGGCCATAGTGCCGATGAGTCCAACCTTTGCTCCCGTGCACGTCTCCAGTACATGCTTCAGCAGAAGCGTGGTGGAGGTCTTGCCATTGGTTCCGGTAATGCCCACCATGATCATGCTTCCGGCAGGATTTCCATAAAAATTACAGGAAATCTGCGCCAGAGCCAGGCGGTCAGAGGGGACAAGAATGTAGGGGATGTCTTCCTTTGGCTTCTTCGCCGTGACCACAGCCACCGCGCCCTTTTCCAGCGCCATGGGGATAAAGCGGTTGCCGTCTGCGGCAAACCCGGTCACCGCGGTGAAAAGCGTTCCCGCTGTTACCTTTCGGGAATCATAGGCAATCTGAGAAATCTCGGTGTCGGGAGCAGCCGTACATTCCAGCACATCCACGCCAGCCAAAAGCTCCTGTAATTTCATGGTATTCTCTCCTTACTCTGCAAGGGTAATTAGTCATGGGCCTGGGTATCGGCAAAGGTCAGCTTTACAGTGGTGCACGCCGGAACCACCGTACCCGGGGGAATGTCCTGAGCAGCAACCGTCACAGTGGGAGACAGTTCATTGTTTCCCGCCACGAGGATATACAGCCCCATCGCTCCCGCCGTATCAGCCGCCTGCTGGCGGTTCATGCCCAGAAAGTCCGGCACCGTGATATCGCGGGGCTGGGAGGTCTGTCCGCAGTAAAGAAGGATCTTGCTCCCGCCGGGAACCGCCGCTCCGGGGGCGGGAAGCTGCCCGGTGACACGCTCCTCACTGCCCAAAAACTCGGCTGTCAGGCTTAACCTTTTTATTTTACTCTCCACTTCGCTTTCTGTCAAGCCCGTGAAGTCTTCCAAAATAACTTGCCGGCTGGCTTCCTCCCCTTCCGGGTAGTGTCGCTCTACCCCCAGATAGGGCAGAATATCCGCCAACACCGCGCCAACCGTAGGTGCAGCCATAACGCCGCCGGATATGTAAATGCCCGTCTTCCTGGAAGGCGTGTCCAGTGCTACCAATACGATGTACTGCGGGTCATCCATGGGCGCAATCCCCACAAAAGACACGATCTTATCCTGAACCCGCTGGCCGTTTTCATCGAAGACATCGATCTTCTCGCTGGTACCGGTCTTGCCGCCGATGGAAAATCCCGATACCGCGGCGTTCCTTGCCGTCCCCTCTGTAACCACGGATTCAATCAGGCTGCGCATGGTAGCCGAAGTCTCCGGGGAGATGGTTTGCCTAACCACTGTAGGCTCGGCCTCGAAAACGGTATTTCCATCCGCGTCCACAACCTGACTGACAATATACGGCTCCATCAGATATCCGCCATTGACCACCGAGGCAATGGCCCGCACCAGCTGCAGGGGCGTAAGCTTGAAGGTCTGGCCGAAGGAGCCGGAGGTCAGTGACGCGGTGCCCCACTTCTGGGTGTCCGTCACCAGGGCCTTGTCAAAAAATACGCCCTTGCTCTCACCGGAAAGGTCAATGCCGGTTTTCTCCAGAACACCAAACCGCTGCACATATTCGTAGAACCGCTCCCCACCCAGCTTCAGGGCGATGTGCGCAAAGGCAATGTTGCAGGAGTTCTGAAGCGCCTGGGGCGTCTTTTCCCCGCCGTGTCCCTGGGAGCGCCAGCAGTGAAGCCGCTGTGCCCGCCCGGGAATCTGCTCGGAACCTGAGCAGTGAAAGGACGTGTTCAGGTCGATGGCACCGCAGTCCAGCGCTGCCGCCATCGTCAGTACCTTGAAGGTGGAGCCTGGCTCGTAGCCATCGGAGATCACCCGGTTGCGCCACTGTTTCAGCCTTGCTGCAGTGAGCGCTTCGTCATAGGCTTGCTTTCCGGCGAGATACTCTTCGCTCCCCTCCGGTGCTGACAGGTAACGCTCCTCCAACTGCTCAAGTTCCTCCAGAACCTGCGGATCAGCCAGAGCGGAATAGTGATTGGGATCATAGCTTCCAAGAGTTGCCATTGCCAGAATTTCTCCCGTCTTGGCATTCATCACAAGGCCGAAGGCACCGTTCTGTACGTCATAACGGCCAATGGCAGCCGTCATCTGCTTTTCCAGGCACTCCTGGATTGTGGTGTCCAGCGTCAGCACCACGGTACACCCTTCCGGTGCCGAGACGAACTGCTCATAGGAAAAGGGCATATCCATCTCGTTGTTTCCCTTCGTGGTGATGACCTTTCCCATCTTGCCGCAAAGAAAGCTGTCGTAGGCGGCCTCCACCCCTTCAGCCCCCTCCAGAGAGACATTTGTGAAGCCGATCATCTGGGCGGCCAAACTTCCATAGGGATAAAAGCGTCTGGCTGCAGGCTCCAGGTGTACGCCTGAGATGTTATTCTGCGTGATATAGGCCCGGATCTGAGCCGCTGTCTCTTCCTCCACCCGGGAGCCAATCTGCTTGTACCGGCGCTTTAAGTCCCCCGCCTGCTCCTGAATCCAGGCAGGATCCTTTTCCAGCAGCTGCCCCAGCGCCTGAGACAGTGCCGGGATATCCGCCCGGGACTGTTTCAGCTCGTGGGGATCCAGGTACACATTCTCCACGGATACGCAGGTGGCAAGGATATTCATATTCCGGTCCACAATGTCCCCCCGCCGGGCCGGCACCTGGGTCGTCCGGGTCTGGTTTCGCAGGGCAAGCCCCGCATAGTAGTCGTAATTCAGAATCATCAGGCTGTACAACCGCCCAAAAACAGGCACAAATGCCAGCACGCCAAACACAAGCATCACGAGGGCAATGCGTCTGTGCTGGCGTGTATTCATGCGAAGGCGGTCGTATTCCTTCTTCCTGCCCATACCATTCTTCCTTTCAAAGAGTGGGCAGCAAGGGAATCCCTCGCCGCCCACTGCAGCATCATTGCCATCCTGGTTGAATTGTATGAGGCAACTATTCAATTATGCCCGGGCATCGGCAAACAGCCCGTTCCAGAACCAGACAATTTCCTCCCACATGGTAGGCTTTGCTTCCTGCCTGGGAACATGGACGCGAACGGTCATCGTCTGAGCCTCTTCCTTGGGGATCATGCCAATACCGACGGCTTTCTTCTGAATATCTTCCAGATCAAAGCTCTCCCGGTAGCGGGCCGACAGCTCTGCATTTTCCCGGTTGAGCTGCGACACATACTCCGACATTCCATTGTAAACCGCCCAGTCCTTCCGGATCTGCTGCAAGCCAATGACCATAGCCGCCACCATGAAGATGGCCACCGCGATTCCCAGCAGGGCAACAGGGTCCACATAGAGCTTTTCCAGCTTTTCCAGTCTGGCCATCGGCAGACTGGTTTTCGCCTGACGACGCTTTTTCTCTTCCAGCTGGCGGGCTTCACTTCCGTAGACATAGAACTGACCGACATACTGAATTTCAGGCTTGCGTTCCATAAGCTCTGCTCCCTTCTCCACGATGCGTGTTCATCCGTATATTTTTCTAGATTTTTTCACAGATACGAAGCTTTGCGCTTCTGGCTCTGGGATTGCGGTCCAGCTCCTCCTGGGCGGAGGTGATGGGCTTGCGGGTAATGAGCTTGACCCGGGGCTTGCGTCCACATACGCACACCGGAAATTCCGGCGGGCAGATACAGCCCTTTGCCGCCTCTGCCATGGCGCTTTTCACAATCCGATCCTCCAGGGAGTGAAACGTGATAACTGCCAGCCGTCCCCCCGGATTCAGCAGATCAATAGCCTTGTTCATGACTTCTTCCACCGCACCCAGTTCATCGTTCACCGCAATGCGGATGGCCTGGAAGCTGCGCTTTGCCGGATGCTGCTTTTCCCGGAGTGCGGAGGCGGGCATAGCCGAGCGGATGATGTCTGCCAGCTCCAGGGTCGTCTCAATGGTTTTCTCTTCCCGGCGGCGGCAGATGGCCGATGCGATCTGGGGAGCATAGCGTTCCTCACCGTAATCGTAGAGGATACGCTTGAGCTGCTCATAGCTGTAGGTATTCACCACCTGGCCGGCATCCAGAACATCCTGGCCATTCATGCGCATGTCCAGTGGTGCCTCTGCCATGTAGGAGAAGCCCCGCTCCGAGTCGTCCAGCTGAGGGGAAGAAACCCCAAGATCCAGCAGAATGCCGTCTACCCCGGGGATTCCCAGTTCCTGAATCACCCGATCCATTTCCCGGAAGTTGGCGTGAACCAGTGTCACCCGATCCTGAACCTCCTCCAGCCGCTTCTGCGCAGCTGCAAGAGCAACCCTGTCCCGGTCAATGCCGATAAGCCGTCCGCTGGTCAGGCGGCGGGCAATCTGCAGGGAGTGCCCCGCACCGCCAAGGGTTCCGTCTACGTAAATACCATCCGGCCGGATGGCCAGTCCCTCCAGGCACTCGTCCAGGAGAACCGAAACATGATGGAATTCATTCATAGGCCGATGGCCTCCAAGGATGCCAGCAGCTTTTCAGGTGTCAGGTTCTCCGCCTCAAAGGCTTCAAACTCATCCTTATCCCAGATCTCCGCCTGTCCGGCGCGGCCGACGATCATAATCTCCCGGTCAATCCTGGCGTATTGCAGCAGGAAAGAGCTCAGTGCGAAGCGGAACTGCTTGTCCGGCACACACTCCACTGCATTCATAAAAATCAGGCTGGTGGGGCCGGAGCGCTGGGAGATGCTGAGGCTGTTGTAGTTGTCCGAAAGCCGCTGCCACTCGGCGGCGGTGTAGATGGTGAGGCAGCGATGACCGCAGTTAACACCCAGGGTCACGAAGAAATTCTCCCCCAGGCTTTCCCGAAGCTTAGACGGAACGAAACAGCGATTCTTGTCGTCCAGCTTTGCAGGGTATTTTCCGATCATGTGCTCACCTCCATTCCATTTTACTCCACTTAACTACCCTTTTACTCCATTTAAGGACAGTATACTACGTCGCTCCCAAAAAATCAATCTTTTTCTTCCCGATTTTTTGGCGTTTTGGGAAAAAATCAAATTTTCGAACGGTTGTTTGTGTACATTTCTGCAAAATGTGGGCGGGGCCCTTCTCCTGGCTTTCCCCGCCCCTGCATTATATTCTTCTAGCCGTGTCCCATTTTGTCGGAATATGCAGCCAAAACCGATTTTTAGACGCAAAAGGAGACTTTCCCTTCCTCCAGGCTTACCTGCACCCGGCCGGGTTTCCGGGAGAAGGTCAGAAGGTACGACGCCAGTGGGCCCTCCACCTGCGTCTGAACCAGACGCCGCAGCTGCCGGGCGCCATCCTTTCCGGGGCATTTATCCAGAAGAAACCGCGCCAGCTCCTGAGGCAGCTGAAGCTGTGTGCCGATAGCCAGAGTCCGCTCCTGAAGCTGCACCAGGTACTTCCAGGCGATTGTCTCCATGGCGCCCCTGCCCAGGGGTTCGAAGCGGACAATCTGATCGAGCCGCCCCAGAAATTCCGGAGAAAACGCCTCCTGAACCGCCTTTCCCAGCTCTGCCTCCCTGCCGGAGGCGCAAAAGCCCAGGCCGTCCCCCCGCAGTGTTCCTCCAACGTTGGAAGTCATAACCACAATGGCGTTGCGGAAGCTGACATGCCTGCCGGTAGAGTCTGTCAGCACGCCCTCCTCCATAATCTGAAGCAAAAGGCCCAAAACGTCAGGATGCGCCTTTTCCAGCTCATCAAGCAGCACCAGACAGTATGGCCGGCGGCGCACCGCCTCGGTAAGTTTTCCACCCTCCTCATACCCCACATAGCCCGGCGGCGCACCGATCAGCCGGGAGACGCTGTGCTTCTCCATATATTCCGTCATGTCCAGCCGAATCATGGCATTCCGGCTGCCATAAACCTCCTGAGAAAGCGCCCGGCACAGCTCCGTCTTTCCCACGCCGGTAGGACCGGTAAACAGCATGCAGGCAATGGGCCTCCCTGCATCCCGAATGCCGGAGTAGCCCCGCCGGACAGCCTCAGCCACCGCCGCCACAGCCTTCTGCTGTCCAATTACCTGGGATGACAGCAGTCCCTCCAGCTCCAGCAGCCGCTCCCGCTCCCCGGCGGTGAGCCGTCCCACCGGGATCCCGGTACGCTCCGATACTACATTCGCAATGTCCGCCGCGGTAACGCCCCGGCTCCTGCGGCTCTCCTGGGGTTTGGACAGGTACTGCATCTTATCCCGCAGCTCCGCGGCCTTCTCGAATTTACGCTCCCGGACTGCTCCCTGAAGTTCCTGCTCCAGTTCCTTTCGGGCGGCACTGCCCCGTCCGCTGTGCATCTCCTCCATTCTGGCCCGGGCCGCGCCCTCATCCAGCAGGTCAATGGCCTTATCCGGCAGGTATAGATCCGGAAGATACCGCACCGACAGACGGACAGCCTCCTTCAGTGCCTCCTCGGAAATCCGCAGATGGTGGTGGCGCTCCAATCCAGGCTTCAGAGCACGCAGGATCGCCAGCGTGCTGTCCTGGCTGGGTTCCTCCACCACCACAGGCCGAAAGCGGCGCTCCAACGCTGCATCCTTTTCAATATAGCGACGGTATTCCTCCCGGGTCGTTGCCCCCAGCATCTGCAGCTCTCCCCGGCCCAGAGCGGGCTTCAGAATGTTGGCCGCGTCAATGGCCCCCTCTGCCGCGCCCGCTCCGACAATGGTATGCATCTCGTCAACGAACAATATCACATCGCCGCTTCGACGAATCTCTGACAGCACGTCCCGAAGCCGCTCTTCAAACTCCCCCCGGTATTTTGTCCCCGCCACAAGACTTGCCATATTCAGGCTCACCAGATGCTTTTCCTTCAGCTGGGGCGGAACGTTGCCCATTGCCATTCGCTGTGCCAGCCCTTCGGCGATGGCAGTCTTTCCAACCCCCGGTTCCCCCACCAGGGCTGGATTGTTCTTGTTCTTCCGGCACAGAATGCCGATAACCGTATCAATTTCCTTCTCCCGCCCGATCACCGGCTCCATGGTGGATGCCTTGGCAATCAGGTCCTCGCTGAATTGCTCCAATAATCTCGTAGTGACCGCCTCCCTTTTCGTCTTTCCCAGCGCCGCATGTTCCCAGCGCAAATACTCCAGTGTATAGGTAAACAGCGCATCCGGGGTGACACCGTTGGCCTTCAGGAGCTCCGATGCTCCGTTGTCCTCGTGCCTTGCCATGGCCAGAAGCAGATGGTATGGCTCAATCTCCCGCTTTCCCTGGGCTTTGGCCTCCCGTCCGGCATCGGCCAAGAGCTGTTTTGCCTGAGCCGTCAGTCCCTGAGGCAGGGGCAGATTTGGCGTTCCCGCACCGTACAGCAGCTGGGCCATAGCCTCCGTCAGATCCGGGTCCACCCCCAGCTGGCGCAGAATCAGTCCCGCCCCGCCGGGCTCCCGGGCCATCACCAGCAGCAGGTGCGCGGAGCCAACGTAGCTGTGGCCCAGGGCTTTTGCCAGACTTCCGGAGCGTTCAATCAACTCCGCCGATAACGCATGATACCGCAATAAACCGCCTCCCTGTTTCTTCGGAAGCACAGGTTTTCCCTGCTTCCTGTCTGGGAGAGCATCGCCACTGTCAGAATTTTTTATTCATTTTTTGAAAAAGGAATTGCATTTTCCCAAATCCATGCTACAATAATTGTGCGTCCGCAAAAAAAGGCGTAAAACATATATAGTATGGAGGTAATCACCATGGCTTACATCATCACTGATGCTTGTGTCTCCTGCGGCACCTGCGCTGACAGCTGCCCCATCGGCGCCATCTCCGAGGGTGACGGCAAGTACGTCATCGACGCTGATGCCTGCGTCTCCTGCGGCACCTGCGCTGACAGCTGCCCCACTGGCGCTATCGAGGAAGGTTAATCATCCGCTCCTCACATTGGTCTGCGCAGGAACTTCTGCGCAGACCAATTTTACTATTATTTCAATGTACGCAGGAAGATATGGATGCAGCCATCCTTTCTTCCAAAGGGAGTTATGTTTTATGGAGCTGTTGCCCGGCGGCATTACATTGGATATTCCGAAAGGCGCCTTTCCTCTGAGCACCGATTCCATGGCCCTTGCCCATTTTGTGACCCTGCGGAAGCATGCAATTGTTCTGGATCTGTGTTCCGGCTGCGGAACTCTGGGACTGCTGCTGTGCAGCAAAGAGCCCACCTGCACCGTCTGCGGCATGGAGATCGATCCGCTCTCCCACAATGCGGCTGTGGAAAACATCCGCCGCAACGGTTTATCCGCCCGCATGGAAAGTATATGCGCCCCGGTGCAGTCGGTATCTGAGAGGTTTTCTCCCGGCAGCTTCACCTGCTGCGTGGCAAATCCGCCCTATTTTTCCGGAGGCCCATCCAGCCTATCCTTACCTCAGGCGCGGAAGGAAGACTCCTGCACAATGGAGGAACTGCTCCATGCCGCCGGGTGGGCCGTCAAATTCGGAGGGGAGGTGTTCCTCGTCCACCGTCCGGAGCGTCTGGCAAGTCTCATCGTCTGCGGCTCCGCCGAAAAACTGGAAGCCAAAGAGCTGGTTCTTCTTCGCCATCAGGAGGATGGGCCCATAGGACTGATCCTGCTGCGGTTCCGCAAAGGAGGAAAACCCGGTCTGAAGCTTTCCGAATGGGCCCTTCACACCCGGGATGGTGCACAAACCCCTCTGTATAAGGAAATATACCATAAGGAATAAAACGATACGAAGGAGCTTTTCTATGTCCGGAATGCTGTATCTTGTGCCCACCCCCATCGGCAATCTGGGGGATATCTCCCAGCGATGTGCCCAGACTCTTGCCCAGGCGGATTTCATCGCAGCGGAGGACACCCGGGTAACGCTGAAGCTTCTGAATCATCTGGGAATTAAAAAAAGCCTTGTCAGCTACTACGAGCATAACAAGGCCGTGCAGGGAGAAAAAATCCTGGGACGGATTCTGGAAGGGCAGACCTGCGCTCTGGTCTCCGATGCGGGAAGCCCCGCCATCTCTGATCCCGGCGAGGATCTGGTGCGGCTATGCGCCCAGGCCGGGGTTCCGGTGTGCGCCATTCCCGGCCCCTGTGCCGCCGTCACGGCGCTGAGCATCTCTGCCCAGGCCACCGGCCGGTTCTGCTTTGAGGGCTTTCTGTCCACAGCGGGCAAAAGCCGCCGGGAGCATCTGGATTCCCTGCGGGAGGAAAAGCGCACCATGATCTTCTATGAGGCTCCCCACAAGCTGGAGGCAACCTTACAGGATATGATCTCCTATTTTGGTGCAGACCGGCCAATCAGCCTGTGCCGGGAGCTGACCAAGCTCCACGAGGAGGTCATCCGCACCACCCTGGGAGGGGCTTTGGAACGGTGCAGCCAGATTCCCCCCAAGGGGGAATACGTGCTGGTGGTGGCCGGTCTTCCGGATGCTCCCGCCGCCATGCCCGAAGCCGCAGACGTCACTGCGCACCTGAGCAGTCTGATGGAGCAGGGCCTGAGCCGCAAGGATGCCATCCGGCAGACGGCAAAGGACCTGAAGCTTCCCAAAAATGCGGTCTATGAGATTGCAACAAAGGAAGCATCCGAATAAAGCGGAAGGACGGTCATCAGGCCGTCCTTTTCTCGTTCCTCTCCGGTATGGCCTCCCCCTCCGGTGCATAGGATTGTCCGGGGGGAATCTGAATGGTCATGAGCTGGATCTGGTTTGGCATTCTTGCTGTAAGTGTTCTGTGTGGTTTTCTCACCGGCCGCGGTGAAGCCCTGGCCGGTGCTCTCCTGGAAGGTGCTCAATCCGGGATCACCCTGGGCATCTCCATAGCGGGAAGCCTGTGCCTGTGGTCCGGTGTGGGCCGTCTGATGGAAAGCGCCGGGATTACCCAGCTTCTTGCCCGGGTCTTCTCACCGCTTCTGTGCCGGGTTTTCCCTTCCGCAAAGCGAAACGAGCTTCTGAAGCAGGAGCTGAGCGCCAATATCTGTGCCAATTTTCTGGGACTGGGGAACGCCGCCACGCCCATGGGCATACGCGCAGCAAAGCAGCTGAAGCGGGGCGATACTGCCACCGACGAGCTGTGCAGACTGATCGTCCTGAACACCGCCTCCATCCAGCTTCTTCCCTCTAACGTGGCAGCCGTTCGAAGCGCACTGGGCTGCGATGCCCCCTTTGACATTCTCCCGGCAGTTTGGATCACCAGCCTGCTCTCCGCAGGGCTGGGCGTTCTGGCGGCCTGGACTATGGGGAGGTTTCGCCGATGATCAGCGGTTACCTTGTCCCTGTGCTGCTTCTTTTGTCCTGTGCTCTGGCCCTGCACCGGAAGGAAAACGCCTATGACCGGCTGCTTGTCGGCGGGGCGGAGGGTCTGCGGCTTCTGGCTTCCATTCTCCCGGCTCTGGTACTGCTCCTGACCGCAGTGAATATGCTCCGCGCCTCCGGAGCGGCGGATATTCTCACTTCTGTCCTCGCCCCGGTCTTTCGTGTCTTTGGTATCCCGCCGGAAACAGCCATGCTTGTTCTGATCCGTCCCATCAGCGGCAGTGCAGCCCTGGCAGTCGGCGCCGATCTCATGGCGCGGTACGGGGTCGATTCCCAAATCGGAAGAACGGCTGCCGTGATGCTGGGCTCCACAGAGACGACCTTCTATACCATCAGCGTCTACTTCGGCGCGGCAGGAATCCGGAAAACACGCTACACGGTTCCCGCTGCCCTGCTTGCGGACTTTGTGGGCTTCTTAATGGCTTCCTGGACTGTACGGTGGTTCTTTCCAAAATAACGCCGTGAGATGACCTGCTGCATCTCACGGCGTAACACTTTATTCGGCTTCCGTCTTCTTCGCTCTGCGTCTTCTGCGGCGGGGGCGGGAGCCCATCTGCTGGGGATCGGCCTTCTCTGCCCGCCGGGCATAGGCCTGAGCAGCCTCCGAGGTGGCTTCATAGGTCAGGCGGCTGACCCGAACCGTTCCATCCGGCTGATCCGACAGCCGAACCCGGATGAGGAACTTCCCATGGGTGGGACAGGCGGCAAGGTCCATATACCGGTGACCGGGCTGGGCAAACCAGCGGGAGCCCAGCATTCTTCCGCCGCACACCGGGCAGAGATTCTCCTCTCCTGCCATGGCACCCAGTGCAGCCGTCTTGTCCTTATAATCGTAGTACACCTTCCGGGCAATGCAGCCGGGAAGCTCCGCGCCGTGGAATCCATCCTCATGGCTTTTCAGGGCTGCATCATACTCCCGCATTCCACGTTCCAGATCCAGCCGCGCACAGATCAGCGCGGTGTGGTAGGCATCCCCCAGAGCATCATGGGCAGGGCGGGTAGCCTCAATGGAAAAGGTTTCCATAGCTGTTTTCAGCGCTTTCTGAGAGGTGGAGCCATCGGTCTGGGCATTGAAAATCATCTGCGCATTGTACCACCGGTTGGTAAAGCCGGTATCCAGGTCAAACAGGTTCAGATTCTCCCGCAGTATTCCAATATCATCAAAGCCCCAGGTAAGGAACACGATGTCCTCTCCGCACCATTGCCGGAACTGCTCCATAGCCTCCGGGAAGGGTACTCCCTCCTCCTTCAGACGGGATTCCTTGATGCCGGTGAGCTTGCTGACCCGGCGGTTCAGGCGGCGATAATACTTGGGTGCGATCAAAATCTGAAACTCGTCTTCAACCTGCTGATCCTGTGTAACGCGGACCGCACCGATCTGGATGATCTCTCCCCGGATTGGAACCGGAAGCACCTTTTTCGCAGAGGGAGAACCCGGCCAGGGCTGATTCCACTCCATATCCATCACAATGTAATTCATTCGGAAAACCTCTGTATCCATATTTCTGCACCCATCATACCACATGCAGAGACATTCTGTAAATAGTTATTTCCCCGAAGACGCGGTTTCTTTCCGGCTCCTGCCAAAATCGCAAAGTATCCGCCGGCATTGCTGCCGGCGGATACGAAACGGTTATTCGCTGTCATCGATCAGACCATAGCCGCCGTCATTTCGGCGATAGACCACGGCATAGCTTCCGCCGTTGTCCTCGTCCCGGAACGCAAAGAAATTATGTTCCAGCAGATTCATCTGCAAAACCGCTTCCTCACGGGTCATGGACTTGAAGGGGAAGGTCTTGATGCGGACAATGTTCAGCTCCTCCTCGGCAGGCTCCGGGGTAAAGGAGGTCTCCTCCTGGACGGTGCGAGTAAAAGCCCCCTGCTTCAGGCGCTTGGCCAGGCGGGTCTTGTTCTTGCGGATCTGTCCCTCGATGGTAGCCACAGCCGCATCAATGGAGGCAAACATATCGGAAGTACTCTCATGGGCCCGGAACCAGGTGCCTGCACCGTGAACGGTCAGCTCCACATTGTTCCGGTTCTTCTCCACAGAGAATACAATCAGTGCCTGTGCATCCTCCTCAAAAAAGCGTGCCAGCTTCATTACCTTCTTCTCGGCGTAGGCATGGACGTTGCCAGGAAGTTTCACTTTCTTTTCACTGAATTGGAATTTCATATGCGGCAGCTCCTTTCGTGTCACCGGTCCTCCGGTGTGTTGGTATTATAGCACAATACCGCGAATTGAGCAAGTCCTGAAATTGTTAACAATTATCACATATCTTCCTCATCCAGCAGAGAAGCCATGGTCAGGTTGTAGATTTCCTCCGCCTTCTTTTCCAGCAGCTTGCTCAGCCGCAGAGCCTGCCGCTGGTTGGGAGCCATCAGCTCCATCGTCATCAGCGTTCCGGTCTCATTGCTCAGAGCCATACGCACAGTGAAGTCTCCATTATCCCCAGGCTCCGTTCCGGTTTTCACAAAGCAGCTGCGCCGGAGCTGCCGGTTGAAAACGGCGACGGCGTTCTCGGCGCGCTGGCGAACGGAAAAGGCAATGGAGTCCTCTGTCAGAGTGCAGTGCTCCCGTCCCTTTTGTGTAATTTCGTAGTGCTCGTCCCCCACCTTCTGCAGATGTCCGGAGTCCACCAGCTCCGGAACGGCCGTGCAAACGTCAAAATAGCTCAGGCATTCATCCTGATAGCACAGCTCATAAAGCTGCTGGGTATCCACCGGATCACTGACCCGGGACATCACGTACAGAATCAGCACCTTCACATCCATCATATCGTGAATAAATCCATAGCGCTGCATTGTCTTCACCTCTTGCGCTCCATTATACCGATTTTCGCTTAAAAATCAAGTGTTCCCCAGCTGTCTTCCGGGTTTTGTGCGCACACAATCCCCCTACTTTCATATTCTGGTGAAGAAGGAGGGATGTTTTTGAAACCCATGCTGATTTATCCGGTGGGAGTAACCGCCGCATGCCGGTATGCCCGGCGTGCTCTGGAGGATATGGGCCTTCCCACCATCGATCACCCCGCCCCGGAAATCACCCACGTACTGCTGGACGTCCCCAGCTTTGCTTCCGATGGCAGTCTGCGGGGCGGCGGGAGTCTGGAAGCTCTGCTGCAGATGCTGCCGGAGACGCTTTGCGTCATCGGCGGGAACCTCCGCCATCCTGCCCTGGAAGGGCGCACCGTCATGGACCTTCTCCGGGACGAAGAATACCTGGCCGCCAACGCCGCTCTGACAGCGGACTGTGCCCTGCGGGTAGCCGCCGGAGAGCTGACCACTGCCTTTGCCGATGCTTCTGCTGTGATTCTGGGCTGGGGGCGGATCGGAAAGTGCCTGGCAAAGCTTCTTTCCGCCCTGGGTACGGACGTAACCATTGTGGCCCGGAAGGAAAAGGATCGGGCCATGATCCGCGCCCTGGGCTATCAGGCCGCGTCAGTGGAGGATCTGAACCGGCTGGCTCCCGGGAAACGTCTGCTGTTCAACACCGTCCCTGCGCCCATACTGGGGCAGGAGGAATCCGCCGCCTGGCGGGAATGCGTAAAAATTGACCTGGCCTCTCAGAGGGGTCTGGATGGCCCGGATGTGATATGGTCAAGGGGACTTCCAGGGGTACGGACGCCTGTCTCCTCCGGTGCACTCATTGCCCGGACGATTCTTCGGGAGGTGCAGCTATGACCCTCGGCTTTGCCATGTGCGGCTCCTTCTGTACATATTCCAAAGTATTCCCCGTGATGGAAGCTCTTCGCCGGGAGTACGATATTGTTCCCATCCTTTCCGGAATCTCTGCCTCCACGGACAGCCGGTTCGGAACCGCCCGGGAGCATCTGGAAACGGTGAAAAGGCTCTGCGGACGGGAGGCCATTACCACCATCCCGCAGGCGGAGCCCATCGGTCCCAGGAAGCTTCTGGATATTCTGCTCATCGCCCCCTGCACCGGAAACACGCTGGCAAAGCTCGCCCACGGGATCGCTGACACATCCGTGACCATGGCAGCAAAAAGCCATCTGCGCAATGGCCGCCCGGTGGTCATCGCCGTATCCACCAACGATGCCCTGTCCGGAGCTGCAGCAAATATCGGAAGTCTTCTCAACCGGAAGCACTGCTATTTTGTCCCCTTCGGCCAGGATGACCCAGCCAACAAGCCCACCAGCATGGTGGCTGACTTTGAAAAAATCCCCCAGACGCTGAAAGCCGCCCTGGAAGGGCGGCAGATTCAGCCAATCTTATTTTAGCACTTCCACTTTTCGGCAAGATCGGTTCTCTCCCAGGGCCTGTCTTCCATGCCGAAATGCCCCTGAGAAGCAGTGGCGCTGTAGATGGGACGGCGCAGACCCAGGGTGCGGATAATGCCCGCTGGAGTCAGGTCGCAGTCCCGGCGCAGAAGCGCCGTCATTTCCTCGTCAGGGATCACGCCGGTTCCATTGCTGTCCACCCGAAGGGAGACCGGCTCCGCCACGCCGATGGCGTAGGCAAGCTGCACCTGAACCTGCTTTGCCAGGCCCGCAGCTACCAGATTCTTTGCCATATACCGGGCCATGTAGGCAGCACTGCGGTCCACCTTGGTGGGGTCCTTACCGGAGAAGGCGCCGCCGCCGTGGGAGAACCAGCCGCCGTAGGTGTCCACAATGATCTTCCGTCCGGTGAGCCCTGTGTCACCGTTGGGGCCGCCGATGACAAAGTTTCCGGTGGGGTTGATGTGAACAGCCGGCACCTGATTCAGACGGAAGCCGTAGGCGCTCAGCACCGGGGCAATGACCTCCCGGCGGATGTAAGCGCGAAGCTCCTCCATAGGGAATCCGGCGCTGTGCATCACAGACACCACCACAGCCTCGACGCCTAAGACCTGGTTGTTTTCATCGTAGGAGACAGTGACCTGGGTCTTTCCGTCGGGACGCAGGAGCGGGTTTTCCCGGACGCATTCGGTCAAACGGCGGCACAGAGCCCGGCTCAGAGCGGCTGGCAGGGGCATGCACTCCGGTGTCTGGTCACAGGCGCCGCCGAACATCATGCCCTGGTCTCCCGCGCCGCCTGCCTCATCATTGGTGCCCATGGCGATGTCTGCCGACTGGGTATGCACCCGGCAGATAACCTCCATGGTATCGGCGCAGAAGCCGTCCTCCGGGCGGGTGTAGCCGATGCGGCGGACGGTGCTTCTGGCAATCTGCTCATAGTTTACCCTTGCCTTGGTGGTGATTTCTCCGCAGATAATGCACAGATCGGTGGAGACCATGGTCTCACAGGCCACCCGGGAGCCGGGGTCCTGTCGCAGGCATTCGTCCAGGATGGCATCAGAGATGGCGTCGGCCACCTTATCAGGATGTCCTTCCGTAACACATTCAGAGGTAAAGAGTCTTTTTTCCATTTTCGTTCCTTTTCTCTACAAAAAATTTTGCACACACCGAAGACCCGATGTGTGCTGTATCGAATCCTCATCTTTCGTCTGCCGCCGGATTTGGCACCTTGAATTAACAGGTTGCCGGGTTTCATCGGGCCGTTCCCTCCACCGCTCTTGATAAGGCTGTGTATGCAATTGAGTGTATGGTATCATACTTTTGGAATTTGTCAATATTTTTTTCAAATCCGTCCTTTCAACTGCGGCAGTGGAGACGCAATTTTGTTTTTGCTCCGTTTCGCCAGGATAATTTACATTTCCGCTATAGACTTTTTCGCTGGGGACTGATAAAATACTACCAATGAAAACGAGGAGTTGAGACTCTTGAAAAAACTTCGCAAACAATTCAATCTTTTTTGCTTCCGAAACCGGGACAAGGGAATCCCCAATCTGATGCTCTACATTGTCCTGGGCACCGCCGTGGTGTATGTCATGAGCGACATTCTGGGCAATCCCCTTCTGTACAGTCTTCTGTACTTTGACCGGACACTGATTCTCCAGGGACAGGTCTGGCGGCTGCTGACCTATCCCCTGACCTATCGGGTAGACAATCTGCTGCTGATGGCAGTTTCCCTGTTCTGCTACTACTCCATCGGCAGAGCCATGGAAAATGTCTGGGGCACTCTGCGCTTTAACCTGTTTTATCTGACCGGCATTGTCATGATGGATATCTACTGCATGCTGTTCGGCGGCAGTGCCAGCGTGGCCTACCTGAACACCAGCCTGTTCCTTGGCTATGCCACCATGTACCCTGATGCCACGTTCCTGCTGATGTTCATAATCCCGGTAAAGGCATGGATCTTTGCATTGCTGGATCTTGTAATCGTTCTGATGAACCTTCTGCTCTACCCTTTCCCCTACAACCTGTTCGCTGTTATTTCCCTTGCCAACTATTTCCTGTTCTTCGGCGAGGATGTTCTGAATGTGATTCCCATGAAGTGGCGCATGAAGCTCATGGGGCTGTTCCGCAAAAAGCCCCAGGGGCCAACGGTCATTCCCTTCCGTCCCCAGGCAGCGCAGTCGTCGCCCCAACCCCAGAAGGCCGCCTATACCCACCGCTGCACGGTCTGCGGCAGAACGGATGTCTCCGATCCGGAGCTGGAGTTCCGGTACTGCTCCCGGTGCAAAGGCTACTACTGCTACTGCCAGGATCACATCAACAACCATACGCACATCCAGTAAACAGCGCCGCCACCGGTTTCCCGGTGGCGGTATTTATTATACTGTCTCGATTTTAATTGTATTGGTGTTGCCGGTCAGGCCGTTCACCGGGCCGCCGGTGAGCAGGACATTGTCCCCCGGCTGCAGTCCCAGCGTCTGAATGGCTTTGTTCTTTGCGTAGTAGAACATGACCTCCATGCTGGGTAACTGGTCTGCCATCACCGGGATCACACCCCAGCTCATGGACAGGCGGCGCCAGACCTTGACATTGGTCGTCATGCCAATGATATCCACCGGCGTACGGAAGCGGCTGACCAGCATTGCCGTCCGGCCGGAGGTGGAGCAGACCACAATACCCTTGGCGTTTACATCCAGAGCCATGGCGCACACTGCGTGGGAGATGCAGTCCAGGTTATTCTTTCCGGTATGGGCCGTAGACAGGAAGTGCTCCTTGTAGCTGGTGTGCTGTTCGGTATACTCAGCGATGCTTGCCATCGCCCGGACAGCCTCCACCGGGTACTTGCCCGCAGCGGACTCTCCGGAGAGCATCACGCAGGAGGTGCCGTCATAGACAGCATTGGCAACGTCGGAAATCTCCGCCCGGGTGGGCCGGGGATTATAGATCATGGATTCCAGCATCTCGGTGGCGGTAATCACCCGCTTGCCCATCATGCGGCAGATCCGGGTCAGCTTTTTCTGGACGGAGGGGACCTCCACGAAGGGGATCTCCACACCCAGATCACCCCGGGCGATCATAATACCGCTGCAGGCAGAACAAATCTCCTCCACATTATCCACGCCGGAACGGTTCTCGATCTTGGCCACGATTTCAATATCACTGCCGCCGTTCTCATCCAGAAGCTTCTGGATATCCAGCACATCCTGCTTGGCGGACACAAAAGAGGCTGCGATAAAGTCCACCCCATGGGCAATGCCGAAGAGAATGTCGGACTTATCCTGCTCACTCAGATACGGGCCGGACATGACCTTATTGGGGAAGGACATACTCTTACGGTTGCTCAGGACACCGCCCACCAGACAGACGCAGTGGATTTCCGTATCCTCAATGCGCTCCACCCGGAACTTCACCATGCCGTTGTTCACGGTAACCGTATCGCCGGGCTTCAGGTCCATGTTCAGATTTTTATAGTTCACGCCCACCAGATGCTCGTTGCCTTCCACCTCCCGGGTGGTAAAGGTAAAATCATCGCCCTCTGCCACGGTGACCTTTCCTGCAGCAAAGGTGCGAATCCGGTACTCCGGGCCCTTGGTATCCAGCATGATGGCGATGGGCAGACCCAGCTTCTGGCGAACACGCTTAATCAGTTCAATTTTCTTTTCGTGCTCCGGATAGGTTCCGTGGGAGAAATTCAATCGGGCAACGTTCATGCCTGCCAGACACATTTGGGTAAGAGTCTCTTCGTTCTCGCTGGCAGGGCCAATGGTGCAGATAATCTTTGTTTTACGCATCCATAATCTCCTTTTCTATTTGATTCCTCAATTCCCAAAAATTATACCACAGTTCAATTTATGCGTCAATCCGCTAAAACAGCATTTTTATCCCATATCGGTCCAGCCAGAAATTGACCTGCAGCAGATAAGCCATCGTCTGGGGTCTGCGCATAAGCTGGCCGTACCAGGGCCACGGTGTTTGCTGTTCCAGCACCGCTTTCACCTGTTCCTTCCGAACCAACTGCCACAGCGGTGCGTCCTGCTTCAGAAGTACCGCCAACCGCTCCTGCATCAAATGCTCATATCGGGGGTCGAAGGTCTTGGGGTATGGACTCTTTTTCCGTTCCAGCACCGCCCGAGGCAGGAGCCCTTCCACAGCTTTGCGCAGCAGTCCCTTTTCCCGGCCCTCCAGATCCTTATATGCCCATGGCACACCGTACAAATACTCCGCAATCCGCCAGTCGCAGAAGGGCACCCGCACCTCGAGACCACAGTACATGCTCATTCGGTCCTTCCTGTCCAGCAGCGTCTGCATAAACCACCGGAAATTCAGATTGACCATCTGCTTCATCCGCGTCTCCAGAGGCGGTGTATCCGGGAGAATGTCGCTTTCCCGGCAGGTCTGGTTGTAGGCATCCATGACAAATTCCTCGGCATCCACCTTTACCGCCGGGGTCAGCATGGAAGCCCTGTCAAGCGTATTCTGTGCCCAGGGGAAGCCCGCCCGCTCTCTTACCTCCGGATCCCGATACCAGGGATATCCACCGAAAATCTCATCGGCGCACTCCCCGGACAGGGCAACCTTTACGCTGTTCCGTATCCTCCGGCAGAAGGCCAGCAAGGAAAAATCCACGTCCGCCATTCCCGGCAAATCCCTCGCTATGGTGGCATTCTCCAGTTCATCCGCCAGGTTTTCCGCTGTGAGCAGCGTCCAGTGATGATCGGTGGGAATTGCTTCCAGCATCAGCCGGATAAAGCTGCCGTCAGAGTTGGGCTGGAATTTGCTGGCAGTAAAGAACCGGTCATTGTTTTCGTAGTCCACGGAAAAGGTTTGCAGACACTGGCCCCGCTTTTCCAGTTCCCCGGCGCACACGGCGGTGATGATGCTGGAATCCAGTCCTCCGGACAGGAAGGTTCCGATGGGCACATCCGATACCATTTGCCGCCGGATGGCGTCCTGCACCAGCTGGCGGACGCTATCTACCGTATCGGAAAGACTCTGTCGGTGCTCCCTGTCGGTCAGACGCCAGTATCGCTCCAATGTAAGTGTCCCATTTGCAAAAAATCCCCGGCATCCCGGCTCCAATTCAAAAATCCCTTCCAGCACACCGCTGCCCGGAAGTCTGCCCGGCCCCAGAAGGACGATCTGCGCCGCTCCCTCCTGTCCCAGCATGGGCTTGACAAGGGTGCTTGCCAGAATGGTCTTGATTTCCGAGGCAAATACCATCCCTTTCCCGGGCAGCGCATAGAACAGAGGCTTCACCCCGATCCGATCCCGGGCCAGAAACAACCGGCGGCGGCGGCTTTCCCACACGCCCAAGGCAAAAATTCCATTGAAATGCTCCACGCAGTCCTTTCCATACTCGGCATAGGCATGGAGCACCACCTCTGTGTCGGAATAGCCGAGGAACCGGTGACCCAGCCTTGCCAGTTCTCCCCGAACCTCCTCTGTGTTGTACAGCTCCCCATTGTAGACAAGCGTGTAATCTTCCTCCTGCCAGTGCAGGTGCATAGGCTGTGCACCGCCATCCGGGTCGATAATGGCAAGCCTCGTGTGCAGCAGCACCGCCTCTCCGGAGCGGACAATTCCTTCTCCATCCGGTCCCCGGCGACGCATAGACCTAAGCATCCGGATCGCAGTCTCTTCCGAAAGATCCAAGGCAATGACACCGCTGATCGCGCACATAGGATCACATCCTTTCGTTCCCATATTCTATGCATGAAGCGGCAGAAAATGTGCATACTGCTCCTGATGATCGATCACAAAAAGTGAAAAAGGTGTGGTCCGTACCGCGCCGTGGAAGGACTGTGGAAAAATGAAGAAAACCAGTCAGGAAGTTTTGTCCTCTGTACTGAAAACTACCCAGATGGGTCAGATCGGCATTCGCAGTGTTCTGGACACCAGCATGCGCCCCGGACTGCGCAAAGCACTGCAGTCCCAGCTGCGGGAGTATGATTCCATCGAGACGGAGGCCCATGCCATTGCCTCCCAGCGGGGGTGGGAGGTACGGGAGCTGGATCCCGCCGTGCGCTTCATGTCCGACATGGCGGCACGAATGAAGCTGGGAGGCCGTGGCAGCGACTCCAAAATCGCCGACATGATGATCCTCGGTAATACCCGAGGCATGATCAAAAGCCTGAAAAACATCCACCGCTATGACAATCAGGACCAGCAGGTTCAGATCCTTTCCCAGAAGCTTCTGGACTGCGAAACAGCCAACATCCGTCAGATGGAGTCTTTTCTGTAGCGGTTCCCCGAATATCGAACGCCCTTCCCGGCTCCCGGAGGGCGTTCTTTTCACATTCTCCCGGCCCTGTGCATACCATAATCCGAAAGCAGAAAGGAGTGTTTTGCTTGCAGGCAACCGGATACATACAGGTACGCGCATTCGCCAGTGAGGCCCAACTGCCTCTGAAGGACACCGCCATTGTCGTGACAGCCACCGATGGGACTGCCATTGCCATGCGGCTGACCGACCGAAGCGGGAAGATCACGCCCATTCCCATTCCGGTTCCGGAACGATCCGAAAGCCAGTCCCCGGACCCGGCGGAGCGGCCCTTCTCCATTGTGAATCTGTACGCCCGAAAAGCCGGCTACGAGCAGATCGAAGTGGAAAATCTTCAGGTCTTTGCCGGTGTCACGACCTTGCAGGAGCTGGAACTGGTTCCTTTGTCGGAGCTTCCGGACTATTTTGGTCAGGCCGAAGTCTTCGACACGCCACCTCAGAACCTTTAGGAGGTGAAGTATGCCCACCGTATCGGTTATTCCCTTCGTTCCCCAGCAGATCACCGTCCACCTGGGCCCGCCCAATTCCGCGGCAGCCAATGTCACTGTTCCCTTTGTGGACTACGTAAAGAATGTAGCCTCCAGCGAAATCTACCCAACCTGGGAGGAAAGCGCCCTCCGGGCCAACATACTGGCCATCGTTTCCTTCGCGCTGAATCGGGTGTACACCGAGTTCTACCGCAGCCGGGGCTATGACTTTGACATCACCAATTCCACCGCCTATGACCAGTTCTTTGTCAATGGGAGAAGCTACTTTGAAAATGTGGCCCGGATTGCCGACGAGCTGTTCAATGACTATCTGCGCCGTCCGGGCTTTGCGGAACCCCTTGCCGCCAAATTCTGCAACGGCACCACCGCCACCTGTGAAGGGCTGAGCCAGTGGGGAAGTCAGAATCTGGCTCTGCAGGGCTACAACTCCATCGAAATTCTGCGCAGCTACTATGGAAATATCGAGGTGGTGAACAATGCTCCCATCCGGGGAATCACCTCCTCCTATCCCGGATATCCCCTGCGCCGGGGGATTTCCGGCCCCAGCGTGGTCGTCGTCCAATCCTCCCTGAACCGAATCTCCCAGAACTACCCCGCTATACCCAAAATCACACCGGTAGACGGAATCTACGGAGTGAAGACAGAGAACGCCGTGCGAACCTTCCAGGAGATTTTCAACCTGGCCCCGGACGGCGTTGTCGGTCCAGCCACCTGGTACGCTCTGGTGCGCTACTACACCGCCGTCACCTCCCTGTCGGAGCTGCGCAGTGAGGGGCAGAAATACTATGCCATCGACTGGGCCCTGTCCAATCCCATCCGCCAGGGGGACCGGGGCATCAAGGTAGAGCACCTGCAATACATGCTGTCGGTGCTGGCGGCCTACATCCCCCAGATCCCCGCCCCGGTGGTGGACGGTATCTTTGGCTCTGCCACCAGAGAGGCCGTGCTGGCAGCCCAAGGCTACTTTGGGCTTCCCCAGACAGGCATTGTGAATTTCGACACCTGGGGTGCCATCTACGATCAGTTCTCCGGGATTGAAACCACCAGTCTCCGGGATCCGGAGCACTTCCCCTACACCAGCGCAGTCATCAGCGGCACGCTGCCCAGAGCACGCTACTCCAGAACCGGAACCATGACCCAATATCCCGGCACCGAGCTTCGTACCGGAAATCAGGACCCAGTCAGGCAGGAGGTGATTCGATGAGACCAGGAGAATCCTTTGTCAGCCAGCCCATCCGGAGCTTACAGACCATGCTCCGGGTACTTGCGGAAAGCGATGACCGATACCTTCCTTTGATCCCCGATGGGATCTATGGCCCGGAGACAACCCGGGCTGTTACCAACTTCCAGAGGCAGCACGGTATTCCTGTCACAGGAATCACCGATCAGGCCACCTGGGATGCGGTCGTTTCCGCATATGAGCCCGCTCTTGTGGAGCAGGCTGCCGCCGAGCCGGTGATCGTGATTCTGGAGCCCGGCCAGGTTATCCGCCAGGGAGAGTCCCACAACATTCTTCCTCTGGTTCAGGGAATGCTGACCGTGCTTGCCCTTGTCTACGGAAGCATTGGCCAGCCGGGTACCGGCGGCATCCTGGACGCCGCCACCGCGGATTCCCTGTCCTCCTTCCAGTCCCTGTCTAATCTTCCTATGACCGGAAATCTGGACCGGATGACCTGGAAGCATCTGGCGCTGCATTACCCGCTGGCTGCCAATTTAAGGAAACACAGAACGTAATTGTTTGATGAAATCCGGCTTTTCTGTTTCAAAAAGGGTTAACGGCGGTTAAGCCTGACAATACTCCCCTTACAGCGTATCGATCCCATGCACATCCGCGACCAAGTTCCCCTTGATTAACACAATCCGATGGTCTATAATATGGAACATACAGAAATGTCCCACCCTATGGAGGAAGCCCATGCACATCAAGGACTGGAAAAAAGAAGTATTTACCATCCCCAATCTGCTCAGCCTGTTCCGGCTGGCACTCATTCCGGTGTATGCCCATATTTATCTGGGCGCTACCGAACGCCGCCAGTTCCTGATCGCAGGTCTGATCCTCGCTATATCCTGTCTGACAGATCTTATTGACGGCAAAATTGCCCGGCGGTTCCATATGATCTCCACTCTGGGCAAAATACTGGACCCCATTGCGGACAAATTGACCCAGTTCGTGCTGACCTTCTGTCTGTCTCTGGAGCACCCGGAGCTGCGGCCTGTGCTGGTGCTGTTCGTTGTGAAAGAGCTGTTCCAGGCCGTGATGGGTATCATCCACCTGCGCCGGGGCCGGATGCTTCCCGGCGCGCTGATGGCAGGCAAGGTGTGTACCACGGTGCTGTTCGTCAGCCTGATCGCTATGGTGCTGCTGCCCGGCCTGGAAAGATCCGCAGTCACCCTCATCGCCGTTGTGGACAGCGTATTTCTGTTGATTTCCTTTGTTTCCTATATTCGGGCGTATTTCCAGAAAAACAGCCCCATTCAGGATCTATAGATCGTGAAAAAGTTCCCGGAGACCCCGGGAACTTTTTCATATCAATCTGAGCGGGAACACTTCTCCGCATCGATGGCCAGCACCAGCATCAGGGCGCACAGGGCGTTTCCGGGGTTCTCCACATCAATGACGTAGGTGTCTGTCCAGTTCAGAATTTCCTTGGAAACGGCGGCAATGGGACGGCCATTCCCATCGAAAATGGTATAGTCCCATTCCAGCCAGTCGCCGTCGATCCGCCAGCCGTTGCAGTCAATTTGGAATCTCGGTTTCAAAAAGGAAAATTCCTTGCTGATGCAGCCGATGTACCGATCGCCAAGATACATTTCAAATTTGGGAAGCAGGGTCAGTACCCGCTCCTTCACAGTACCCAGCTCACGGCCGGAGGCATCATAAATCCTCAGACAGTGGCCCCAAGCCAGCTCGCCTTTGACCGTGTAGACAGTCTGACCGGCTTCATTATAGACATCGTAGCTGTAAAACCAGGAAAAGAGTCTCTGCCGAAACAACAATCTCATGGGTATGTTCCTCTCTCTGATAAAATACAGGTCTCGCACCGGCCCGGCACTTCCCTATGCGTCTGCAAATCTTCCGATCATTTCCAGGATCAGGCTCTCGAATTTTTCCCGAACGCGGCTCGCGGTTTCCTGCACCTCCTCATGGCTCAGAGGCTGGGGCAGGATGCCGCAGGCCATATTGGTGATGCAGGACACGGCGCACACCCGCAGGCCCATATGCCGGGCGGCAATGGCTTCGCACACCGTGCTCATGCCCACCGCATCGGCGCCCAGAGTGCGGAACATCCGAATTTCCGCCGGAGACTCATAGTTAGGGCCCGGCCACTGAAGGTAAACGCCCTTCTGAAGGGCAATTCCCCGGCTTTCGGCAGCCTGCTCAGCGGCCTGGCGCAGGTGTCTGTCGTAGACACAGCTCATATCCGGGAACCGGGTGCCCAGGGCATCCAGGTTCTCCCCTCGCAGAGGGCTGGGAACAAAGGCGGAGATATGATCCTCCAGCAGCATCAGATCGCCGGGGGTAAAGGCTGTATTCACGCCGCCGGCGGCGTTGGTCAGGATGAGCTTCTTCGCCCCCAGCATTCCCATGATCCGGATGGGCATCACCACGTCCTCCATGGGGTAGCCCTCATAATAGTGGACACGGCCCTGCATTACGATCACCGGGACACCCCGGACATAGCCCAGGATGAACTGTCCTGCATGACCAGGCACCGTGGACACCGGGAACCCGGGAATGGATGCATAGGGAATCCTGAGAGCGTCCTCCACCATTTCACCAAAGCCGCCCAATCCGGAGCCCAGCACCAAGGCTGCCTCCGGCTGAAAAGAAGTCTTCTCCCGAATAACCTCAACACACCTGTTCAGTTTTTCCATCATTTGGTTCATTCCAATACCTCCTTCTGTCTTTCTGCCAGTATACC
The DNA here is from genome assembly GCA_945482615.1 of uncultured Clostridia bacterium. Classification (GTDB taxonomy): domain Bacteria; phylum Bacillota; class Clostridia; order Oscillospirales; family Oscillospiraceae; genus Faecousia. The sequence continues at coordinate 33,526 of CALYRG010000003.1, read as the reverse complement.
GCAAAGCCCTGTGCCTGTCAATTTATAAAAAACCGGCGCCCCACGGAATGCTCTCCATGGGGCGCTTTTTTCCTCGAAATGGGTATGTCCTTCTCAGCCGGGCCACACTGTGGCCGGTACCCATCTTCCGTCCTCTTTTTTTGCGGCAGTGCAGCGTGTCACAGGTACACCGTCGGCTTATCCGCAGATGTTTCCACGGCATCGGTTTCCCCCATTGCCTACCGCCCTTACACCCATATTATACCAGACGCAGCGGGCAAATTGTGACGAAACCTTAAACAATTCAAGAAGAATTTTGTGCAACTTTTCTTCATTCGCCGTCAGTTGGGATAGAGATTGCTCAGAAGCAGCAGCAGCGGCAGCGCCAGGGTAAAAACGCTGATGATCCATGGGAAGGTGGCCCGCTTGGACAGGAACATAAGCGCCAGGCACCCCAGCGTCAGCCCCAGAGGCCCCATAACGGCCAGCTGGCGGCTGATGAAGCTTGCAAACTCTCCGGTAGCCTGGAGGTTGATCCCCACCTGGGGCGGCAAATTGGACTGGTTGTAGCTTGCCAGCCGCAGGGCATAATAGACCACCGGTGCAGCCAGCACCGGCTTGCGCAGATGAAACAGAGTACTGCCCACAAGGTCGATATAGTGATTTATTTTCGCGCAGACAGCCTTAAACTTTTCGAAGCCGCCTGTTTTGGGAAGCGTTCCGGACTTTTCCATGGTTGACCTCCGGTTGTCTAAATTTGTTTGTAGTATAGCATACTTAGCCAAGGGTTTCAAGGGAATCCGAAAAGAATCAATGGTACGGTTTATTGGACTGTTTCTTCTGTACACTCCTCGTATAACAAAGCAAGGGGGTCACATCCATGAAACGTACCAGAAAGAACAGACATCTTTCCCTTTACCGGTCTCAGGCACCCATCTGCCCCAATGCCGCCGACCGGCGGTATTACGCCAGCCGGGTGCTGGATCTGATCACGGCATTCCTGGCCGGGGCAGGATTCTTTACCGCTATGGTATTCCTGGCTACCGTGTGCTGAGCTGCTCCAGCTCCCCGTCCCGGAGAATCCGGCAGTTCCGGATGGAGCCGTTCTCAGCCTCGATCAGGCCGGCACTTCCGCCGTAATAGCCGCAGGAGCCCGGGTTCAGCACCCACAGCCCATCCTCTTCCCGGGTGCATTCGGCCTGATGGGTGTGTCCATAGAGCACGACCTCCACATGGGCAGCACGGGCATCCCGGAGAAGAAAGGTACGGGTCTGCTTGACCTTATGGTGGTGACCATGGGTCATGTACAGCTGCACACCACACACACGGTCTGTAAGGATCTCCGGCGTGCCGAACACGCAGCGATACCGGTCACAGTTACCCGGCACCATATAAAATGGGATGCCGGGGAATTCCTCTTTCATGGTCTGCGCATCCTCATAGTAGTCACCCAGATGCACCACCGCATCCGGGCGCACCGTCCCGATGCAGCGGCGCATGAAGCTCAGGGCAGAATGGGAGTCGGACAGTACAAGTATTTTCATTTCATTCCCTCACAGTATATCACAATTCGACGGATTCATACAGTATCTTCGGAATCCTCCAGCATTACCTCCCGGAAGGACTTGCGCTTTTCCGAGGGAGTGCAGCCGTAAATCTCCTTAAAATACTGGTTGAGCATCTTGGGATCCCGGAAGCCGTTGCGTTCGGCAATATCTCCGATGGGATCCTCGGTGGTTTCCAGCTCCCGGCACACAGCCGTTGTCCGCACCCGATAGACGTACTGCAGGAAGCTGACACCCATGTTTTTCTTGAACAGGCGACAGAAATACTCCCGGTTCAGTCCCATCAGATTGGCAGCTTCATCCAAAGAAAGCTCCTCGGCAAAGTGAAGGTTGATATACTCCATCACCGGCTCCAGCCGGAGCATGTCGCTGCGCTGAAGCTTTGTTTCCTCCACCGCAAGGCTCTGGGAAAAAAATCGAACCAGCAGCGCTGCCACCGCAAACAGGTGAGATTCCCTCTCCAGTGCCGCATAGGGGTCCGTCTGGCGGGTCAGGTGCAGGATCTGCTCCATGTGCTTTTTCAGCTGATCAAAGGCCGCCGCCTTATCCTGCTCCTCCGGCTGGAAGCTCAGCCGAAAGGAAAGCTGGTCAAATGTAGGCATGAACAGGCACATCTGCTCCGGCGCAATATGCACAACCAGATACTCAGCTTCCCGGCTGCACCGGGTCTCATGTACCTGGAGGGAGTTGATGAAAAACAGGTCACCTCGTTTAAAATGAAGGGAAGTGCTCTCAATATTGCATGTAACCCTGCCTTTTATGAAAAGGAGAAGCTCTGCCTCCCGATGCCAGTGAGGCGGTATATAGCTGCTCAGCCGATTGTCCAGGCGGACGCCGAAGCCTGAACTGTCCATATTTGTCAAAACACGATGTTGCAAATTATTCATAAAACAGCTTAAATCCCGGGAATTATTGTTCATATCCCGTTCACAATGTCAATATCTTCCATATGAAAGTCAATTATACCACTTTTCCAGGCTATGTCAAGGTGCTATAATCCCTTCAAACTTCAGCGGAGCTTCCCGAAGCATCAAACTGCAAGTTTTGTTCATATGTTATTCATGATTGGGCCGCCGTGGGAATTCACGGCACTTCCTCCGGGAAGGAAGGCCCGCCGATGAGCAAGGAGGTATCCTGACTATGAGACACAGCGATTTTGAAATGTGCCTGATGCGCTACCTGGAGCTTACCCAGGATCACGACAACCGGGACGGTGAGTGATATGCCGCAGACTGTTTTTTTCAACAAGGGGCTCTCCACTTTCCGCAAGCCGGGAGATGCCGCCTATCAGGCAGGAGGTGTATTTGCATGAACAAGAAACTGCGCTCTATCAAAGAGGATTTCGTCCAGGCCATTGCCGCCTACGGCATGACCATTGACCGGCTGTACCTGTAACCCAGGCCCAGCCCCACATACTGATATGTAAAGGAGATTTTGATTATGAAAAAGAATGAACTCAAGGAACTGATAATGGAAGGCTGCAAGGCTTATTGCTATTCCATGGGCATCTTCAATCCCTACCAGCAGTAATGAATCCGCCCCATCCCCTGTGGATGGGGTTTTTTCCTGCACGTTTCCGGCCGCTCCTGCATAGAATCCATTGTGACATGCCAACAGGAGGTGTGACCATGGATCAAAAACAAGACCTTAACCGCCTTGTCCAGCTTGCGCAGACCGACGCCGGTCAGCAGCTGCTTGCTATTTTAAGCCGCAGCGACAGCGGCCAGCTTTCTGCCGCTATGGAGCAGGCGTCTCAGGGCAATTACACAGCTGCCCAGAAGCTTCTGAGCAAAAGTCTGTCCACACCCGAGGCCCAGGCCCTCATTCGGAAGCTGGGTGAGCAGCTATGAGCGAGCTGGAAGACAAACTGAATGCCGTTCTGGGAAACCCGCAGATGATGCAGCAGATCATGGCTCTTGCCCAGTCCATGAATCAGCCTTCGGAGCAGGCATCCCAGCCGTCCGCCCCCGCCCCGGTTCCGGCCTCAGCGCCTATCGACATGAGGCTGATCCAGAAGCTGTCCGGTCTTGCCCAGCAGAGCAAAGTTGACCCCAACCAGCAGGAGCTGCTTCATGCCTTGTCCCATTACGTAAGCCACCACCGGGTGGAAAAGCTGGAAAAGGCCATGCGGGCAGCGAAGCTCACGGAGCTGGCATCCTCTCTGATCGGCTCCGGGGCGCTGCAAGGTTTGCTCGGGAGGTGAGGAACGTGTATAACCGCTATATTCCCCAGCCCGACGGCAGCTACCGCCGCCGCTCCGTACCGGAACCAGCCCCCGCTCAATCGCCTGGAAAGAATAATCCCCGGCAGCCGGGACGGCCTCAGCCGCCACCAAAGGAAGACTGTGCGGTTTCTCCAGCGCAGAACAGCTGTGCCGCGCCTGCACCACCCCAGCCGAAGCCGTCTCAAAAGCCCATGACGCCCCGGCGGGAACAGGATGCTGGCAGCTTTCTGCGCCAGCTGCTTCCCAAGGACTTCTGCACCGAGGATCTGATTGTGGTACTGCTGCTTCTGCTGATGGCAGGCAATACCCAGGAGGGCAAAAACAACGCCCTGCTCACCCTGGCACTGTACCTATTTCTGTAAATTTCATTGCAAATTGTACCGGTTTGTGGTAAAATATACCCAATGCGGAGGGAAAACCAATGAACAGAAAGAAAACATGGATTCAAATTTGCTGCAGCACGGTCTTTTTTCTTGCCGTAGCTGCCCATTACATTTTTGAACCCTGGGGCTTTTACCGCAAGGTCGGTCAGCCGGAAGCGGGAAAGCGGCTCAGCCTGGTGGCCGCTGCGGAAGCCTATCTGGGTACCAATGAAGCAGACGGAAGCTACCGGGTCATTCTGGAGCGATACAACGCTCAGCCTGTTCTGCCCCAGGGCTATGCCCTGCAGGATAGCGACAGCTGGTGTGCCGCCTTTGTCACCGTGGCCGCCATGGATGCCGGGCTATCCCAGCGGATTCCTCCGGAATGCGGCTGCCAGCGCCAGATCGGGCTGTGGCAGGGGCTTGGCTCCTGGCAGGAGGATGACGGCTATATCCCCCAGCCAGGTGACATTATCTACTACGACTTTGACGAGAACAGGCTCCGGGACTGCACCGGCTGGTCCGATCACGTAGGCATCGTGGTCGGGGTCAAATGGCCCTTCATCAAGGTCATCGAGGGCAACTGGAGTGACGCGGTGTGCAGCCGTGTCCTCTTCATCAACGATATTCACATCCGGGGCTACGGTCTGCCGGACTACAGCTGATAAAAGCCTGCCACTTCAAAGCGAAATGGCAGGCTTTTCTTATTCCATTGCGCGAAGCTCCTTCTGTTCCCGCAGACGCTTCCGCAGTTCCCGTACCAGAGGGAACAACCCCATCAGATTCATCAGCAGCACAAACGCTGCAAGGCCGATCACCACCGGTGTATGGTTTACCGCCAGCACCACCCAGATCAGCAGCCCGGACACTGCAATGCGAATGAAGATTGCCCTGGCGACGGTGCGGATGGCCTTGGCGCAGCGCTCCTCCAGGCCAAACAGTTCGTCCCGGGACACAGATCCCTTCTGTTCCATATCAGCGCTGGACAAAGCCAATCTTCTTGTAGACCTTGCGCAGGGTCTTTTCCGCGACATAGCCTGCGCGCTCTGCTCCGTTCCGGTAAACGCCTTCCAGGTACGCCTTATCCTTCAGCAGGCGGGTAGCCTCCTCCCGTATGGGCCGCAGAGTCTCCACCACAGCGTCAGCCACGGCGGGCTTGAACTTGCCGTAGCCCTGGCCCCGGAACTGGGCCTCAATCTCCTGATAGGTCATACCGGTGCAGGCGGAGTAGATGGACATCAGGTTGGCAACACCGGGCTTCTTCTCCCGGTCATAGCGGACGCAGTTTTCCGTATCGGAATCGGTGATGGCCCGCTTGAATTTGCGCTGGATATCCTCGGGCCTTTCCATCAGGAATACGCAGCCCTCGGGAATGGACTTACTCATCTTCGTATCCGGCGCATTGAGACTCATGACCCGGGCGCCAGTCTCGGGGATATAGGGCTCGGGGATCTTGAACACATCGCCATAGATACCGTTAAAGCGTCTGGCAATGTCCCGGGTCAGCTCACAGTGCTGCTTCTGATCCTCTCCCACCGGAACATAATCCGGCTGGTACAGCAGAATATCCGCCGCCATCAGACTGGGGTAGGTGAACAGGCCGCCGTTGACATTCTCTGCGTGCTTTGCCGCCTTGTCCTTGAACTGGGTCATCCGGGACAGCTCGCCAAACATGGTGTAGCAGTTGAGAACCCACCCAAGCTCCGCATGCTGGTGGACATGGCTCTGGATGAACAGGGTGTTCTTCTCCGGGTCCAGTCCGCAGGCGATGTACTGGGCCAGCTGCTCCAGGGTGCGGCGGCGCAGGTCTGCCGGGTTTTGACGGACGGTGATGGTGTGCATATCCGCCATGAAATAGAAGCACTCAAACTGGTCAGACCTCGCCCCCCAGTTCCGGATGGCCCCCAAATAGTTGCCAAGATGCAGATCACCGCTGGGCTGAATGCCGGAGAGCATTCGCTTCTTTGGCTCCGTAGCTTCCGAAATCACTTCATTCATACTGATTCACGCTTCTTTCGTGTGTTTTTTGGATATATTATCACAGATGCCTGGATTGTGCAAGGAGATTTTCTTTCTCCGGCCCGAATTGCGAATTGATTTCCCTGGTGCCGTGTGCTATACTCTATGCAGAAAAAAAATGACAGACAAGTGAGGTAAAAACATGGATTATCAGGCTTTGGCTGATCTTCTGTTTCCGGATGTCACCATGACTCCGGAGGACCTGGAAAAGAAGTTCCCTCTCCGGGATGTTCCCCAGGGGGCCGTTGTCACCCGGATGGCTCCCTCCCCCACCGGCTTTGTTCACCTGGGTAATCTGGTGCAGGGGCTGACCTCTGAGCGGATGGCCCATCAGAGCGGCGGCGTGCTGTTCCTCCGGGTGGAGGACACCGATGCCAAGCGGGAGGTTCCCGGCGCGGTGGAGGTGCTCATCAACACCCTGAAGCACTATGGTATTCAGTTTGACGAGGGCGCCACCATGGATGGCGACAGCGGTATCTACGGCCCCTACCGTCAGCGGCAGCGTGCGGACATCTACCACGTGTATGCCCGGAAGCTGGTTTCCGAGGGCAAAGCCTACCCCTGCTTCTGCACCGAGGAGGAGCTGTCCGCCATGCGGGAGCAGCAGGAGGCAAACAAGGAAAACACCGGCTACTACGGCAAATACGCCATCTGGCGTGACCGTCCCATGGAGGACATCCAGGCACAGCTGGATGCAGGCAATCCCTGGGTTCTCCGCTTCCGCAGTACCGGCAGCATCCAGAATCAGTTCAAGTTCGACGATCTGGTGAAGGGAAAGCTCACCATCACCGAAAACGACATCGATCATGTGCTCCTGAAGTCCGACGGCATTCCCACCTACCACTTTGCCCACGCGGTGGACGATCACCTGATGCGCACCACCCATGTGGTGCGCGGCGATGAGTGGCTGCCCACCCTGCCCTTCCACATTCAGTTGTTCCAGGCCCTGGGCTTCAAGCTCCCCAAATATGTCCACATCGGGCCTCTGATGAAGATGGACGGCACCTCCAAGCGCAAGCTCAGCAAACGCAAGGACCCGGAGCTGGCACTGACCTTCTACAAGGCAGAGGGCTTCCCGGTGGAGGCTGTGTACGAGTATATCATGACCCTTCTGAACTCCAACTTCGAAGACTGGCGTCGGGCCAACCCCGATGCCGATCCCACCACCTTCCCCTTCAGCCCCAAAAAGCTGAATCCCGCGGGCTCTCTGTTTGACTATGCCAAGCTGGTGGATGTCTCCAAGAACGTCATCTCCCGGATGGATGCCGGAAAGGTGTACAGACTTCTTACCGAGTGGGCAAAGGAGTTTGATCCGGACTTTGGCGCTGCTCTGGATGCCGATCCCGATTTCGCCACCAGAATCCTTGCCATCGGCCGGGGCGGGAAGAAGCCGAGAAAGGATCTGGCCGTGTGGAAGGATGCCAAGGATTATATGGGCTTCTTCTATGACCAGTACCTGGAAAAGCCTGCCTTTGAGGGCAAGTACGACGCTTCCCTCATCGCCGATGTCCTGAACCGGTTCCTGGCCTCCTTCGATTTTGCAGATGATGCCAACACCTGGTTTGCCAAGGTCAAGGCCATCACCGAAGAAATTGGCTTCACCACTGATATGAAAGCCTACAAGGCTGACCCCGATGCCTTCCCCGGCACGGTGGCAGACGTGTCCACCTTCGTCCGTCTTGCCGTCACCGGTAAGACCAACTCCCCCGACCTGTATACCGTTATGCAGATTCTGGGAGAGGATCGGACCCGCCAGCGCATTCAGGACACCATTTCCCTGCTGAAAGAATAAAAAGCAAGGAGCGCTCGCCATGTACGAACAATACGCCAGCTCCGAATTTGAACAAGCCTATACCTACACCGGCTCCGATTTGGGAGCCGTGTGTTCCGGTGGGGAAACCTTCTTCCGGCTCTGGGCCCCCACCGCACAGAACGCCTGTGTCAGACTCTACGCCTCCGGCGACCCGGAACGGGATGATCTGATTGGCCTGATGCCCATGCAGCAGGATGTGCAGGGCACCTGGGTTGCCCATTGCCGGAAGGATCTGCGGGGCGTCTACTACACCTTCGTGGTTACGGCAGACGGAACGGAGCGGGAAGCCTGTGATCCCTATGCCCGGGCTGTAGGCGTCAACGGCTGCCGCGCCATGATCATCGATCTGCCCGCCACCAATCCGGAGGGCTGGGACGAGGACATCGATCCCCATTACGGAAGCCCCATCACCGATGCCGTCATCTATGAGCTCCACGTCCGGGATTTTTCCATGCAGAGGGGGCTTCGCTTCCAGCACCGGGGCAAGTACCTGGCCTTTACCGAATCCGGCCGCATTACCAAAGGCGGCCAGCCGGTGGGGCTTGACCATCTGCGCAGCCTTGGCATCACCCATGTGCATCTGCTGCCGGTATTTGATTTCGGCTCCTCAGACGAAAGCCGTCCCTCTCCCCAATACAACTGGGGCTATGACCCGGTCAACTTCAATGCCCCCGAAGGCTCCTATGCCACCGACGCCCATGACGGCGCCGTGCGTGTGCGGGAGTTCAAGCAGATGGTGAAATCCCTCCACGATGCCGGGATCAGCGTCATCATGGATGTGGTGTACAACCACGTGTACGATGGCGGTGGATTCTGCTTCAACCGGCTTGTTCCCGGCTATTTCAGCCGGATCAGCTCTGACTGTGTCTATTCCAACGGCTCCTTCTGCGGCAACGACACCGCCTCCGAGCGGAGCATGGTTCGCAAGTTCATTGTGGACTCCGTGCTCTACTGGGCGGAGGAGTACCACATTGACGGCTTCCGGTTTGATATTGCCAGCCTTCTGGATGTACAGACAATCCGTTCCGTCATGGATGCCGTTCACCGGAACCATCCCAACGTTCTCTTCTACGGCGAGGGCTGGCATATGAATACCTGCCCTACCAAGCCCAACGTCACCCTTGCCGTCCAGGAGAATTCCTCCCTGCTTCCCGGCTTTGCCTTTTTCAGCGACACCATTCGGGACGCCCTGCGCGGACGACTGTTTGACCAGACCGCTCCCGGGTTTGTATGCGGCGGCGAGACAGACCGGGGTCTCTTGGATGCCTGCTTTACAGGTACTCCCTCCTGGGCCGCCCAGCCGGAGCAGTGCGTCAACTATGTCTCCTGCCACGACAACACCACCCTGTTTGACCGGATCACAACCGCGGCTCCCGATGCAACCCTGGATACCCGAATCCGGATGAACAAGCTGGCGGCAGCCTTCTGCATGCTTTCTCAGGGTGTTCCCCTCTTCCAGGCGGGCGAGGAAATGCTGCGCACCAAGCCCGGACGGGGCGGCAGCTTTGACGAAAACAGCTACCGCTCCCCGGACAAAGTCAACAGCCTGAAATGGGATACTCTGGATGATCCTGCCTATGAACAGACGGTTCGATACTATAAGGGGCTTATCGCCTTCCGAAAAGCCCATCCCTCCCTGCGGCTGCGTACCCGGGCGGATGTGGCAAAGCTCGTATCGTGCATCCCCTGCGACGATCCCCAAACCGCCGTCTACCGCATTACCGAGGGGCCGGATGAGCTGTATGTGATCTTCAACGCCGCCCAGCACCCGGTTGCCATTTCTCTGCCTCAGGGCAAGCCTTGGCGGATTCACGTCCGGGGAAGCCAGGCTGGCACTGGTGATCTGGGGCAGGCCCAGCAGCAGGTCACGGTGGAGCCTATTTCCACCATGGTACTCAGCCGGAAGCGGATGGTGGACGTTGTGGCGGCGCTGATTTGGGAAAAGGATCGGTTCCTGATCTGCCAGCGCCCTGCGGGCAAGGCAAGGGGCCTTCTGTGGGAATTTGTCGGCGGCAAGGTGGAGCCCGGAGAGACCATGGAGTCTGCGCTGGTGCGGGAGTGCCGGGAGGAACTGGGTATTACCGTCCGGGTGGGCAGTGCGTTCACCCATGTCATTCACGACTATCCGGATATTCTCATCCGTCTGACACTCTATCACTGCGTCATTGCGGATGGAGTCCCCCAGCTTCTGGAGCACAATGCCCTTACCTGGATTCACCCCAGCCAGATTGGTGCCTACGACTTCTGCCCCGCAGACACCGACATTCTGAAAAAGCTCCGGGAAACTTACGGCAAAAATCCCCCACTGACATAGAAAATCCCCCTGAGCTTTAGTGGGGTGTTCGTAAGACTGTTAAATAGGCAAAAGGCGTGACGAAAGTGGTCACGCCTTTTGCCATAAGGGGATAGCCGCTTTCGCGGCGCAAGGGATACAGTCCCATGTTCGGAACATAGTGACGCAAAGCGCCCCGGACATTCAGGTGTCTGGGGCGTTCGGTCTCGCACGCCGAGCCGCAGCGAGGCGTTTCGGAGGCCAACCGCCGCATTGCGGCGGCTCTTAGGCCGGAGATGAGCACACATATGGGGTAACCCGTATAGAAGTGCGCCATTCTTTGATTTCAAAGGAGTATTTCTTTCTTTGTAACGAAATGCTATTTCTCGAGTCATATAGGTAAAGGGGGTGAAATAGTGGAAGATTATCAGGAGATATATTCTCTTTATTTTCAGGATGTCTATAGATACATATTAGCCTTGAGTCGGGATTCAGACCTTGCCGAAGAAATCACCCAAGAAGCATTCTTCAAAGCATTGAAATCACTGGATTCTTTTCAAGGACAGTGCAAGCTTTATGTTTGGCTTTGCCAAATTGCAAAAAACACTTACCTATCCTACCTTAAAAAACATAAGGAGCCGGAGGAAGAGGAAACGCTCACCAGTTCTTTAGAGGAAATGATGCTAGATAAAGAATCCGCCTTTCTGATTCACCAAGCGCTTCATAACCTACCGGAACCTTATAAAGAGGTGTTTTCACTACGAGTACTCGGAGAATTATCCTTCCGGCAGATCGGTTTATTATTTGGAAAAACAGAAAATTGGGCACGGGTGACTTATCATCGTGCAAGGTTGACAATTAAGGAGGAGCTCGAATGAATTATCCCTGTGGCATAATCCGTGATCTGCTTCCGCTGTATCACGATGATGTATGTAGTACCGAGACCCACAATGCAGTGGAAAAGCACTGCGCTGGTTGTGCAGATTGCAGAAAGATACTGAATGATCTTGGTTCAGTGCCAGAACCTTACGAAATGGCAAAAGAAATAGAACCTCTGCGTCCAATTCAGAAAAAATGGAACCACGAGAGAAAAAAATCTTTATGGATTGGACTCGGCGTTGCATTCTTTCTCATACTGATTCTCATAGCAAACACTGTTTTGAGAGAATGGAAATGCGTTCCGATGGGGAAAGATGATGTCGTTGTGATGGCTGTATTTCAGACTTCTGATGGCATGATTCATATTACCTATGATGATTTGTATGATTTGAATTATTTTAGCTCATCAGTAGAAGTCGGAAGCGATGGTAACGGCTATATTTCAACCTATAGACCTATTCTGGCAAAGAAAACAAATATCCCACATAGAATCGGCACAGGCGGCATAGGCTTTGATCCTGAAAGTGCATTTGCGTGGTTGAATGATGAATCACTTGTTCCTGTAACAAGAGTTTATCTTGGAATCAAAGATGATCCAGAGAACTCAATTCTTGTTTGGGAAAAAGGCATGGAAGTCCGTGCCGCCACTGCAGAGGAAGAAGCACTCTATACGAACCGTTGATTGCTGTGTAGAGCGTGAAAGAGCGCCGTTCCGTCAAGACTGACGAAGCGGCGCACTTTTTTGTTTTTTACCCCTTCCGGACAGGCCCTGTAATAAATGGAGTTACTGTGTTACGGCCACCCGCCTTTGCTCAGGGGGATTCATTTATCCTTTCAGGAAGGTACCCAGAATGCTCCGGCCCAGGGCCGCGCCCAGGTTACCGCCAAGGGTTCTACCGAACCTTCCGCCGACGCTGCCGCCCAAAGTCTTGCCGACCTCCCGGCCCACCGTACCGGCAACGGAGCTGCCGACACTCTTGACGCTGGACTTAATGGCCTTCTCCTGCTTTTCCTTCTCACGCTGGGCATCTCTGGCCTCCTTCTCGGCAGCCTTAGCCGCTGCCTTCTCCTCTGCCAGGCGCTGCTTTTCGGCAGCCTTCTGCTCAGCAATGCGCTGCTTTTCGGCAGCCTTGGCTGCCTCCTCTTCCTTGCGCTGCTTCTCCCGCTCAATGGTCAGAAGCTCCATTTTTCTTGCCAGAAATTCGAACGCGGAATCCCGGTCTTGCATCTCCTTGTAGTTCAGGTACAGGTTGTCCGCCATGAAATGCGCCTGCTTGTCGGCATCGGAGATGGCCCCCATCATACTCTGGGGAGGCAGAATCCTGCATCTGCGCACCATGGTGGGAATGCCGTCCTCGTCCAGTACGGAAACCAGTGCCTCACCGGTTCCCAGCTCCATCAGGACCTGCTTGGTGTCAAAGGCGGGGTTCTTGCGGAAGGACTGGGCCGCGGCCTTTACCGCCTTCTCCTCGGCAGGCGTGTAGGCCCGGAGGGCATGCTGAATCTTATTGCCCAGCTGTGCCAGAACATCGTCCGGGATGTCTCTGGGGTTCTGGGTGATGAAGTAGACGCCCACGCCCTTGGAGCGGATGAGCTTGACAACCTGCTCGATCTTCTCCAGCAGATGCTTGGAAATCCCCTTGAACAGCAGATGCGCTTCGTCAAAGAAGAAGACCATCCGGGGCTTTTTGGGATCACCGATCTCCGGCAGTGTCTCGAACAGCTCCGAGAGCATCCACAGCAGGAAGGTGGTATACAGGGATGCATCATTCATCAGGCTCCGGCAGTCCAGAATATTGATGGTACCCTTTCCGCCATCGGTAGTAAACCAGTCGGAAATCCGCAGGGCGGGCTCACCGAAGAACTGCTCGCCGCCCCGGCTCTCCAGCGCTACCACGCCCCGGAGGATGGCATTGATGCTGGCCTTGGCAATGTTGCCGTACTCGGCAGAATATTTGGCATTGTTCTCTGCCACATACTGAAGCATGGACTTGAGATCCTTGGTGTCAATGAGCAGCAGCTGCTCGTCATCGGCGATCTTGAAGACCACCGTCAGGATGTCGGACTGGGTGGTGTTCAGGCCCAGCAGCTTGGCCAGAAGCAGAGGACCCATTTCAGAGATGGTGGTGCGCAGGGGAATGCCCATGCTGGCATAGATATCCCAGAACACGCTGGGATACTCCTGGAAGCGGAAGCCGCACTCCTCCAGTCCGAAGCGCTGGATACGCTCACGCATATCCGGAGTATCCAGGCCCGGACGGCACATGCCGGACAGGTCCCCCTTGATATCCGCCAGGAACACCGGGACCCCGGCGTCACTGAAGGATTCCGCCAGTACCTTCAGGGTGACAGTCTTGCCGGTGCCGGTAGCGCCGGCAATCAGGCCGTGGCGATTGGCCATTTGAGGCAGAATGCAGACCTTCTCGCCGTTATCATCGCCGATCCAGATTTTCTGGTCGTAATACATAGGTATCCTCCATTCAAATTCTTTTTCAGGAAAAACGCCCTGAGTCCGTGACCCAGGGCGTTGAAACAAATCCGATTATTCTTCAGATTCCTTCGCGGGCTCTCTGGAACGCATGACGGCCTGGCAGATGATGTCCGCGCTCTGCTCGATACCCAGAACGCCGGTATCCAGACAGATGTTATAGTTCTGTGCCTGGCCCCAGGTACGGCCGGTATAGTGCTGGTAGTTCACCCGGCGGCGCTTATCCTTTTCCTGCAGGCGGGTCTCCGGGCTCTTGTCCGATTCACCGTAGCGCTTGACGATACGCTCCGCACGGAATGCCATGTCCGCGAAGATGAAGGTATGCAGAGCGTCCTCCCGATCCTTGAGTATGTAGTCGGCATTCCGGCCCACAATGACGCAGGGGCCTTTTTCTGCCAGCTGCAGGATCACGCTGCACTGAATGTTCCACAGGAAGTCGGCAGTAGACAGTCCGTTCATCACACCGGGTACGCCCTGAGGAGCAAATGCATAGGAAAACAGGCTGCTTCCGGGAGAATGCTCTCCGTTTTCTTCCACGAACTTGGGTGCAAAACCGGATTCCACAGCGATTTGATCCACCAACTCCTTGTCATAGAAGGGGATTCCCAGCTTATCGGCAACCATGCGGCCAACGGTACGGCCACCGGAGCCAAACTCACGGCTGATGGTAATAATTTTCTTTTCCATAATGAAACCTCCTTAGGAAAAAGGGCTTTTCTCCTGAGAATATTATAGTAAACCTGTACGCAAATGTCAATAATGATGTTTGCATTTTGTATGATATGCTCATATACAACGAGAGGCAGGATCACTCCTGCCTCCGATCGCGTGATTCAGATACAGCTAATCACACCCAGCACCGCAAAAAGAACCGTCGCCAGAGCAATATTCGTTATGCAAAGCCAGAGCAGCTGATTCCACATGGAATGATACTCCTCCCGCACCTGGCAGTTACTGACCAGAAGGAAGCCGCCGGTTGAGAACGGAGAAATACCCGCACTGGTAGAGCCAACAAAAATCGCACTGTAAAGCAGAGTGGCGGACAGCCCCATCTCTCCTGCAATTGCCGGAACCAGCGGGAAAAGAACCGGGATAACCACTGACAGTGTGCTGCTGAAGCAGCTCATAACGCCCGCAATGCAAGCCATGATCCCTGCCACCAGCGGCACAGGGACACTGCCGCGCACAAGAGCACTAAGCCATTCAACAATTCCCGCTCTCTGCGCCACGCCCATGAGGAGGGTCATGCCGGTAAAGAACACCAGCATCTGAACCGGAACATGTTTCTGGACCACCTTGGGGAACTCAGCCAGGTGCAGAAGGGACTGTGCCAGAATTCCCAGCAGTATGATAAAGCTCAGGTCAAATTCCTTGAAGAAGGTACGCAGTCCGCCGGCCGGCAGGAAATGCGCCAGTAACGAAAATACCAAGGTTGTGACCAGCGTAACCGCAAGCACAAGCAGGCTCTGCTTCTGCTGCTTTGTGTAGGGAGGCGGCTGGACAGTATCATAGAAGGGCTGCGCATCCCGGCTGCGTCCAGTAATATAGATCACTAAGTAGATTGCAAGGTAGAACAGCAGGCTGATCAGAAATGCCTTCATCATAATCTGACGCCCCATACCGGCATATTCCGTGCTGCCATCGATAATGGCTGCGGAAATGATTCCGCCCTGACTCAGAATAAAGTTTCCGCCGATACACACTCCATAGGAAACCGACACGCCAAGTAAGGTAGACTTCTGGCGGATTCTGGGCGCAATGGACATGACAATGGGCGCCAGAATGGCCGTCGCTGTGGGCGCGCCAATTCCTATACTGCTGATAGCGATGCTGAAAAGAAAGATGGCCATGGGAATCAATGCGCACTTTTCCTTCATGGCATAGATCATGTGGCTGATGAATGCGGACAATGTCCCATTTTCAGAGAGGTAGCCATAGAAAATGGTGATGACCGTTACTGTAAAAATGATCTTGTCCGGAAGCAGATCAAAAAAATCCTTTGCTTTCATCTGCAGACCGAGTATTCCAATAAATACAGCAAACACGCCCGCCAAAACGCCGGTATTCACCTTCAATCGATTCCCTAAAATAATACTGAGAAGAATCGCAGCCAAAGACAATGACAGTATAATCATACACGCATACTCCTCAACAAGAAATCGGGCGAGCAAAACACAAAACCCATATTTTTGTACGCTCTCCCCATGCTGTTTATATCATAATTATTTTAATTTGTAAATAGTATACGAAATAAATCGTTAATTTTTTATCATTATTTTTTTATTGAAAGTGATTCGACATATTGACATTTTATAAATAGTTGATAAAATGGTAGTAACCAAGCAGTCTTGGTGCACAAAGACTGTATTATTTCGAACAGGAGGCATTCTATGGAAACGCAAAAAAAACAGTCCGTCTACAGTCTGCAAAGCTATCGTTATGGACTGGGTAACTTCTTTACCACAATCATTACCAACCTGTCTTCTACCTATTTCAGCGCATTTCTGACCATGGCTGTGGGTCTGTCTGCCGCTGCCATGGGCACCGCAATGTCCATTGCCAGTATCGTTGACACGATTTCCATTCCTATCATCGGTATTCTGATCCAGAAGTCTCACTTCAAGAGCGGTAAGTTCCGCCCCTGGATCCTGATTGGTGCCATTTGCTGTGCCCTGTTTAACTGGTTGCGGTTTACGAATTTTGGCTTCAGTGGTACATCTGCTGTTATCTACTTCGGCGTAATGTATACTCTGTGCTACATTTCCTACAACCTGGTCTATTGTCCGTATACCGGTCTTCTGCCGGTGCTGGCTCCGAATCCTTCTGACCGTGCTTCCTATGCCGCATGCCGGATTCAGTGCAACTCCGTCGCAAAGTTCCTGCTCAGCCTGGTCGCCGTCACCATGTTTGCCACCATCGGCTACTCTGCCTTTGCCGGTATTCTCTCCATCCTGTGCTTCCTGGGATTCTACCAGCTGTATATGATGGCGAAGCCCTACGACCTGCCTGAGCCTCCTGTGGAGAGCGGTTCCAAGGCAAGCCGCGCCAGCGATGTTTCCTTCTTCGATATGCTCAAGAGCGTGGCTTCCGTGCCCATGCTTCTGTTCCTCATCGCAGGCGTTCTGAAGATTGCCACTTACTTCTCCGTTACCTCCCTGTCCATGTACTACTACACCTACGTCCTGGAAAACAAGGCCATGCTGACACTGTACCTGTCTCTGAGCACTGCTCTGATGATCGGCGGCGCCTTCCTGACCCCCTTTGTTTCCAAGTTCGTCGGCGGCAGCCGGAATGCTTACATCCTGGGCGGTATCATCTACGGTGGAAGCATGCTGCTGTCCTTTGTGGCTGGCGGCAACGCTCTGATTTTCACCATCATTCTGTGCATCGGTTATATTGGCTACTCCTTCATGCACTCCGCAGAAGCTGCTGTGTACTCCAACCTGGTTGACTACACCGAGATTCGCACCGGTAAGGATCTGAAGGGCTTCCTGATGTCCCTTCTGTCCCTGTCTCCCAAGATTGGCGGTATCTTCCAGGGGATGATCCTCGGTATCGGTCTGACCGCAATCGGCTTTAACGCCAAGGATGTCACTCCCCAGGCGATCGCCGGACTGCCCGTTCTGTTCTCCCTGCTGCCCGCAGTTCTGCTCGCCGTTGTGGTCGTTGCAATGCTGCTCTATCCTCTGACGGATAAGAAGCTGGCCAAGATGCGCGAAGAAGCCGGTAAGTAATCATCATGCAATGCGGAGGGCAACCCTCTGCCCTCCGCTGCTTTCCCATCCATATAATAAGGAGTGTTTCTCTATGCAGACACGTTGTGCTGTTCCCCAGGTTTGCCCCTACTGCGGAGCGCTGATTCTGCCCGGTATGACGAAATGTCCTCACTGCGGCGCTGCCGTTCCTGATCAGGCAAATCCTCCGAAAGGCTAAAATTTCTATTGACTTTTCATTTGTAAACCATTATAATCATGATTGATAGATAGTTTATAAATCGATAGTATTAAATGCTCCTCCAATAAATCATTTTATTCGTATTCAGAACTATTTATCAAACGTGCCAATCTGGCCTAACATATAATTGAAAGGAGTAATACAATGAATTGGGACAAAATTGCTGACGTCGTCGTCGTTGGTCTGGGTGCTGCAGGCGGATGCGCTGCAATCGAAGCACACGACAACGGTGCAAAGGTTCTCGTAATCGAGGCCGACAAGGTTCCTGGCGGCAACACTCGTTTGAGCGGAGGTACGCTGCGTGTCTTCCTGGATGCCGACAAGGTTTTCCAGTACTACCGCGGTGTTCTGGATGAGACCGTCAAAGACGAGCTGATTCGCAAGCTGGTTGATGTGACCATGAGCAGCCATGACTGGTTCCGTGAAAAGTGTGAGTGCGACTTTAAGGTTGCCGGCAAGGTCCCCTTCCCTCCCGCTCCGAATGCTGTTTGGGATTTCCTGCCCGGTTCTGAGGCTCTGGGTGGCCGTTCTCAGTTCGTGCCCAAGGACGGCGGCGATCCCGACATGAACGGTGGTTATTACCTGATCCGTTCCCTGATGCACGGCGTCACAAAGCGCAACATTGAGATCATGTACCAGACCCGCGGCATGGAGCTGATTACGAATGCTGCCGGCGAAGTCATCGGTATCAAGGCACAGACTCCTGACGGTATGATCAACATCCGTGCAAAGAAGGGCGTCTGCCTGACCTGCGGCGGATTCAACCGCAATAAGGAGATGCAGCTGAACTATCTGGGCATGCCGCTCATGTCTCAGGGCACCATGTGCAGCGTTGGCGACGGTCTGACTATGACCGCAAAGCTGGGTGCCAAAATGTGGCATATGACCGGTGTTTCCTGCGGTGTCAGCTACAAGGTGGACGATCACGAGCAGCCCATCGCCATCGGTATGCACGCTCCCAACTACATGTATGTCGATCAGAACGGCAAGCGCTTCCTGAATGAGTCCGGCCTGGACGTTCACGCCATGGCATTTGACTTCACCGCCTGCAATGCTGAAAAGATGTCCTATCCCCGTATGCCCGCATGGATGATCTTCGACGAGAATGTCCGCGAGGCTGGCCCCATCATCGGTCACTGCCCCGGCATTATCCAGGAGGATCCGAAGTGGGAAGGCTGGAGCAAGGACAATCAGCGGGAAATCAAGAAGGGCTGGATCAAGATGGCCTACACCATCGCAGATCTTGGCAAGCAGCTCGGCTACGCACCCGGCGTGCTGGAGAAGGCTGTCGCTGACTACAACTATTCCGCACTGACCGGCTATGATCCCGAGTTTAAGCGTGACTGCTACAAGATGGGCCCCATCACCAAGCTGCCCTTCTATGCCATTCAGCTGTGGCCCGCTCTGTTGAACACTCAGGGTGGTCCTATGCATGATGAGATGGGTCGTGTTCTCGATACCAACGAGCACCCCATTCCCCGCCTGTTTGCTGCTGGTGAGCTCGGCTCCATCGTCAACAAGTTCTATCCCGGCGGCACCAACATCACCGAGGCCATCGCCATGGGTCGTGTGATTGGTGAGTACACTGCCGGTCTGGAAGACGTCGCCGAATAACATATCCTCCCTTTTCACCTTACCTCATAGCAAAAGCTCCCGTCCTCGGACGGGAGCTTTTGTGGTTCTATTCATAAAAGACACAATTTTCGCAGTATGGCGGATTATGCTTGCATCTGCCGCATCTGATCCGCAGAGACATTCTGTGACAGCTTATTCAGTTTTTCAAGCAATTCCAGAAGCTGGGACATGGAGATATACAGGCGAAGCTTTTCCTCCTCCGTGATTTTGTCAAAATAGAGGTCATAGTATCTGCACATTGCTTCCTTGGTATTGGCCATATAAAGAACGCCGTCCTCTGTCATCCGAACGATGATCTTGCGGCGGTCATCCGGGTCCGTCCTTCTCTCCACCAGATTCAGACGAACCAAAACATCCACATTTGCAGTAAGCTGGGATTTGGACATGACAAGCCGATCAGCCAATTCGCTCATTGTCATTTCCTTCACAAATTGTAAAACTGACAGAACCTTACTTTGGTAATTTGTAAGCTCCGCCTTTGTCAGCAGCTTCATCGGGCGGCCAAACTGATATTCAAATTCCGGCACGATTTTCAAAACATTATCTACAATCAATTTTGTGTCAAGCATAACAGTACTCTCCAAAGTCAAGCAGAATTATTACGAAATAAAAATAATTCTGCTCACGAATCTATTTTACATCTTAGCTCTTTTTTGAATATTTGTCAAGAATCTTTTTCCATTATACGCCAGAAACTGCCGTTTTTTGTTCTTTCCAAAACTTTGGAGGCAGAATCGCGCCTGCCTCCTGGTATTTATGGGATCTGCGCCAGCTCCGGGCGAATGCTGATGTTGACGCCGTTGACCTCCACATTTTCATCCGCCTGGATGAGAATGTACTTCACGCCGCCAATGATCCGTGTCTCCACAAGCTCCGTTCTGGTGGGGTCAACCCGGATGACCACATCCGGGGTTTTGACCTCGAAGTGCTTGCTGTCGATAATGTTGCTGGGGTGCAGCTCCGCTTCAAAGCCGAAGGCCTCATCGTAATCCACGCTGAATTTGGCGATATGCTCCTGGGATATACCGCACTCTCCCAGAACATCCTTCACATCTTCCTTGGTAATCATCAGGGTCTGAGGGTCCTTGCTCTCCTTGTGCAGCTCCATGCGCTGACACAGCCGGTCATGAACGGTCTGCACCACCTCCATGCTGCACTCGTCACCAAGGCAGGTGGTGAGCAGGGCCTCAAAGGTCTTCTTCTGCTCCTGGGCGGGCAGCGGCGCCGGCGTATGGAAGATAGCGTTGATGAATTCTTCCTGGGCGTTCTGGGTGTCGTGCGTGTAGTAAAGAGCGTTATAAATATTGGTGGCACGGTCATCAAAGGCCGGGAACAGGAAGCCCAGGGCAGGCGCGCCCATCACACTGTTCACGGCCCCATCCCGGAACAGCTTTTCTTCGGAAACATAGTGCAGGCTGGACTTGGTCTGCTTCACAGGACACACGGCACACACCAGGAACCGGTAGACCTCCTCAGACTGGTCGCCGTGAGACGAGCCGTCTTTTCCTTTAAACGGTACATCATAGCTGTCGCAGCCGGCAACAATGACGAAGCTTCCCTCCAGGGTGACAGACTCGATGACCTTCTGGTAGAAGGAGGTGCGAACCTCCTCGTCTTCCAGCCTGCTGTCCCGCAGCTGCATCAGGAGCTTATGCTCCGGACTGTCGGCCACTTGGGCAGTCTGAAAAGTAATATCAATGAGATTCTTGCCCACCGTGCCGGACAGAACCTTCCGAAGCATGGCAAAAAACTTGTCCGACTCATTTTCCGGCATCAGACTGACGCTCTGCCGGAACTCGGTTACAATCTCTCTTGCATCGTTTACATAGCACCCAAACAAATGGGTAATGGCACTTCTGTCACGGCGCAGATGCCGCCGGACCTCACTGATCTCCTTATCGATCATGGTATCAAACCTCACGTTACAATAGTTTCTGCCAATGGAGCGTCCAAAGGCACGGATGAAATTTGGCCGCAAAGGGCACAAGAAGTGAAAAAAGCCACATTTGTCAGCACGACAAATGTGGCCTCTTTCATGGTGGACCCGAGGAGATTCGAACTCCCGACCCCTACAATGCGAATGTAATGCGCTCCCAGCTGCGCTACGGGCCCATTTCCCTTTCGGAAAGCAGAACCATTATAACGCTCATCCATAGGAATGTCAAGGAAAATCTTGTCCCTTACTGAACCTCCACCACCCGGATATCCTCCAGTGAATAGTCAGACTGGGACATGACAATGTCCGCAATCACCGCTACATCCTGCTCCTGCAGTCCTCCCTCCGGGGATGCAACCGCGACGGAAATGCCCTCACCGGACATATATGCCACGCAGTCCTGATAGCCCTTGGCGATGATCAGGCTCTCGATCTGTGCTTCGCTCAGCGCCGTCTGTACAATTTCCTCCAGTTCCATGGCGGATTCCACATCTTTGCCTCCGTCCTGGCCGCTGTAGGCCATTGCCTCCTGCAGAAGCTCCACCGCGTTATCTCTGGCCTGCTGGCGGGAAAGGCGGACAGCCGCAAAATAATCCGATGCTGTGGTCTGCACATCCTCCCCGGCTGCCAGAGCCGCCATATCATCGCTGAGCACCAGCCCATCCTCGGACATCACCTTTTCCGCATCCAGGGTTTCCGTCAGCGTTGCCGCTGACTGTTCCTCGGTATACAGCCAATTGACATAGATGCCCGCGCACACCGTCATCAGGATCGCCGCAGCCACCATGTTCTTCTTCCATACCTTCATAAATGATGCCTCCATTCATTTCATTTTCAATACGGTTATGCGCTGTGCGTTCAGGCCGGTGACCGCCATCACCGCCTGAACAACAGCAAGGCGGACTGCCGCATTGTCCCCGCCCTGACATACCACTACCGCTCCCCGGTAGACCGGTGGGTCTACCCGGCGCACCAGAGCCGTTTCCCCTCTTGTGCTGCCGGTGAGGAGTACGGTGTCCTCATCCTCCCCCTGGGTCTGATACACCGTTTCACCACCGGCAACCTCGGTCAGAAGCACGGACACCCGTCCCGCACCGGCTACAGCACTGAGAATCCGTTCCAGCTCCGCTTCCAGGTCAGCAGGGGCAGAAACCGTCTGTACCACCTTCTCCGGTTCCGGGGCAGTCTCCTTCTCCTGTGGCATGCTCAGCAGAAGCAGTCCCGCGGCCACTGCCAGCACCACCACGCAATATTTCTTCCAGAACCGTCGTACCATATCCCTGAACTTTATCCAATCCATTGCTGATGCTCCTTTGTGATGCCCAGCTCCGATGACAGGTATTCCTCCAGCCGCCCCCTGGCGTAGGGGGACACCTGTCCCCGGATCACGGCAGCGCAGGGCACAGGCAGCTCTCCCTTCTCCAGAAGAATCTCCACCTCCACCTGTGCTCCAAGTTCAGCGGCTTTGTCCAAGATATATGCTTCCGATTCCCGCTTTATGATACCGGCGATGGCCTCATAGGCGGCTTTTTCTCCCTGTGCGGTCACGGCCTCCGCTTCCGAAAGCTCCGGGACAGGGAATTCGGTGGGAAGCTCCACTCCCATCACCGGGCGCAGAACGCACATAGTCAAAAGCAAACCGGACAACAGCTTCAGAAGCTGACGAGCAGTTCCCTCCGGGCTGATGCTCATCAGCGCGCCGCACAGCATCGCCGATGCCGCCAGGGACAGAACATACTGCTTTACCTCCGTCATCCCTGGGCCCCTTTCATAAAGCATACGGTGCTGATCAGCAGCAGCAGGCAGGCAGCGCCTGTCATGGCAAGCAGCATGCCCATAGCCGTGGAGAAATCCTCGATCAGCTCGGCGGCCGAAGCGGGCGCAAATACGCTGCACACCGCTGCCGTGGCTTTGAGCACAAGATACTGAACCCCGATCTGCAAAAATGGCGACAGAAAGATCGCCAGCATGGCCAGAATACCGTATATTCCCGCCGCATTCTTCATCACTCCGGTGCTGACCAGCACCGCCTCCGAAGCGTCGGACAAAATGCTCCCCACCATGGGAACCATGGTGGAAATCGTCACCTTGGTGGCCTTCAGCACGGCAGCATCGGTGGTTCCGCTGACCACTCCGGTGATGCTCATGTAGGTCGTAAAGACGGTCAGAATTGTTTTCAGGCACCAGCTTATGAAGGTCTTCAGAAGATCCCGGAGCTTTTTCAGCATTCCTTCCCCAATGGCGCTGTTGGCTACAGCCAGGGCAAGGAACAGATACACCATCGGGCACAGCAGCGCAGAAATCAGTCTGCTCAGCACCGCGTCAAAGACGGCCGTGCCGGTGTACAGTGCTGCAGAGGCTGTCAGGCCGCCCTGGGCAGCAAGCGCCGCCGCCATCACCGGAAGCAGAAGCCGTCCATAATCGGACATCTCCTCTATCGTCCGTGTCCCCAGACGGATCATGGCATGGGCGTTTCCCAGCAGCGCAGCGCTCACCGCAAGAGTAAGGACCATCCGCATTCCAAGGTTGTTCTTTTCCTGAACAGGCCCCAGAACGGACACCGCAAGAACGCCCGCGAACACACCCAGCGCGGATCGGGCCGCCTCCCGAAGATTGGGCCTCAGCTCCTGGAGCACCTTCTGCAGCATACTATGCAGAGCGCTTCCAAAGGAATCCTGTTCCTGAGGCATATATTGCGCCCCTGCCTCCGGTACGCCAGGCGCTGTGAATTCCGCCGCCTGTGCCCGCACCGTCAGGGGAAGGCACAGCAACAGCAAAATCAGAAGCTTTTTCATATTCCCCCCAGAATATCCCGGAGCAGCTCCAGCACTGCCCGGAAAACCGGCACAGAAAGATACAGGACGGCCCCGGTGCCCAGCATGTGCATGGTTTTTGCCAGTGAGGCGTTCCCCGCATCCTGGCAGATCATGGAAGCAAGCGTCGTGACCAGGCCAATGCCGGCCGATTTCAAGAGAATGGTTACCATGCCGCCATCCAGACCTGAGACGGCTTCCAGTTCCTTCAGAAGCTTCAGAACCGGCTCTATGTAAACTGCTGCGGCTGCCGCCGCCATACAGCAGACCGCCATGGACAGCACCAGGGAAAAATCCTTCTTTCCCAGCGTCAGACCAAGTACAGCGGCGATCAGGGCCGCCGCCACCGCTTTCCAAAACGTTTCCATCAGAATTCAAACAGGGTCTTCACCAGGTCGAACAGCTCCGCGATCTTCTGTGCCAGCAGCATCAGAACCACCACCAGACCGGCAAGACTGGTCATCGTCGCCTGCTCGTCCCTTCCGGAGCGCGACAGCACCTGGGTCAGGATGGACACGATAATGCCCACCGCTGCAATTTTAAAGATCAGTTCAATTTCCATAGTCAAATAAACAGAATCACCAGAGCAGCGCCGGTACAGAAGCCCAGCGTGCGATAGCATTTGAGTCGGGAGCTTCGTTCCCGATCCAGCCGATCCTGGGCGGTTTGAACCGCCTCCCGAACCGCCTGCAGTCCCTGAATCTGCCCGGTCAGGTCAAACCGCCCCAGAGATCTTCCCAGCTGCTTCATAATTTTCCGAAGCGTCGGGGAAAGCTCCGGCACCTTTGCCAGAGCGGCCTGCATGCAGCCGTCCACCTCCGGCTCCGTTTGGGCGTCCAGCTCCCCGGCAAGTCTGCGGAACACCGCTCCCACCGAGCCTCCGGATTCCTTTGCTGCCAGTCGGCACAGCTCCGACAGGGGTGTGAGCCGATATTTCAGCTCCCACTCCATGATACACAGTGCGCGATAAAGCCTTCCCAGTCTCTGCTGCTCCCGCAGGTACTCCGTGGCAATGGATATGCCGCAGCTGCCGCAGCCCAAAATCACCAACAGTCCCCCGATCCATCTGATCATAGAGCCATCCTTTCCCTGTTCCAGGACTTGTCCGGATGGAGAGCCACCAGATGATCGAACACACCGCACAGCTCCCTGTACACCGCCCGGCGGCGAAACCTCTCCGGGGATTCCCCATGGATGGTCGCCACCAGGTGAACCCCACAGTTTGCAGCTTCCAGAACAGCCCGGCAGTCCTCCGGGCTGGTAATCTCATCCACGCCGATGCACCTGGGGCTCATGGTGCGCAGGGCCATCAAAATCCCCTGTGTCTTGGGGCAGCCTGTCAGGACATCCGTCCGCGCTCCCCGGTCAAGGCCTTGGGGAAATATCTCATCCCGCTCGTCCACCACACATACCGCCTCCCGCCGGGAACGTTCCCGCAGGACATCCCGCAGAAGGGTGGTCTTCCCCCACCCCGGTGCCCCCAGGATCAGCACTGATCCTGGCAATATCCCGGCTTCCCGGGCAATTCCGGGAAAATCCCGGGCGATTCGGATGCACAGGGAGGTCAGCTCCCGGATTCCCTGCACCTGTCCGTCCCGGCATACGACCTGTCCGCACAGACCGATCCGATGCCCCCCGGGGGCGGTAAGGTAGCCCTGTGCCGCCGTGGCAGCCGCCCAAGGGGAATATCGGCTGGCTGCATTGACGATGTAGTCCAGTTCTTCCCGGCTGGTGCTGCCGGGAAGAAGCAGGCTTTTCCCATCCATCACAAGCTCAGGGGCCTGTCCAAGCCGAAGACGAAGCTCCTGGGCTTCCTCCCTGCCCTGCACATCCACGTTTTTCCGAAGCTGGGGCGGCAGAATCCCCAGCAGAGCTTCCCATGCGCACCTCATTTGCATCACTCCCGGACAAGACTATGCTTTCCATATTCACAATAGCACACGGTGTAAAATGCAATTCATTGTCGCAAACAGAGAAAACCATTTTATCCCATTGACATTGTATACGGTGCGTACTATAGTATGGACGATAAAAGTTTGTTATAGCTAACACAAGAGGGGGATTTACCATGGGTCCAATTCAGACACTTCTTATTGTCACCGCAATTGCCGGTGTAGCCGGCACCGGGCTGGGCGGCCTGGTCGGCGCCATGTTCCGAAAGGATTCCAACAGCACTGTCAGTCTGCTGCTGAGCTTTGCCGGCGGTGTTATGCTCAGTGTGGTCTGCTTTGATCTGATTCCGGAGGCCATCGCTACCAACGCAGGTCTGAGTGCGGTCATTTTATCCGTTCTGCTGGGTGTGGCGGTCATCTACATTCTCAACGCAATGATCGACCAGGATGCCAATGCCAAGGTCCCTCACATAGACGAAGCCCATCCCAAAACTGCCGATCAGCTCAATGAGCTGATCCACAGCAACTATCTGGAGGAACATCAGAAGGATGCCGGCAGCCATCTGTCCCTGGTCATTGCAGGTGTGGTCATGGCAGCCGCCATTGCCCTGCACAATGTGCCGGAGGGCATGACCATCGGTGCCTCCTATGCCAGCCATGCGAACAGCTCCATCAGCTCTGCCATGCTGCTGGCGGTTCTTATCGGCCTTCACAACATTCCCGAAGGCATGGCTGTCTCCGTTCCTCTGATCAGCGGCGGCATGGGCCGGATCAAAGCCGTCACTGTCACGGCGCTCAGCGGTGTTCCCACCATGTTCGGTGCGCTGCTGGGCTACTGGCTTGGAGATGTTGGCCCCCTGGGCTTGACCATCAGCCTTGGCTTCGCCAGCGGCGCCATGCTGTACGTGGTGTTCGGTGAGATCATCCCCGAGGCCATTCTGCTGTATCGCAGCAAGCTGCCTACATTCTTTGTCATCATCGGGTGCATGCTGGGCCTTCTGATTATCTACATATGAGATTGCAGTGCAAAAGGTGCAGCCTCGAAAGAAGCTGCACCTTTTGCGTTGTAGATTGTGCTACCGTTTGTTCTTCTTGTACAGGACATTCAGGCCCTTCAGCAGAAGGTTCTTGTCCAGAAGGATTTCGTGCTTGCACAGAGGGAGCACGAACTGCGCCATACCGCCAGTGGCGATGATGGTTGCGCTGTGGCCCAGCTCCTCCTCGATCCGGTCAATGAGGCCATCCAGCATAGCAGCGGTGCCGAACATCATACCGCTTCGCATACAGTCCACCGTATTTTTACCGATGACGCTCTTGGGCTGATCCAGACTGATGCCGGGCAGCTGGGCAGTATGGCTGGTCAGTGCATCCAGACTCAGGCGCATACCGGGGAAGATCAGGCCGCCTACATACACATTGTTCGGCTCCACCACCTCAATGGTGGTGGCAGTTCCCATATCCATCAGGATCAGGGGGGCGCTGTGCTCTGCCAGTGCCGCAACAGCAATGACAATCCTGTCGGCGCCCACCTGGCTGGGAACGTCCATGTGGATATTGAGGCCGGTCTTCAGGCCCGGGCCCACCACCATGGGCTGCTTGCCGATGACCTTGATCACACCGGTGCATACGGAGTTGAATACCGGCGGCACAACGGACGAAATAATGCAGTCATCAATCTGGTCCTTGTGGACACCAAAGGTCTCCAGCATCGTATTGATTTCTACGCCGTACTGGTCGGAGGTCTTGATCTTGTCCGTTGCGATCCTGGCTTTGAACCGGATCTTATCGTTTTCAAAGCATCCCAGTACAATGTTGGTATTTCCAATGTCAATGGCAAGCAGCATGGTTCTTCCTCCTATTTGGTTTTGAGGGTCGCCTGAATCTTCAGCAGCGCCTTTCCGATGACGGTCACCAGAATGGCAGCCACGATTGCCTCCGGAATGCCGGAGCCGGTCACAGTGCCCATCACGAGACCCAGCACCGCGCTCATAGCCACATTCTTGGCGGCGGCGTACTGGCTGGCCAGCAGCACATAGATGCTGCCCATCACCAGAATGGTATGGCAGATGGTGGCGATGGCTGCCGTCAGCGGCAGTGCAATGGTATCCTTATGGATAATCTTCTGGAGTCCCTTCCACAGCCAGCCGGCAATCACGCCCAGGAGAATCCGGCAGCCCAGGGCGATCCAGATGCTCTTGAACGCGCCGGGGAGCCCCTCCGTGGTCATAAACGGGGAGAAGGCAAAACTCAGAAGGCCGGGGGCTGTGGTATTGGCCCACATGGAGCACAGGCCGAATACGCCGCCCAACACGGCGCCCGCTCCCGGCCCCAGCAGAATCGCTCCCAGGATCACCGGGATGTGCATGGTGGTGGCTTTGATCACAGGCAGGGGGATAAATCCCAGTCCGGTCATGCCCATGACCAACAGAACACCGCAGAACATGGCAAGGGTTGCCATATACCGGGTGTTCACCTTCGTTTTCTTCATTTTACATTCCTCCTGCTGCCGTTCCGCTCCTGCGGATACAGCGCAAATTTTCAGGATCCTTGGATCCCGTCGCTTATTATACCAGCCTGATGGGAAAAAACAAGTCTTTACACTTTTGTTTTTGTGGGATATAATAAAATCCTCATGCAATACAATCGCGCCACAAACTATGATAGCAGTTCGCGCATGGGGATTTTATTTGCATCAGCGCCGGTTGCCCCGTAAAGGGGCGAGGCGCTGGCATTTGAATCCTTTTTACTATGAATGCGGAGCTTTCATAGTAAAAATTATCGGGAGGTATCTCCATGCTGAAAGGAAAGACCATACTGCTTGGTATCACCGGCGGAATCGCCGCCTATAAGAGTGCCTGTCTTGCCTCTGCTCTGGTCAAGCTCCACGCCTCGGTGGAGGTGGTCATGACCGAAAACGCCACGCAGTTCATCGCACCCATGACCTTTGAGCAGCTCACCGGGAACCGGGTGTCCGTGGACACCTTTGACCGGAATTATGTCCACAGCGTCCAGCACATCTCTCTGGCGGAAAAAACGGATCTTGTGATCATTGCCCCGGCCACTGCCAATGTGTGTGCCAAGCTTGCCCACGGACTGGCAGATGATATGCTCACCACCACCGTATTGGCCTGCCGCTGTCCCAAGCTCATTGCCCCCGCCATGAACACCAACATGTACGATAATCCCGTGACCCAGGACAATCTGACTCTTCTTCGCCGATACGGCTGGGAGGTTATCGAGCCCGCCTCCGGGCGGCTGGCCTGCGGAGCGGTGGGCAAGGGCAAGCTGCCGGAGCCGGAGGATCTGGTGCAGCATGTCCTTCGTGCCATTGCCCTGCCCCATGACCTCGCCGGGAAAAAGGTGCTGGTCACCGCCGGGCCCACCCAGGAGGCCATCGATCCGGTGCGCTATATCACCAACCACTCCAGCGGCAAGATGGGCTGCGCCATTGCAAGAGTGGCGATGCTCCGGGGGGCTGACGTCACGCTGGTCTGCGGCCCTGTGTCCATCCCCATGCCCCCCTTTGTCCGGGTGATTCCGGTACTCAGCGCCCAGGATATGTTTGATGCCGTGGCTGCGGAAGCCGGGAATGCGGATTTCATCCTCAAGGCCGCCGCCGTTGCGGACTACACGCCCCAGACCGTTGCCGACAACAAGGTAAAAAAATCGGATGCGGAGCTTTCCATCCCCCTCAAGCGCACCACGGATATCCTGTCGTATCTGGGAGCGCATCGTGTGCCGGGGCAGGTGATCTGCGGCTTCTCCATGGAGACGGAGAACATGCTGGAAAACAGCCGGAAGAAGCTCACGAAAAAGAATGTGGATATGATCTGTGCCAACAACCTCAAGGTCCAGGGTGCGGGCTTTGGTGTGGACACCAACGTGATGACCCTCATCACCCAGGATGAAATTCTGGAGCTTCCCCTTCAGTCCAAGGAGTGTGTGGCCGGAATCATTCTGGACAAGTGTCTGGCGCTCGCCGCTGAAAAATAAGATGAAACACCGCCCAACAGGCCAGAACCTGTTGGGCGGTGTCTGTTACAAAAGCGTTTCTTCCCATTCTTTTTCCCGGAAGCCAACCAGAACTGCGGTGTCCGTAATCACCAGAGGGCGCTTGACCAGCATACCGTCGGTTGCCAGCAGACGCAGCTGCTGCTCTTCCGTCATGGTGGAGAGCCTGTCCTTCAGTCCCATAGACTTATAGAGCAGTCCGCTGGTATTGAAGAACTTATTTACCGGCAGGCCGCTCCTTCGCAGCCACGCAGAAAGCTCCTCAAAGGTAGGATTCTCCTCCTTGATGTGCCGGGCGGTATAGCCGACTCCATGGCCATCCAGCCACTTTTTTGCTTTCTGGCAGGTAGAGCATGGTGGGTACTGCAAAAACAGCATCTTTTCCTTCCTTTCTCTTATTCCATATCCTGTACATCCTCAAAGGACATCTGCTGGCCGCCGCTTTTGCGCAGAGCCCACTCTTCCTTTGTAATGAGGATGGCACGGGGCTTGGAGCCCTGGAAAGGGCCGACGATGCCCTTTTCCTCCATCTCGTCCACAATGCGGGCAGCCCGGGCGTAGCCAAGCTTCAGCCGCCGCTGGAGCATGGACACGGACGCCTGACCGGTTTCCATAATCACATCCACCGCAGCAGGGAGCATCTCGTCTCCCTCCAGCTCCTCGTCGGTAGGCTCCGGGTCGGGAGCACCGGCGGTCTTCTTTCCGGCCTGGGCAGCCTTCTTCTCGATCTCCTCCAGTACCTGCTGGTTATATTCTGCGTCGGAATTCTCCTTGACGAAGGAGGCCACGGCCTCCACCTCGGCATCGGTGACAAAGCAGCCCTGTACCCGGAGCGGCTTGCCGCTGCCGATGGGAGCAAACAGCATATCGCCCTTGCCCACCAGCTTTTCCGCACCCATGGTATCCAGAATGATCCGGGATTCCATGGCAGAGGCCACGGAGAAGGCGATTCTGGAAGGGATATTGGCCTTCATCAGACCGGTGATGACATCCGCAGAGGGGCGCTGGGTGGCGATGATCAAATGCATACCGGCGGCACGGCCCATCTGAGCGATGCGGCAGATGGAGTCCTCCACCTCTTTGGCGGCGACCATCATCATATCCGCCAGCTCGTCGATGATGACCACGATCTGCGGCATCCGCTGCCCGTCCTCCTCCGCCTCCACGATAGAGTTGTAGGATTCCAAGTCCCGGACACCGGCATCGGACATCAGCTTATAGCGGCGAAGCATTTCCGTAACGGCCCACTGCAGGCTGCCCGCTGCCTTCTTGGGGTCGGTGACAACAGGGATCAGCAAATGGGGAATTCCGTTGTAAATACCCAGCTCCACCATCTTGGGGTCCACCATGATGAGCTTCACGTCCTCGGGGCTGGCCTTGTAAAGCAGACTGATGATGATGGAGTTCATACACACGGATTTACCGGAGCCTGTAGTACCGGCAATGAGCAGATGGGGCATCTTGGCAATGTTGCCGATGATGCAGCTGCCGCCGATATCCTTGCCCACCGCAAAGGAGGACTTGGATTTGGCCTTGCTGAATTCGGGGGAATCAATGACCTCCCGCAGGGAAACCGTTGTGACTGTGCGGTTTGGCACCTCAATACCCACCACGGAGATCTTTCCGGGTACAGCCGCGATTCGGACGCCGGAAGCGCCCAAAGACAGGGCGATGTCATCGGCACATCCGGTGAGCTTGTTCAGCCGGACACCCTTGTCCAGCTCCACTTCGTACCGGGTGACGCTGGGGCCTCGGGTAACATTGATGATGTGGGCGTCGATGCGGAAGCTGGCCAGAGTCTCATTGAGGCGGCGGGAGTTTTCCCGCATCTCGTCGGTACCATCGGTGCTGCCTCGGGTGGGCCGCTTCAAAAGCTCAATGGGCGGATAACGGTAAACGCCGGTGGAAGCCGCCTGACTCTTCTGGATTTCGCTGGCCACCTCCTGGGCGGACTGGGCCGCGTCCTTGGCCGTGACCTTCCTGGGAGGTGTCTCCTGCACAGGGGCCTTTGGCTGAGATTCCTCCCGGACCGGGGCCTTGGGTTTTTCTTCCAGAATGGGGGCCGGTGCAATGGGCTCGTCCCGCTTCAGCTCCGGCATACGGGAGGGGATGGTTGGCTCCTTCCGGGGCCGGATCTGCTCCACCGGCTCGTCAAACACGCTGGGGGTGTCCTCCCGGACAAAGGCTGCAGTGCCCCCCAAAGGGGCGCTGATGTCCACATCGATTCGGTTCATAAACGCGGAGCCCTTCCCCGGAACCTGCTTGACCGTATCCTGGACAGGCTCCTGCTGCACCGGTGTCTCCCGGGCCGGCTTCTTCACAGGCATCTCAGGCTCGCATTCCACCTGTACAGGCTTTGCAGCAGGAACGGCCGCTCTCTGCGCCGGAGAATTGACCGCCGGAGCAGGGGCTTGTCTGGCCTGCTCCCGGCGCTTGCGCTTCTGCTCGATCTGGTGGGTGGCAATCTTATTGACCACAATGGCCGCAGGCTCAATATAGTCATCCTCGTCGTCCTTCCAGTCATCCCGGGGACGATTGGCAATGGCCCGGGCGATACTGGGAGGCGTGAACAGCATGGCTGCCAGCAGCACCAGAAGGGCAACAACAATCAGAATCACATAGGACAGCGTCTTGCCGCAGGCCCAGGACAGAGCCATGGCAATGGCGCCGCAGAGAATACCGCCGGTGGTGCCGTTGGCACCACCCAAATACAGCAACGGGATCAGATCCAGGCTCCAGAACAGATCACTCCTCTGCACCGCCAGATGATACACGGCACCGCACAGCAGGACAAACACACTCAGGCAGATGGTACGCATCCGTGCAGAGGTCTTCTTTCCAAAGGTATTGATCACAAAAATGCTCAGCAGCGCAGGGATGGAAAAATAGAAGCCTGCCCGTCCGATGAGACCAAGAACGACAGACTGCACCACACGGAGCAGCGCCCCTTCCGGATTGATCAGAATCACGACAAACAGCACAAGCAGCAGAACGCTCAGTACTGCCGTAATCGCGGTGGAAGGGATGGGATTGTCGTATTCGGTATAAGCTGCCGGGGCCTTTTTGGGGGCCGCGGCAGGCTTTTTCTGTTTCCTGGAACTTCCGGCGGCGGAAGCGGGGGTTTTCCGCTTGGTTTCGGAAACCACTCTCTCCGCTCTGCTGGAAGATTTCTTCTGGGCCATATGGATCCTCCTAAGCCAGTAGGTTCAAAATAAAGATAAACAGGGCAAGCCCAATACAGTAAAAGCTGAATCCGGTATAGTCATGCTCCTGGAACAGTCTGCGCACAAGCCGGATGGAAAGGAATGCCGCCCCAAAAGCCGCCAGTCCCGCACAAAAGCACCGCAGAATCACTGCAAAGGACGTACCCTTCAGGCCGACTTCTGCCAGAGCGATGATGTCGTGAACAATAAGCCCTACGTTCAGGTACATGTTCATGAGCAGGGTCATATTCAGGGCAAAGCCCCGCTCCACGCCGCACACCGATCCGATGGCGTTGGAAAGGCCCATAGCGGAAAAACCGGGAATCGCCGAAAGACCCCCGCCGATGCCCATGAGCAGTCCCTCCACCCTGGACAGCGTCCGGGAATCCCGGTTGCTGGTGGGAAGGAACTGGGGGATGTACAGAAAAATACCGTTGAGCAGCAGCATCAGCGCAAGCAGAGGGAGCTTACTTTCAATGGA
>CALYRG010000002.1 GCA_945482615.1 uncultured Clostridia bacterium | reverse complement strand
GAGCTGGTGCAGCGGGGCCACGCCTTTGCCATCGTGGACGAGGTGGACTCCATTCTCATCGACGAGGCCCGTACCCCTCTGATTATCTCCGGCAAGGGGGAGGATTCCTCCCAGCTGTACGAGATGGCGGACCGGTTCGTCTCCACCCTGCGTCGCCAGGTCTTTGCCAAGACCGATGAAAAAGAGGTGCAGGATAACTACGACTGCGACTACTTTGTGGATGAGAAGTCCCGCACCGTCTCCCTGACCGCCGAGGGCATTGCCAAGGCGGAGCGGTTCTTCGGCGTGGAGAACCTGGCGGATGCAGAGAACACCACCCTGAGCCACCACATCAACCAGGCCATGAAGGCCCGGGGCCTGATGAAAAAGGACATCGACTATGTGGTGAAGGACGGACAGATCATCATCGTGGACGAGTTCACCGGACGGCTTATGTACGGCCGCCGGTACAATGAGGGCCTGCACCAGGCCATTGAGGCCAAGGAGGGCGTCACCGTCGCCAGCGAAAGCAAGACCCTGGCCACCATCACCTTCCAGAATTTCTTCCGGCTGTACAGAAAGCTTTCCGGCATGACCGGTACGGCGCTGACCGAGGCGGAGGAATTTGAGACCATCTACAACCTGGACGTGGTGGAGATTCCCACCAACCGCCCGGTGATTCGCATCGATCACTCCGATGTGGTGTATAAGAATGTAAACGGCAAATACCGGGCCATTGTGGAGCAGGTCAAGGCCTGCCATGCCAAGGGCCAGCCGGTGCTGGTGGGTACCATCTCCATTGAAAAGAGCGAGGTTCTCAGCAAAATGCTCAGGCGTGAGGGCGTGCCCCACAACGTTCTGAACGCCAAGCACCATGAGCAGGAGGCCCAGATTGTGGCCCAGGCCGGTAAGTACGGCGCTGTGACCATCGCCACCAACATGGCAGGCCGTGGTACGGACATCATGCTGGGCGGCAACGCGGACTTCCTGGCCAAGGCGGAGCTTGCCCGGATGGAGCTGCCGGAGGAGCTGCTCCGGGAGGCCGACTCCTACGCAGAGACCTCCGACCCGGAGGTTCTGAAGGTGCGGGCGAAGTACGAGGAGCTCCTGGCCAAGTACAAAGCCTCCATTGCCGACGAGGCGGAGAAGGTCCGCCAGGCCGGCGGCCTGTTCATCATCGGCACCGAGCGTCACGAGTCCCGGCGGATCGACAACCAGCTCCGGGGCCGTTCCGGCCGTCAGGGCGATCCCGGCGAGAGCCGGTTCTACCTGAGCCTGGAGGATGACCTGATGCGCCTGTTCGCCACGGACCGGGTGATGGGCATGATGGATACCCTGGGCCTGGACGAGGATACCCCTATTGACGCCAAGATTCTCAGCAACGCCGTGGAAAATGCCCAGAAGAACGTGGAATCCCGGAATTTCCGGGCCAGAAAGAGCGTTCTCGAGTACGACAACGTGATGAACACCCAGCGGGAGGTCATCTACGCCCAGCGGCAGAAGGTGCTGGACGGCGAGGATCTGCGGGAGAATATGATGACCATGCTCAGGGCTCTGGTGGACTCCGATGTGGCGGACGCCCTCAGCGCAAACGGCGGCGTGGCCGGACAGAGCGAGCTGCACCGCCTGGCTGCCGTTATGGAGGGCATCTACTTCGCCCGGGGCACGCTGGCCGCCCGGGAAAACCAGCTGCTGGGCAAGGGTGCTCAGGAGGTGGCCGACGAGATCTACGCCATCTGCAAAAACACCTACGAGGCCAAGGAGCGGGCCTATACCCCCCAGATCATGCGGGAGCTGGAGCGGGTGGTCATGCTCCGGGTGGTGGACGAATACTGGATGGACAACATCGATGCCATGGACGACCTGAAGCAGGGCATCGGCCTGCGGGCCTACGGCCAGCATGACCCGGTGGTGGCCTACAAGGAGGAGGGCTTCCAGATGTTCGAGGCCATGATCCAGGCCATCCGGGAGGAGACCATCCGGCGGATGTTCCTGGTGCAGATCCGCACCAATCAGGAGGTCAAGCGGGAAAAGGTGGCAAAGGAAACCTCCACCGCTTCCGAAAAGGGCAGCGTCAAGCCCGCCCCTGTCCGCAAGACCAAGAAGATCGGGCCCAACGACCCCTGTCCCTGCGGCAGCGGCAAGAAGTACAAAAAGTGCTGTATGCGCAAGGATATTGACTCGGAAATGAACAGCTAAGCCCCATTTCCTTTGGAGAAACAATATGGCAATTATCACCCAAAAACAAGGAACTCTGGAATATCTCACCGCCCAAGCCATTGCGGTTCCCCACTGCTTCACCACCCGGCTGGGGGGTGTCAGCACCGGAACCCAGGCTTCATTGAACCTGGCCTTCGGCCGGGGGGACACCATGGAAAACGTGGAAACAAACATAAGGCTGCTGGCGTCTAACCTGGGCTTTGCCCCGGAAAAGCTGGTGCTCACCCGGCAGACCCACTCGGACATTGTCCGGGCGGTAACGATGGATGACTGCCGGGGGCTGTGCCACCGGGACTACCCGGAGTGCGACGCCCTGGTGACCAATACCCCCGGCGTGAGCCTGATGGTCTTCACTGCCGACTGCACCCCTTTGCTTCTGTGGGACCCGGTCACCGGCGCCGTGGGAGCGGCCCACGCAGGCTGGCGGGGCACAGCCCAGGACATCGCCGGAAAGACCGTCCAGGCGATGCAGGAGCACTTCGGCGCCCGGCCGGAGGACATCCGGGCGGCTGTGGGCCCCAACATCGGCCCCTGCCACTTTGAAACCAACGCCGATGTGCCGGAGGCGCTGTGCGCAGCCTTTGGCCGGGACGCAGAAATGTACATCCAGACCCGGGGAGACAAATTCTTCCCGGATCTCAAGGCCATCAACGCCATGGCCCTGCGCCGCCGGGGCGTGACCCGGATCGAGGTCAGCACGGACTGCACCTGCTGCAGCACGGACCGCTTCTGGTCCCACCGGGCAACCGCCGGTGAGCGGGGCTCCCAGGGCGCCGTCATCATGTGCAGGGGGGTCTGCCGATGAAACGAAGGATTGCACTGCTTCTGCTGGTGAGCCTGCTGCTGCCACTGCTTGGCTGCGGCAACAGCATCGACAATTCCGGGTATGTTGCCACCGGCAACGCCATCCTGATGGAGGGCCAGGAGCCGGAGGACATTGAGCCCGAGAAGGAGAACACCCAGGAGCTGACCCTGGCCTACTACCCGGATCGCTCCCTGAATCCCCTCTTTGGCAGTGACTACACCAACCGGGTGCTGATGAGCCTGATGTATCAGCCCCTGTTTGCCGTGGACAACCAGAAGAACGCCACCCCCATTCTCTGCGGTGCCTACAAGATTTCCCAGGACTACCGGACCTGGATCTTCTATGTGGATGAAAACGCCCGGTTCTCCGACGGAACCCGGGTGACGGCGGAGGATGTGCTGGCCACCTACCAGCAGGCCAAGAAAAACGACTACTACAAAAACCGGTTCTACCATGTGTTCAACCTGTCGCTGACCGAGGACGGCACCGGCGTCATCTTTGGCCTGGACACCCGGTATCAGAATCTGCCCTTGCTTCTGGATGTGCCCATCGTCAAGGCCAGCGAGGTGGAGGCGGAGCTGCCTGTGGGCACCGGGCCCTATGTGTTTATGCGCACCGCCAGCGGTGCCCACCTGCAGCGGGATCACAGCTGGTGGTGCGGCGAAACAAAGGTCCCCGCCACGGACGAGTCCATCTCCCTGGTGGAGGTCACCTCCGCCGGTGATGTCCGGGACCAGTTCCAGTTCGGGGATGTGAGTGTGGTGTGCACCAATCCCATGAGCGACTCCTTCGCCGAGTACCGCTGCGACTACGAGCTGTGGCAGATCGAAAGCGGCTACATGCTCTACATCGGCTGCAACGTCCAGTGGAGTGATTTTTTTGAGAAAAACGGCGGTATCCGAACCTTCCTGACCTACGGTCTGGACCGGGAATCCCTGGCCCAGCACGCCTATAAGGGAAGAGTCAATACCGTCACCATCCCCTGCTCTCCCAGTGAGGTCTTCTACAGCAAGACACTGGCCAGCAAATATGAATATGACCCCATGACATTTGTCAGCCACATGGGCTCCTACACCATTCCCACCAAGGACAATGTGAAGAAAACTCTGGAGCTGGCGGTGAACTCCGACGACTCCGCCCGGGTGAAGATTGCCCGGGATATCGCCAAGAACCTGACGGAGCTGGGCCTGCCCTGCAAGACCAAGGAGTACAGCGGCTCCGTGTTCAAAAACGTGCTCATTGCCCAGAACTTTGACATCTATCTGGGTATGACCCGGCTCTCTGCCACCATGGATCTGACGGAGTTTTTCCGGGTGTACGGCGAGCTGAGCTACGGCGGCATTGCCAACGAGACGCTGCTCAGCATGACCACCAACGCCCTGGAAAACAACGGCAACTTCTATAACCTCTACCAGAAGCTGGCGGAGGATGGGCGGATTATCCCTTTGATGTTCGGGTATTATGCGGTGTATGCCCAGCGCGGCATCTGCCCCGACCTGAACCCCGCCCGGGACAATGTGTTCTACTACACGCTGGAGAAAACAATGAAGGACATCCTCATTGAAAATGTGGAGTAATCTCCATTTTGGAAAGGATAGGTAAAAATGAAACGAATCATCGCACTTACTCTGCTGGCGGCGCTGCTGCTGTCCGGCTGCTCCATTGTGGAGCGGGCCAACCAGCGTCCTTCCAGGGATGCGGCTGCCGTTCAGTCCGGCGCCCAGGGATCGTCTGACTCTGCTCAGTCCCCTGACGCGGCCGCTGAGACCACGGCCATGCCTGCCACGGAACCCACCACCGTGCCCACCACGGAGCCTGCAGAGCCCCCCTTCAACCCCCTCAACGGTGAGATCCTGGATGCTCCCTTTGACGGCCGCATCTTTGCCAACACCATCAGCAACATCCGGGATGCCATTCCCCACGTGGGTGTCAATCAGGCGGATATTCTCATGGAGATGTTTGTCAACGGCTCCATCATCCGCTGTCTGGCCCTGTACACCAATATTGAGGATGTGGCGGCCATTGGCTCCACTCGTTCCACCCGGCTGATGTTCAACAGCATCTGCCAGCATTATAACGCCATTTTGTCCCACGCCGGCGGCTCTGAGCAGTGCCTGACGGATGCCACCAACCGGGGCCTGGCCCACTACAACATTGACTCCCTCATGCGTGGGGCCGATCCTCTGGCTCAGGGTACTGCCTACCGTGACACACAGTACAAGTACGGCGAACACAACCTCTTTGGCATCGGCGCGGGCATCAAGGCCTATGCCGAGGCCCAGGGGGTTCAGGTCAGCGGTATGCCAGAGGTGGACTACGGTCTGCGGTTTACCGATGACGGCACGCCTGCCGATGGTGAGAGTGCCGAAAGCATCACCGTTACCATCACCTATGGAAAGTCCAAAAAACCCACAACCATGAAATATGACGCAGAGCTTGGCAAGTATGTGTACTATCAGTATGAGCAGATGATGGTCGATCAGATCACCGGTGAGACTGAGGCATTCCAGAATGTCATCATCATGCATGCCAACATCACCACCAATGGCATCTACCACGTGGCGGATTTTGAGGCTGGCGGCGAAGGGTATTTTGCCTGCGGCGGAAAGATCATTCCCATCAAGTGGGAGTGTGACAGTGAGGATTCCCCCTTCCGCTTCCTGACCATGGACGGTGCGCTTCTGGAGCTGGGCCGGGGCAATACCTATATCGCTATCTGCACCCCCGAGTCTGAGGTAGTCTACGAATAAGGTTCCTTGAGCATATTGCACCGAAAATTGGGAAAAATGCCCGGGATTTTTTCAAAAAAAACACTTTACATCCATAGGAGCGTATTGTATAATTGTATCCGTACGGAGTTATCGAATACCGTATGCTTCGAGTAAGAATATGCCGCAAGAGCGGCAATAAAAATGGAGGAATTACCCATGTCTGTTAAAGTTGCAATTAACGGTTTTGGTCGTATCGGCCGTCTGGCCTTCCGTCAGATGTTTGGTGCTGAGGGCTTCGAGGTCGTCGCCATCAACGACCTGACCTCCCCCAAGATGCTGGCGCACCTGCTGAAGTACGACTCCACTCAGGGCAACTACGTTGCTCAGGGCCACACCGTTGAGGCCGGCGAGGATTTCATCACCGTCGACGGCAAGAAGATTACCATCTATGCCAAGGCCAACGCCGCCGAGCTGCCCTGGGGCGAGCTGGGTGTGGATGTCGTCCTGGAGTGCACCGGTTTCTACACCTCCAAGGCCAAGGCTCAGGCCCACATCGATGCCGGCGCCAAGAAGGTCGTTATCTCCGCTCCTGCCGGCAATGACCTGCCCACCATCGTTTACAACGTCAACCATGAGACCCTGACCAAGGAAGACAACATCATCTCCGCCGCTTCCTGCACCACCAACTGCCTGGCTCCCATGGCGAAGGCTCTGAACGACCTGGCCACCATCGAGTCCGGCATTATGTGCACCATTCACGCCTACACCGGCGACCAGATGATCCTGGACGGCCCCCAGCGTAAGGGCGACCTGCGCCGCAGCCGTGCCGGCGCCGTGAACATCGTTCCCAACTCCACCGGCGCTGCCAAGGCCATCGGCCTGGTCATCCCCGAGCTGAACGGCAAGCTGATCGGCGCTGCTCAGCGTGTTCCCACCCCCACCGGTTCCACCACCATGCTGAACGCTGTTGTGGAAGGCAACGTCACCGTCGCCGAGATCAACGCTGCCATGAAGGCTGCTGCCACCGAGTCCTTCGGCTACAATGAGGACGAGATCGTCTCCTCCGACATCATCGGCATGCGTTTCGGCTCTCTGTTCGATGCCACGCAGACCATGGTCATGGATCTGGGCAACGGCTGCACGCAGGTTCAGGTCGTCAGCTGGTACGACAACGAGAAC
Source organism: uncultured Clostridia bacterium (assembly GCA_945482615.1). Taxonomy (GTDB): domain Bacteria; phylum Bacillota; class Clostridia; order Oscillospirales; family Oscillospiraceae; genus Faecousia. Next base: position 68,078 of record CALYRG010000002.1, on the reverse strand, counting down.
TCCTACACCAGCCAGATGGTTCGCACCATCAAGTACTTCTCCAACCTGCTGTAATTATTACGTAACAGGAAAAATGTCCGCCGCTCCAATTTGGAGCGGCGGATTTTTGCCTTCCGAAGGATATTACCGGCGGAGCAGCCGGAGAAGCTTGCCCCTGATCCGGAGCAGGAGGGATGGTTTCAGGAAGGAAGCCCACTGGGAAACAGGCGCGCCTTTGGCGAAAGCCCGGAAGAAGGAGCCCCGCCCGGGATGCATTGGAACACTGCGCCGGGAGTCTGCGCAGGGCGGCAGCGCCGTCTGCGCATCGGTGGGGATCCGGCGGAGCTGGCAGCCGACTTCTTCCAGAAGGGCGCGGCCTTTCGGTGTGTGGGCAAGGACCAGGGAGATACCCTTGTCGTCGGACAGCTCCGGCAGAACGTTTTCGACACCCCAGAAATCCCCGATGGTCAAATCGCTGGGTCGGTTCAGATCCTTGAACCGGCAGTCATGGCAGGAGGGGCGGAGAATGATGTTTTCCAGAAACAGCTGCATATAAAGATCGGTGCGCATGGATTCACAATAGGTTTCGCCGTTGGCAAACCCAAGCTCCAGGGAGAAATTCCGCCAGCCGTTTCTCTTGCTGCGGAAGCTGACGGTTTCGGCGGCGCTTTCAGCCTGGGATTCCCGGTAGGACAGATAGGTGCTCCAAACCTCCGGACTGGGTACACCATGGCACAGCACGTCCAGAATAATCAGATCAGGATCCTCCTGGCCCAGAAATTTACGGAGTCCGGCGGCCTGACAGGCCGTTCCGCTGAACAAAACGGTTCTTCCTTCCTGCAGGTGGGCTTTGATCTGCGGGAAGCAATCACCAATATCGCTTTGCAGGTACTTGCTTCCCATCAGCATATGCAGCTGCTCCGGGGCTTCGATGGCAATATGACGCAGACGATGCCGGTCGTCGAAGGCAGCACCGTATACAACGCCGCCCTTTTCCAGAATATGGCGGGCAAGCACCCCAAAGACACCCCCGGAGGAGCTTTTCAGGCGCAGCGCATCACTGCTTGCTGCAGCGCCCCAGGCGTCCGGCGGCGTGGCCTGGACATGCGGAGGGGTGAGAATTGGGCATACCTGCTCACAGACACCGCAGTTCAGGCACAAAGCTTCGTCTGCCTGGGGATACCGAAAGCCCTCCGGGTCTGTAACCATTTGGATACATCGGGCAGGACAGCTCTGCATACAGGCTGTGCACCCGCAGCATTGACGCTTGCTTTGAATCCGGATCATTTTTTCTCACCTCCGCCGGCAGCGATCCCGGAGCTGGCAGCAATGTGCTGCCGCATGATTTCCCGCTCTGCTGCCAGGCATGTGTCCACGTTTGAAAAATCGCAGTGCATCAGCTCCTGTGCACTTAGCCGGGAGAGCTGCCGGTCGGATATTTGGAGCTTGTCCAGCAGTGTCTGAATGCGCCCGCTCATCACTGGCTGGCCATTGACACTTCGTTCGGTTACGGCAAAGGGACGTCGGAAAATGATTGAGAACACGCAGGCGTGAAAGCTGTCGGTGATTACCGCCTGAGCATGCTCTATCAGATCCAGGTATTCGGACGGTCCGGCGCCGGACAGCCTTGGATCCCGGTCGTCCAGCAGATGGCGGCATTCCAGATCCAGAGCACGGGAAAGCTCCTCTGCACGGCAGACAGCGTCGGCGCATTCCTGACCGAGGAAGCAGGTAAGCAGATATGGCTTTTCCGGGCGGCCGGTTCTGGGAGGCCTGGAGATTTTGCGCCAGTCCTCCGCGTCCAGCATCAGGGTGGGGTCGATCAGGACCTGAGGGCGGATTCCCAGCAAATCATATATGATCTGCGCACCGGAAGCCTCCCGCACAGCAAGCCTGGGGAAGCAAGCCAGTGCCTGACGGAAGGGCTCCTTCCAGTTTTCCGGCAGCTGGGTCACGCCAAAGCTGGGACTGATGCAGATTTTCTGTTCCGGTTTTGCGAAGCGGAGCAGATAGAAATCCTCCCTGCCGTCCCAGAACTGCTCCGGATTCCAGACCTGATCGCTTCCGATGGAGAAATAGTCATATTGCTCGGGGCGAACAGTGCCGCGGCAAAGATCCTCCCGAATATGCAGATGGGTCTGATCAAACCGGCGGAAGGCGAAAATTCTCCGATACAGGGCACGTATCTCAGGAGAGAAGCTGTGAACGCCTACAACGCCAAGACACCATCTGGCTGCATATTTCAAAGCCAGCGGAATGGTTCTGTTCTGACGGCAGGGGGCAAGTGTGACGCTCTGCCAGCCCATACCGGCAAAAATCTGTTCGACCGCATAGTTTTGAAGCTTATTGCCGTAATTCGGCGTTGGGTCTACAATGGTGACGATTCCGATTTTCATGCGATACCCCCTTGACCGGAAGTGTGCCATAGGATTTATACTTAGGATACACTGTTTTTGAATGCGCGTCAAGCATTTGCCCGGCGCGTCCTCCAGGGTGGGAACATGCCGTTTGAATTGTGTCATCTCCTGTCAGCCGTCATACACTGGATTGTGGAGGTGCGTTATGGAACGATTTATCTTGCTGGCCTTGCTTGCGACCCTGGGTACCTGGATGGTCACGGCGCTGGGAGCGGCCACGGTGGTATTTTTCAAGTCCCCCGACCCAAAGGCCATGAACGGCATGATGGGCTTCGCGTCCGGGGTGATGATTGCGGCAAGCTTCTGGTCCCTGCTTCAACCGGCCATTGACCGGGCAGAGGCCAATGGGGCGCTTCCGGCCTGGTTGGTGGTGACGATGGGGTTCCTTCTGGGAGCGGTATTTATGTGGGCCTCCGACAAGGCTGTGTGCTGGGCCTCCCGGCGAGCAGACAGCTCCGGAGGACTGCCCAACGAACGGCTGAACCGGATTATTCTGCTGGTGCTTTCCATCACCATCCACAACATCCCGGAGGGAATGGCGGTGGGTGTGGCCTTTGGCGCCCTGGGCCGGGGCGGCGATGCGGAGACACTGATGGGGGCCGTATCCATCGCTGTGGGCATCGGATTGCAGAATTTCCCGGAGGGGGCTGCGGTGTCCCTGCCTCTGCGGCGGGAGGGCTGCTCCCGGCGGCGAAGCTTCCTGCTGGGTCAGGCTTCGGGGATGGTGGAGCCGGTGGCGGGGGTGCTGGGCGCAGCGCTGGTGGTGCGCATGGAGGCAGTGCTGCCTTATGCCCTGGCCTTTGCCGCCGGGGCCATGATCCTGGTTGCCGTTCACGAGCTGATCCCGGAGTGCCAGCGCAGCCGGAATGTACACCCCTACTTTGCAACCATGGGCATCGTGTCGGGCTTCGCTGCCATGATGCTTCTGGATGTAATGCTTGGATAAACAACGACACCCCCTTTCGCAGGTGGTGCATCAGGTCTTGTGATTCTCGGTCACTGCGCCGGTGCGGTAGGCCTCCAGCAGGAGCAGCAGGTCGTCCATCCGGGTCTGCAGCTGCGCCCCTTCGTCGGTCTGACTGATGCGCAGCCGGGTTTCCAGGGTCTCGAAGATCTGGCTTTCGCTCTCAATGTCGTCATTGTTGTGTAGGGCATTGTACTTCCCGGAGAAGGGCTGGTGGGACACCAGACGGAAGTGGCGGGAGTTGAAAATCAGGGTGTAGCCAGCAATGCCGGAGGTGGGCTGGTAGGCCCGGCTGAAGCCGCCGTCAATGACAATGAGCTTGCCGCCGCCCTTGATGGGGCTCTCCCCCTTGCGAACCTTCACCGGTACGTGGCCGTTGATGATGTGGCAGTGCGGGCCGGTGAGACCAAATTCCGCCAGGAGCTTTTCACAGCATTTTGGGTCCAGATAGTAGGTGTAGTAGGCATTTTTGGGTTCGACCCAGGTTTTTTCGTCGGCAATAAAGCGGCGCTCGAAGGTGGTCATCCGGTCCCGGCCGAAGATGGGGCTGTTCCGGCCCGTCCACAGCCACCAGAGGAAATCCATGCCCATCTGACGCTCGTCGCTGCCGCGCTTGTCGTAGTAGGCCTTCCGGGCGGTTTTCTCGGCATAGTCCAGAAAGTCCCTGCCGGAGCGCGGCTTGCCGCCGATGGTGAAGGACATGAGCTTGCCGTCGTCGGTCATGGGGATACAGCCGTGGAACAGGAGGTTACCGTTGCTGATCTTGTACAGGCCGCCCTTGGAGTAGAGGAACCGGATATGCTTTTGCAGCTTTTCGCTGTGGTGGAAGGAGTCGGTGAGCTGGTCGATGACATGGCTTTCCTCATCCGTCAGGGTGTAGGGGTCGGCGGGGTCTACGGTGGGGAAATCGCAGTCCAGCATAGGGTAGGTTTTGTCTCCGATGCGGACGGTTTTGCTTTCGTAGTCCACCTTGTCCAGCAGCAGCCGGTCGTTCATCCCATATTCCGGATGGCGCAGAATCTTCTGCCCCTCCAGCTTGAACAGGATAATGGTAATGGCCTTGTACATCCGGGCAGAGAGCAGCTTGTCCTTTTCGGTGTACTGGTCTGCGTCGGTTCCGGTGAGCTTGACCTTGAACTGCCTGGTGTTGCAGTCTTTATACACTTCATTGGCAAAAATACTCAGAGGCCGCAGGGAGATGCCGTAGCCGGTCTCGATCACATCCAGGTTGTTGTAGCGGATGGAGTTGCTGAGCACGGTGGCCACCAGTGTCCGGGAGCCGGAGGCGGCGCCCATCCACAGGACATCGTGGTTGCCCCACTGAATGTCTACGTTTTCGCTGTTCAGCAGGGAGTCCATGACGATGTCCGCCCGGGGGCCGCGGTCAAAGATATCCCCCACGATGTGCAGCTTGTCCACCACCAGACGCTTGATGACGAGACACATAGCCGCAATGACATCCGCCGCCTGACCGATGCGGATGGTGGTGCTGATGATATTCTCGTACTGATCCCGGCGGGAGCCGCCCTCCTCTGCCAGATGGATCAGCTCGTCGAGAATGCTCTCGTAATCCTGGGGCATATAGGAGCGGACCTTGCTCCGGGTGTACTTGGTGGAGACGTGGCGGCACAGCAGCACCAGCCGGTGGATGGTCAGCCGGTACCACTCCTCCAGGTTGTCGTTCTCGTCAGCCACCAGGGCCAGCTTGGCGGCGGGATAGTAAATCAGGGTGGCCAGATCGTTCCGGTCACGCTGGGTCATGGTGTTGCCGAACAGCTCCTCCAGCTTCTCCTTCACCTCGCCGGAGGCGGAGTTGAGAATGTGCAGGAAGGCCTCGTGCTCGCCGTGGATGTCCGACATAAAATGCTCGGTGCCCTTGGGCAGATTCAGAATGGCCTGAAGCCGGATAATCTCTGCGCCGGCCGCCTGAACCGTGGGATACTGACTGGACAGCAGCCGCAGATAGTGCAGCTGCTCCGGGGTGAAGGTGCGTTTTTCCATCTGTTAAGCCTCTTTTCTGGTGCAGGCTGGGCCTTGCGTATGCAGCGAAGCGCAGCCTTTTGGTTGACAAAATGCAGGGAAACAGGATTCCTTCTTCGGTCAGGACTGAAAATACGCCCGGATCTGTTCCTCTGTGCCGGCGATTCTGCCCTGCTGGAAGCCGGGCTTGCCGCCGCCCCGGCCGGGGAAGCGGGCGGTCAGCGCCTGACACACAGGCCGCAGATCCTCCCTCCGGGAAGCCAGACAGAAGGCGTAGCCCGCATCATCCGTGCCGGAGAACACTGCTGCCATGCCGCCGCAGGAAGCGGCGATCCGGTCGGCAAGCTCCCGCAGGCCGGCACCGTCCAGCCCTTCTTCAAAGTGGACCACATTTCCCTGCTCGGCATAAGCGGCGGCAAGGCTGTCAAAGATTCTCCGCTCCAGCTGGCCGCAGCGGTACTTCTGCTGGGCAAGAAGGGTGTTCATCCGCCGGGCGGCCTCTCCGGTCTGCATGGGCTTGGCGGAGAAGGCCTGGCTGACCTGGATATTCTGGGCGTAGGCACGGCTGAGCAGCTGGAAGGCTGCCTGGCCGCAGGCCATCTCCATCCGTGTACCGCCCCGGAAGTTCACCGTCCCCAGGAGCTTGATGAGGCCGATTTCGCCGGTACGCCGGACGTGGGTTCCGCAGCAGGCGCACAGATCAAAGCCGGGAATCTCCACGATCCGCACCGGCCAGGGCAGGGCCTTTTTGCTGCGGTAGGCAATGGTGGGCAGCTCCTCCACACCGGGGTACCAGCAGCGAACCGGCAGATCCTGCCATACGGCGGCGTTGGCCTCTGCTTCAATGGCGGGGAGGTCTTTTTCGGGAAAGGGAACGTCAAAGTCTACGGTAACGATGCCGTCGCCGCCCATGTGAAAGCCGGTGTTGTGGCAGCCGTAGCGGCGGTGAAGGATTCCGGAGACAATGTGCTCGCCGCTGTGCTGCTGCATCCGGGCAAAGCGCAGGCCGTAGTCAATACAGCCCTCCACCTGGGCACCGGCAGTCAGCGGGCCGTCGCACAGGTGCACGATTTCTTCTCCCTGCTCCCGGGTGTCCAGCACCCGGACGTCCCCCAGAGTTCCGGTGTCCGCTGCCTGTCCGCCGCCCTCGGGATAGAAAGCGGTGGCATCCAGGGTGACTGCCCAGCCATTTTGCGTCCGGGTGCAGGAGAGTACCTGGGCGGTGAAGCATTTCAGATGGGCGTCCTCGTAATACAGCTTCCGTGTGGGCATGGCAAAATGTCTCCTTTTCTTACATGGTTCAGATGCTTTCGGGAAAAGTATATCACATTTTTCCGGCGGAATCCACGGTTTTTCCAAATTTTACATACGCATGAACTGCCGGAGATTATTTTCGAAAACCTCTGGCTTTTTCTTCCCGGATGGTGTAGAATAGACCCAATAAAGCGAGGTGATCGGATGGCATCCTTTTATGCCCATTACCGCTTCGGCAAACTCCTGCTGCCGGAGCTTCCGGCGGATGTGCGCCAGTGTGTCCAGCGGTTCCGCCGGGTCTATGATATGGGACTGCAGGGGCCGGATATCTTTTTCTTCTACAATCCCTTGATGAAAAACGCCATACGTCAGCTGGGGTATTCCTATCACAACATGCCCGGCCGGCAGTTCTTCACCCACGCCTGTAAGGCGGCGGATTCGGAGGCGGCTTTGGTCTACCTGTATGGCCTCCTGGCACACTACACCCTGGACTCTACGGTGCACCCCTTTGTAAACCGGATGGCAGAATCCGGTCAGGCAGGACACGTGCTGCTGGAAATGGAGTTTGACCGCTATCTGATGGAGAAGGATGGGATCGTGAATCCCGCCGCCCACTCCATGAAGCGGTATATCCGCCTGACAAGAGGAGAGTGCATGACCGTGGCGGCGTTCTACCCTCCTGCCACCGGCTCCAACGTCAGTTATGCCGTCAAGAGCATGGCCCTGAGCCACGGCTTTCTGGCGGGAGGCAACCGTCAGAAGCGGGAGAAGCTTCTGAAGCGGATCAAGCCCAGCCTTGCCGAGCAGTTCATCCCCACGGAACCGGTGCCGGAGTATACCCGGATGGTCAGTGAGCTGCTGGTCAGGTTCAACCGAAGCCTGCGGCTGTACCCGGTGCTGCTGGAGCAGCTGCGGGACCATATGAAAAAAGGGGAAGTGCTGGGAGAGGACTTTGTTCCCAGCTTCAACAGCGGAAGAGAATAGCAATGGAGGCAGAAACAGACAATGAAAGAAAAGTTTAAGCTCACGGCACTGGAACGCAGCTGGGTTCTGTATGACATCGGCAACTCTGCGTTTATTCTGATGGTTACCACCCTGATCCCCCTTTTCTTCAACGCCCTGGCATCCGCGGCCAATGTCAACGAGGATTTGCATCTGAGCTATTTAGGCTACGCCAACTCCGTGGCCACGGTGCTGGTGGCTTTGATCGGCCCCATCTGCGGCGCCATTGCCGACCAGAAGCGAAAAAAGCCCCTCTTCATGCTGTGTGCCTGCCTGGGAATGCTGGGCTGCGCGGCTCTGGGTATGACCTCCCACTGGCTGGTCTTCCTGGGGATCTTCGTGGTGGCCCGGGTGGGCTTCTCCTCCAGCCTGGTGTTCTATGATGCCATGCTGCCGGAGATCACCACGGAGGAGCGGATGGACAAGGTGTCTACCTCGGGCTATGCTTTCGGCTACATCGGCTCCGTCATTCCCTTCATTGTGTGCCTGGTGCTGGTGCTGGGTCACGATGCCTTCGGTATGTCTCAGGGAAGCGCCATGACCGTCGCGTTCCTGATCACAGCCCTTTGGTGGCTGGGCTGCACCCTGCCCCTGGTGAGGCGCTATCACCAGACGGCCTTCGTGGAGGAAGCCGGCCCTGTGCTGGATGCCTTCCGGCAGCTGGGCAGAACCCTCCGGGATGCCCGGAAGGAAAAGCATATTTTCCTGTATCTGCTGGCCTTCTTCTTCTTTATCGACGGCGTGTACACCATCATCGATATGGCAACGGCTTACGGCGCTGCTCTGGGACTGGACACCACCGGCCTGCTGCTGGCACTGCTTCTGACCCAGTTCGTTGCCTTCCCCTGCTCTATTCTTTTTGGACGGCTTTCTTCCCGGTATGACGCGGGACTGCTGATCAAGGTCAGCATTGTGGCCTATATCCTCATCGTCTGCTTCGGCGTCTTCCTGATGTATCAGTGGCAGTTCTGGGTCCTGGCTGTACTGGTGGGTATGTTCCAAGGCGGCATCCAGGCACTGAGCCGGAGCTATATGGGCAAGATCATCCCCGCCGACCGCAGCGGCGAATACTTTGGCCTGATGGACATCTGCGGCAAGGGCGCGTCCTTTGTGGGCACGATGCTCATCAGCGTGGTCAGCCAGCTCACCGCCGGTACCCAGGTGGTAATCTTCGGCATGAAATTGCAAAATGAGAACATCGCCATCTCCTCCCTGATTCTCCTGCTGGGCGTGGGCTATGTCCTGTTCTGCAAGGCTGACAAACTGAACAAGGAGCGCACCGCCGTCTGATCCCGGCAGCACCATAAAACACAATATGCCCTCCGGTATCCATTGAGATACCGGAGGGCATTGTGCATCAGGGTTATTCCTGGGGGGCAAAGTCGGCGTCCTCCGCTTGGGGCTCGGCGGGAGCGGGGTCTTCGGCGGCAACGACCTCCTCGGCGGGCGCTTCGGCAGGCTCCTCAGCAGCAGGCTGGGGGGCTTCTTCTGCGGGGTGGGAGATCCTGGCGCCGCAGACGGGGCAGTAGTTGGCGTCGGCGGGCACGACCTTGCCGCAGACGGGGCAGGCGACATCCTGAGCGGGAGCGGGCGCGTTGGCAGCCTTGATGCGGTCGATATCTGCCTGGGCGGCAGCGGCGGCATCATAGTGGGCCTTGGCGCTCTGGCACAGCTCCAGCACCTCGGGGACAGCCTCGCCGGTGGCGGCGTAGACCTCGTAGTACATAGCGCCGATCTTCTTCAGATCCTCTCCGGCAGCAGCACGCTCGGCAGCAATCTTGCCGGTGAGACGGGTCAGCTCCAGGGCGTCATTGGCCTTGTCGCCGATATTCTTTACGACCAGATTCAGGGTATCGAGAAAATCCATAATGCAGTTCCTCCTTTATTCTCCCTGGGCAGCAGTCCGGGGATTTCCATGGAAAAAGTATAGCAGACAGACACTGCCTTGTCTATGTAGAAATTGTAAAATATTTCCGGATGAAAGGGAAAACAGCCAACATTTTCCTGCGGATATGTCGCTTTGGAAAGCCTGGGTCAGTCTGCCTCGTACAGCGCATTTTTGGGATCGTAGCCCTGAGGCTTGTATGTAACGGAGGAGATGGGCCGGCCCTCCAGGCCAAAGCGGGCATTGTAGCCAAATAGGTTTACATAACGTTCCAGGTCGTCCTTCTCCTTTTCCATTTCCTCCATGACAGCCAGGGTGGCCAGTACGTCGTCAATGGCCCGGTGGGAGTTGACCACCTTGCCCGAGAGACCATAGGCCTCGATGGCGCTGCACAGCCGGTGGGGATAGCTCCGCCGGTCCCGGTAGACGGTGAGAAGGTCCAGCTTGTCTTTGCCCCGGAGAATGTCCGGATCGCCGCTGCGCAGCAGCAGATAGAAAAGAAAGCTCAGGTCGAAGTGGGCGTTGTAGGCAAGCAAAAGGGTCTTTCCCCGGATCATCTCGGCGATATCCCGGCAGACCCGCTCCTTGCTGATGCCCCGCTCCCGGATGTCCTGGGTGGAAATGCCGGTGAGCGCCTGAATCTTCGGCGGCACAAAGCCTCCGGGAGACAGGGAAATAAGCTCGTCATATTCCTGCACAACCCCCGCCTGGGGCTCCACCACCACGGCGGCAAACTCAATGATCTCATCCCGGCTGCAGCTTAAGCCGGTGGTCTCCGTGTCAAACAGCACCAGCCGGTTATACCGGGCAAACAATTTTTCAAAGCTCATAGTCTCTCCTGTCTTTGCTCAGCCAGGGCGAAAGCCCGCTGGGCTTTTCCTTTTTCCTCCGGAACCAGTCCGTACGCCCCGGCCAGGGTCTGGGCAAAGGTCCGGCAATCCGCTTCCGTGCCCTCCTTGAGCTCTACCTCCAGCTCGGCGAAGGGCTGCTCCTGTCCGCCGCCCAGGAAAACGCCCTGATCCAGGGCAAGCTCCAGGACGGAGTCTGCGCAGGATACCTTCCTGGCAAGCCGTGTAAACCGGGCGCCGCACCACAGCAGCAGACCGGGGCGGGCGAGGTCTTCCAGCTCCCCCGGACAGCCTGCCGCCAGAAGCAGAGGAAGGGCCTCCTCTATGGAGGGGGCGGAAACCTCCCATTCCCCCCGGCTGCCGCCGGGCAGCGGGGTTTTCAGGGTACACACCGCTGCGCCGTTCTCCAGGCGCTTGCGGAGCATCCAGTGCCGGGCACGCAGTGCGCCCTCCGGGCTGTCATAGTAGTCCGTCTCCATGGAGATGGTGTCAAACGGGCCGAAGCGGCTGGAGATCTGATCCAGCGTATCCGAATCCGCCCGATATTTCAGCTCAAACTCTCTTCCCATTGATCTGTCCTTCCTTTGGGTGGTGTCTGCGTGTATTATACACACTCTATGATGGGAACGCAAGAAACTTTCACGCCATCTGCAATCCGACAGACTATTTTTCCGGGACGTGATAGGATGGCTCTACACTTAATACGAAGGAAAGGCAGTGGTGAACAATGATGGTGGAAACCTACTTACGCCGGGGAAAGCGGGAGCTTCAGCGGCTTGCCCTGGAACCGGGTGTTCAGCGGGTGGGAAGCGCCGGACTGTACCTGGGGAGCGGGTTCCTGCTCAGTGCGGCCAGCCTGGGGGCAAGCCCCCTGCCCCTGGCTATGGGCGTGATCTGTGCCCTCAGCGGGTGGCGGGCGGTGCTGATGACCCTGGGAGCCATGATTGGCTACCCTGTATTCTGGGGAGCAGCGGGGTGCCAGGGAATTGTCTGGGCGGCCGTGGGTGGAACCCTTGCGGTGCTGGTGGGAAACCGGGAGATCCGCCGGGATCAGCCCCTGATGATCCCGGCCATTGCCTCCTTTCTGGTGGCGGTGGCGGGCCTTACGTGGCGTTTTTTTCTGGGCGACCGGACCCCCATGCCCATCTGGCTGCTGCGGGTGGGTATGACCCTGTTTTCAGCGGCGGTGTTTACAAAGGCGGCCCTGTGCCGGGATGCCATCACCGACTGGCTGGCCATCGCCCTGGGGGCACTGGCGCTGGCCCAGGTGGCTCCGGTTCCGTGGCTGGGACTGGGGTTCGTGCTGGCGGGCGCCATGGGGGTCGGCGGCGCTTTTCCGGCAGCAGTGCTCACCGGTTTGGCTCTGGACCTGGCCCAGGTGACCCGGGTACCCATGGCGGCGGCCCAGTGCATGGCCTATTTCGTGCGGCTGATCCCCTTCGATAAGAAGTGGCAGCGGGGTACAGCCCCGGCGGTGTCCTATATGCTGACCATGGCGGCCTGCGGGACGGTGGAGCTGCTGCCCCTGCCTGCGCTGCTGGCGGGAGGGGCCATCGGAACGCTGCTGCCGCCCCGGCCCCAGCTGACACACCGGCGGGGGGAGACTGGAACGGCCCAGGTACGGCTGGAGCTGGGAGCGGAGGTGATGCGCGCAGCCCAGGGACTGATCCTGGAAATGGAACCGCCGCCCATTGACCAGGATGCACTGCTGGATAAGGTGCGCCAGCGGGCCTGCGACAGCTGCTCCGCCCGCCGGAGCTGCAAGGCCCAGCTGTCCCGGCAGTGGCTTATGGAGCCGCTGGCAGCGGACTGCCGCAAGCAGGGGCGGCTGGTGCCGGAGCTTCGGCGGGCCCGGGAGGAGCTTTGCAGTATGCAGGCGGACAGGCACCGGCAGGGGGAATACCGCCAGGCGCTGGCCCGGCAGTACGCGGTGCTGAGTGACTATCTTCGCTCTTTGTCGGACCGTCTTCCCCGACGGGGGGAGGCACTGGAAATCCGCTACAGGGCGGAGGTGTCGGCCCGGTCCAGGCAGAAGGAGGCGGTGAACGGCGATCGGTGTGTGGCCTTTGCCGGGCCGGATGAGACCTATTATGTGCTGCTGTGTGACGGAATGGGGACAGGTCCCGGAGCCGCCCAGGAAAGCCGGGACGCCTGCAAATTTCTGCGCAGCCTTCTGACGGCGGGCTTTCCGGCGGAGTACAGTCTGCGGACGCTGAACGATCTGCTGGCCCTGCGGGGGAGCGCAGGAGCGGTAACGGTGGATCTGGCGCAGCTGCGGCTGGACACCGGCGGGGCAGCGGTGTACAAATGGGGCGCGGCCCCGAGCTGGGTGCTCACCCGGCAGTCGGTAACGAAAATAGGGACAGCTGCTCCACCGCCGGGCCTTTCGGTAAGTGGTGCCCGGGAAACGGTGGAAAAGCTGTCCCTGTGCCGGGGAGAGGTGCTGATCCTGCTCAGCGATGGCGTGGACGGAGAGGCTGCCCTGCGCCACCTTTCTTTGACTCCGGATGCGCCGCCTGGGGAGCTGGCGGCGAAGATTCTGGAGAATGGGAGTGAGCGTGCTCAGGACGATGCCACGGCGGCTGTCGTCCGTCTGCGTCCCATGGCGTCATCATAGCACAGATTGCGGGAAAAGATTGTCGAAACGCAGGAGGAGCAGTGCGAAAAAGGAGCTTGTGCATTCAATTTGCCGACAGCCGCGCATGAACGCATCTGCATCCAAGCAGACGGCGGCGGACACTCCTGCGACGCACCGGAAAAAAGACGCCACGGCCTTGCATTTTTTTCGGCTCCATGGTAGAATAAACACATAAATTGGCTATGGGGAAGGAGGAATCTGCTTGAAACGGCTGTTTGCTGCGCTGGTGACCATGTGCCTGCTGCTGGCAGGAATACTGGGCATGAATGCCTACGCCGAGAGCGCGGCTACCCGGGTGGATCTTCTGTGTACTCTGAATACCGACGGCGACTGCATTGTCTCCTCCAATGTGCTGCTCCGCCTGGAAGCGGCCTATGAGGACTTCTATTTTCCCATCCCAGCCAATGCCAAGAACATTACCATGAACGGTTCCTCTGTGGCCGTCAACCGGACCGCCTCAGCCACAAATGTGGACATCAGCAAGATCACCCGGGGCTATACCGGCGCAGCCACCATCCGCCTGGAATACACCATTCCTGACGCGGTTCATGTGGTGAAGGTGGGTGACGAGCGGAAGCTCCAGCTGGAGCTTCCCCTGCTCAGCGGCTTCCGCTACCCTGTGGAGAGCCTGGGCTTCACTGTGACCATGCCCAACGGCGAAAAGCTGTCCCAGCCCAATTTTACCAGTATCTACCGCCAGAGCAGCATTGAGGCGGATCTGCACTGGGAAGTGGTGGGCAGCCAGATCATCGGCTCCAGCAAGGTGCCTATGAACGACCGGGAAGGCGTGACCATGTACCTGATGGTGCCGGAGTCCATGTTCCCCGGGGTCAGCACCTACATCCGGGAGGGCAATCCCGAGCTGACACCGATGATCGTCTTTGCCGTGCTGGCGCTGGTGTACTGGATCCTGTTCCTGTTTACGCTGCCGCTGCTGCCGGCCAAAACCGCTTCGCCGCCTCCCGGCATCACCGCCGGAGAGCTTGGCTGCCGCCTGACCCTTTCCGGCGGGGATCTGACGGGGATGGTATTCTCCTGGGCCCAGATGGGGTATCTTCTGATCCATATGGACGGAAACGGGCGGGTGCTGCTGCACAAGCGGATGGACATGGGCAACGAGCGAAGCGTCTTTGAAAACAAGGTTTTCGGGGCCCTGTTCGGGGCGCGGCGTGTGGTGGACGGAACGGGACTTGCCTATGCCCAGCTGTGCAAAAAGGTGGCATCCACCATCCCCAATGAGCGGAGCATGTACAAGGGCAACTCCGGCAATGTGAAAATCTTCCGCGCTCTGGCCGCCGTGTCGCAGATTTACTGCGGTGTGTGCGTGGCCATGAATATGACCAATATCCGGTGGCTTCAGATCCTGATGGCAATCATCCTCGGCGCCTTCGGCGCAGTCTCCGGCTGGCTCATTCAGAGCGTTGCCTACCGCACCCATCTGCGGGGCAAGCAGCCGGTGTTCATTGGATTGGGATTGATCCTGGTCTGGATCGCCCTGGGCCTTCTGTGCGGTCAGGTGTGGATTCCCCTGGGCTGCAGCGTTGGTCAGTGGGTTATGGGCTATTTTGCCGCCTATGGCGGTCGGCGCAGCGACCTTGGCCGGTACGATGCTTCTCTGGTGCTGGGCTTCCGGCGCTATCTGAAGCGGCTGTCCAATGCCGAGATCGGGCGTCTGATGAATAACGACCCGGACTACTTCTTCAACTGCGCACCCTATGCCCTGGCGATGGGTATCCTCAAGCCCTTCTCCAGGCGGTTTTCCCGGCGGAAGCTGGATCAGTGCCCCTATCTTGTCACCCAGGTTCACGGAAAACGCACGGCGGAGGAATGGGCCAAGCTGATGGTCAAGGCAGCCGACATGCTGGATGCCCGTGCCCGGTCCATGGAATTTGACAAGTGGGTGTCCTTCTCCATCAAAATCACCCGGAAATGACCTCTCAACAGGGAAATGTCCATAATGCAGCCGATCCTCCGTATGAAGCGTTCATACGGAGGATCTTTGCGCAGAAAAAGAAAAATAACCGCCGGAAACCGGCGGTTATTGGGAAAATCAGAACTCGCAGTGCTTGGCAATGTAGGCCTTCAGCTGGTCAATGGGAATGCGAACCTGCTCCATGGTGTCCCGATCCCGGACGGTGACGCAGTTGTCTGCGGGGCTGTTGTCGTCGCCCACGGTCTGGAAGTCCACGGTGATGCACAGAGGCGTGCCAATCTCGTCCTCCCGGCGATAGCGCTTGCCGATGGAGCCGGTATCGTCAAAGTCCACCATGAAGTCCTTGCGCAGCTCCCGGTAGATCTCCTCAGCCTTGGGGCTGAGCTTCTTGGAAAGGGGCAGGACAGCGGCCTTGAAGGGCGCCAGAGCCGGATGCAGGTGGAGCACCGTGCGGATGTCGGGGTTGCCTTTCTTGTCTACGCCCACCTGCTCCTCGTCGTAGGCCTCGCACAGGAAGGCCAGAGCAACACGGTCACAGCCCAGGCTGGGCTCGATGACGTAGGGGATATAGTGCTCATTCTTTTCCTGATCGTAGTATTCCAGGCTTTTGCCGCTGGCCTCCTGATGGCGGCCCAGGTCGTAGTTGGTGCGGTCGGCAATGCCCCACAGCTCGCCCCAGCCGGAACCGAAGGGGAACTGGTACTCGATGTCGGTGGTAGCCCGGGAGTAGAAGGCAAGCTCCGCAGGCTCGTGATCCCGCAGACGCAGGGACTCCTCCTTGATGCCCAGGGACAGCAGCCAGTTCTTGCAGAAGTCCTTCCAGTAGGCGAACCACTCCAGATCGGTGCCGGGCTGGCAGAAGAACTCGCACTCCATCTGCTCGAATTCCCGGGTGCGGAAGGTGAAGTTGCCCGGGGTGATCTCGTTGCGGAAGGCCTTGCCCACCTGGCAGACGCCAAAGGGCAGCTTGCGGCGGGTGGTGCGCTGAATGTTGGCGAAGTTGACGAAGATGCCCTGGGCGGTCTCGGGCCGCAGATAGCAGGTGGAGGCGGTGTCCTCGGTGACGCCGATCTGGGTCTTGAACATCAGGTTAAACTTCCGGATGGGAGTGAAGTGGTGCTTGCCGCAGGTGGGGCAGACCACATCCTCGTGCTCGGCGATGAAGGCGTCCATCTCGTCAAAGCTCATGGCGTCCACGTTGACGCCCTTGCCGGACTCGGAAGCCTCGATGAGCTTGTCCGCCCGCTCCCGGGAGCCGCAGCCCTTGCAGTCCACCAGGGGATCAGAGAAGGAACCCACATGGCCGGTGGTGATCCAGGTCTGGGGGTTCATCAGAATGGCGGCGTCCAGACCCACGTTGTAGTCGGACTCCTGGACGAACTTCTTGAGCCACGCCTTTTTCACGTTGTTCTTAAACTCCACACCCAGGGGGCCAAAGTCCCAGGAGTTGGCCAGACCGCCGTAGATCTCGGAGCCGGGATAGACATAGCCCCGGTTCTTGCAGAGATTGACGATCATATCCAGAGTTTTTTCACTGTTCTTCATGGTTAATCCTCCAAATTTTGGTATTTATTGGAATTCCTTTTTTCGCCGGATCAGGTGAAGGGATGGTTACTCCTCCCTGGGTATGCGGAAATCCTCGCCCAGGTCGGAAATCATCAGCTCGTAAATCTCGTCGCTGAGCTGGACGGTGGTCTTGCCCTTCAGCTCCTCCGGAGAGAGCACCTTCACAAGATGCAGCTCCACGTCGGTATGGCGCAGACGCAGGCCGTTGCGGACGATGGGGGCGGTGTTCTGGATGGTGCAGACCACCACAGGCACCTGGGCCTTCTGGGCGATCTTCAGAGCGCCGGGGCGGAACGGATGAAGTCTGCCGTCCACACTGCAGTAGCCCTCCGGGAAGATGCACACGGAGACCTCATCCTCCTCCAGAAGCTGAATGCACCGGAGGATGGTTTTCAGCGCCTCCCGGTTGTTCTCCCGGTTGATGTTCTGGCACATGGTTTTGTGCTGGAGCTTGTTAATCAGGAACAGGCTGGCGTTCTCCTGCTTGGTCACAAAGGCCAGCTGGCTTTTGCGGAAGCAGTGATGGATAACGCCAGGGTCGGCAATGGACAGATGGTTGCACACCAGCACGAAGCGGCCCTGGGTGGGGGTGTTTTCCAGCCCCTTGGTGTGGATGCGTACCTGCATCAGGCTTGCCAGAGCCTCAATGTACAGATACATGATCCGGCGGTAGAATTTGCTGTCGTGCTCCTGGGGCTTGTCCATGTCCACCAGCGCACAGCAGAACCACAGGAAGACAAAAGCCAGCAGCAAAAGGCCCAGGAATCCGGCGGCAAAGCAGAGCAATGCCTGAACGGGGCTCAGAACGCCTGCGGCAAGCAGGATGGCAGATATCAGCGCGGAAGAAACGGTAATTCCCTTGAGCAGCATACGTGTCCTCCAATCGTGACGATTGCTTTCATTATACTCGGTTTTTATCCGGGAAACAAGGGCAAATTGTAAACAAAGAGTTTTTTTGCAAAAGGGTGGAAATTGGCGGAATCAACTGGTATAATACGTCCAGAACATGATAAAGGAGCCTCTTCCATGAAATTATCCCGGAATACGAAATTTCTTCCCCTGGCGGCGCTGCTGGCTGGCGCGGCTGCCCTGGCTGTGCGGGAAGCGCTGTATGCTTTTGCGGTGGATGACCGGGGCCTTCTGGTGCCTGGACCCCCCCTGGGCTGGGTGCTGGGCGCGCTGACGGTGCTGGTAATGGTGTATCTGATTTGGAACGTGGTGAAGGGCGCGGATGTCACCTTCCGGCTTCCCGATATGGCAGCTGCTGCCGGAACGATTTTCTGCGCGGCGGCCATGGCTGTCACCGTCGCCTTTGTTTCGCCCATGACCCCCGGGTACACGGCGCTTGCCTGGCGGCTGCTGGGCTGTGCCGCTGCTGTGGGCATGGCGGTGCAGGGTGTCGGCTATGGGGCGGGAAGGAAACCCGGATTTGTCCCGGATCTTCTTGTGTGCCTGTTCTGCCTGTTCCACATTATTGACCACTACAGACCCTGGAGCGGCAATCCGCAGATGATGGATTCTCTGCTGGCTCTGGCCGCAATGGGGGCAATGACGCTGTTTTCCCTGTACTGTGCCTGTGATGGGGTGGGACTGCCCCGCCGGAGGCTCTGGCTGGGTACCGGGCTGTGTGCCCTGTTCTTCTGTGCCGCGGAGCTGCTGAGCGGCTATCTTCTGCTGGATTTGGGCTTTATCGCGTGGGTTCTTGTGAGGCTGTACACACCCCGGAAGGGAGAGACCGGGAATGGTGCTGCCTGAGAACATCCTGTACTGCCTGAACACCCTGGAACGCAGCGGCTGCGAAGCCTGGGTGGTGGGAGGCTGCGTCCGGGATGCGCTCCTGGGCCGTACCCCCAAGGACTACGATGTCTGCACCCGGGCCCTGCCGGAGCAGACCCGGGCTGTTTTTGCCGGTCACCAGCTGATCCTTGCCGGGGAAAAGCACGGCACGGTGGGGGTGGTGGTGGAGGGCCAGACGGTAGAGATCACCACCTACCGCACGGAGGGAACCTATGCCGACAGCCGCCATCCCGACTGGGTGTCCTTTGTGGGAGCCATCGACCAGGATCTGGCCCGGCGGGATTTTACCGTCAATGCCATGGCCTGGTCTCCAAACCGTGGACTGCGTGACCCCTTCGGCGGGCGGGCGGACCTGGAGACGAAGACGCTCCGGGCGGTGGGGGAGCCGGAACAGCGGTTCCGGGAGGATGCCCTGCGGATTCTCCGGGGCATCCGGTTCTGTGCCGCCTATGGCTTGGAGCCGGAGGAAAAGACCCTCGGGGCCATGTTTTCCCAGCGCAGCCTGATGGACAGGCTGGCAAGGGAGCGGGTGTATGACGAGCTGTGCGGATTCCTGCCCTGCGCCGGGCTGGAGGATTTGCAGCGGTTCGCCCCCATTCTGGCACAGGCGATCCCGGAGCTGGCGCCTATGATCGGCTTTGACCAGCACAGTCCCCACCACGCCTACGATCTGTACACCCATGTGGCCCATGTCACCGCAGGGGTGAGCCGGGATCTGACGGTTCGCTGGGCGGCGCTGCTGCATGATATCGGCAAAATTCCCACCTTCACCCGGGATGAAACGGGCCGGGGCCACTTCTATGGCCACGCCCCCACGGGAGCAAAGATGGCCCGGGAGGTGCTGCTCCGGCTGAAAGCCCCCGGTGCCATGGTGCAGACAGTGCCGACCCTGATTGCCAACCATATGCTCCGCCTGGACCCGGATCGGAAGCAGCTGCGGCGGCAGATCCGGCGGCTGGGCTTTGATGCGATGGAAAAGCTCCTGGATTTGCAGGAGGCGGACATGACCAGCAAGGGCACCGGGGAGGAGGAAGGGCGCAACTTCTTTCCCCAGATCCGGGCATTGCTGATGCAGATTCGGGCGGAGGAGGATGTGCTGGCGGTGAAGGACCTGGCGGTGAATGGAAACGACCTTCTGGCCCTGGGCCTGCGGGGAAAGCAGATCGGCCAGGCCCTGGATATTGTGCTGGGCGCGGTCATCGACGAGCGGCTGGAAAACGAAAAGGAAGCGGAGCTTGCCTGGCTCCGGAGCGTATATGAATTGTAAAGGGGAGGAAATACCGTGAACATTGCCATCGTTACCGGAGCCAGCTCCGGAATGGGGAAAGAATTTGTTCTGCAGTTGCCGGGAGCGGTGGCGGTGGATGAGATCTGGGCCATTGCCCGCCGGGGCGGGGAGCTGGAAAAGCTCCGGGGGGTGTCCGCCGTGCCGGTGCGGCCCATCGTGCTGGATCTGTGCCGGGAGGAGAGCTTTGCGACCTACGCGGCCCTGCTGGAAGACCAGAAGCCAAACGTCCGTCTGCTGGTGAACGCCGCCGGCTTTGGCAAGTTCGGAACCTACAGCAGGATCGACACGGAAGACGAATGCCGGATGATCGACCTGAACTGCAAGGCTCTGCTGATGATGACCCGGCTGACCGTGCCCTACATGGCCCCGGGCAGCCACATTCTGGAGCTGGACAGCCTGTCCGCCTTCCAGCCGGTGCCCTATATCACCACCTACGCCGCAACCAAGGCCTTTGTGCTCAGCTACTCCCGGGCCATGAACCGGGAGCTGAGGGACAGGGGCATCCGGGTCATGGCCATGAACCCCAGCTGGGTGAAAACCGAGTTCTTCGACCACGCCTTCCAGACCAACGGCGGCAATGAGGTGCAGTATTTTAACTACCTGTACGAGGCAAAGGACGTGGTGCGCACGGGCCTGAAGGATCTGTACCACAGCCGGAAGGACTATTCCGTCCACGGCCTGCCCATCAAGTTCCAGGTCTTCCTGGTAAAGCTCCTCCCCCACAGCCTGGTGATGAGCGTGTGGCTCAGTCAGCAGAAGAAGCCCCGAAACAACACAGGGCTTACCACGAAATAATGACAAGCCCCGGGTTCCGAAAGGGACCCGGGGCAGCTATATGTACGAATCAGGGAATCAGATTGTACTCTCTTGCCAGATCTTCAAAGGCCGGGAGGCTCCTTTGGATCATGTCCGTCTTCACGCAGTAGGCCAGCCGGACGTAGCCTGGCATGGAGAAGGTGGAGCCGGAGACCAGGATCAGGTTGTGCTTTTTGGCCCGTGCGACGAACTGCTTTTCGTTCTCCTCCGGGGACCTGACAAACAGGTAGAAGGCACCCTCGGGCCTGACGCACTGGAAGCCCATGCCGGTGAGGGCATCGTAGAGCAGTCTGCGGTTCCGGTCATAGAATCCAATATCGCATTTCTCGTCCAGGCACCGGGCCACGGCCTTCTGCAGCAGACTGGGGGCGTTGATGAAGCCGCAGACCCGGTTCGCCACGGTGACGGCATTGGCCATATTTTCCCAGTCGGCCATGGCAGGGGGAACCACCACATAGCCGATGCGCTCGCCGGGGACGGACAGCGTCTTGGAGAAGGAGTAGATGACGAAGGTGTTGCCGTAGAATTTGGTGACATAGGGGACATCCACGCCGTCGTAGGCCAGCTCCCGGTAGGGCTCGTCCACCAGCAGGTAAATTTCATGGCGGTACTCGGCCTGCTTACGCTCCAGAATCCGGGCAATGCTTTCAAGGGTTTCCGCGCTGTACACCACGCCGGTGGGGTTCACGGGGTTATTGAGAATGACAGCCTTGGTGCGTTCATCGATCTTCCGCTCGAAGTCCTCCAGATCCGGCTGGAAGCTGGGCAGCAGAGGGTCGACTTCCACGCAGCGGCCGTGCCAGTTGCTGACGTAGCTGCGGTACTCGCCGAAGTAGGGGCGGAACACCACCACGTCGTCCTCCACGTCCAGAATGGCCTTGAATACGATGTTGATGGCACCGGCAGCGCCGTTGGTCATGATGATGTTTTCCATGCCCAGGGACAGGCCAAACCGCCGGTTGAGACTGTCGGCCACGGCCTGACGAACCTCCGGATAGCCTGCGTTGTTCATGTAGCCGTGAAGGGTCAGGGAATCCTCGGTCTGAATGATGTCCAGCAGCGCCTGGGTAAAGGCCTCCGGCACCGGGGCGGCAGGATTGCCCAAGGAAAAATCGTATACATTTTCCGCACCCACCCGGGCGGCCAGCTCCTGGCCCTCGATGAACATCTGACGGATGGCGGAGGAATTTTCCAGATTGTAAAGCATTTGTTTGGATAACATGACACCAGCTCCTGACGCAAAAGACTAAAGTGATACTTATTGTACCGCTTTATCACGATAAAGTCAACCGTTTTCAAAAACCGCCATGCAGCGAAAAAGACGAAAAATGGATTTTTTTGTTGACAATACGACTATTTGGAGGTACAATCAGATTGAGTAAC
The DNA here is from genome assembly GCA_945482615.1 of uncultured Clostridia bacterium. Taxonomy (GTDB): domain Bacteria; phylum Bacillota; class Clostridia; order Oscillospirales; family Oscillospiraceae; genus Faecousia. The sequence continues at coordinate 46,328 of CALYRG010000002.1, read as the reverse complement.
TATATGCAAATGAAAAATGTTTGCATACTATGACTCCCTTTCCCACAGAACGACAAGGAGACCAGCTTCATGTTAAACGTTTTGCGCCAGGAGGAGAAGTATCCGCTGAATCTGCAGGAAGCGATTCAGTACGCCCACTTCTTTTCTCAGGTTCTCATGGCGGATTCTCATTCCGTGCAGGGCAGCTATCTGGTTCGCTCCCTGTATTTTGACACGGTGGATGACCGGGATTTTTTCGATAAGCTGACGGAGCAGAATCTTCGCAGGAAGATCCGTCTGCGGGTATATTCCCCGGAGGATCAGACTGCTAAGCTGGAAATGAAGCAGAAAAGCGGGGTCTACCAGCGAAAGCGCTCCCTGTCGGTGTCCCGGGAGGATGCGCTGGCCCTCATTGACGGGCAGTATTCCGTGCTCCTGAAGTATCCGGAGCCCTTTGCGGCGGAGCTGTTCTGCCGGATGACGGAGGAATGCTACCGCCCCAAATCCATTGTGGAGTATCAGCGCCGGGCATTTCTGGCCCGGGAGAACAATATCCGGCTGACCTTTGATTCCGGGATTCGGGCCACGGAAAGCTCCTTTGACCTGTTTGGGGCCAACCTTCCCCTGTATCCGGTGTACGACCCGGACAAGCTGATTTTTGAAGTGAAGTATGACGGTTTCATGCTCAGCTATATCAAGGATGCCATTTCAGCGGTGGACCGGCGCAGTATTACGTCCAGCAAATACTGTTTAAGCCGTTCCATTGGATACCCTCTGCAACTGTAGTCTGGACAAGGAGGACAAAATGAGAAAATATCTGTATGAAATCATCAGCAACTCCGGCAATCTCACCACGGAGGACATTATTGTCCGTATTGCGGTAGCGGCGGCGCTGGGCTGCGCCATCTATCTGTCCTACTGGATCACCCACTCCGGCTCCATCTACAGCCGGAAGTTCAACGTGACCCTGCTGACCCTGACGGTGCTCACGGCTACCGTTATGACGGTCATCGGCAACAATGTGGCGCTGTCTCTGGGCATGGTGGGCGCCCTGTCCATCATCCGTTTCCGTACCTCCATCAAGGACAGCCGGGACACGGCATACATTTTCTGGACCATTATCGTGGGCATCTGCTGCGGTGTGGGGGACTATCTGGTGGCAGGCGTTGGCAGTGCCATTGTTTTTTTGCTGCTTCTGTTTTTTGGCCGGGTGCGCAGCGAAAACCGCATCCTGCTGGTGATCCGCGCCCAGCGGGATCGGGAGGAGGCCATCCGCAGGCTGCTGTTCGGCTACTTCACCTCACCCCCTGTTATCAAGGCCCAGAACACCACCGAGGCGACGGTAGAGTTTATCTATGAGGTCAGCGCCAAAATGCTGGAGAAAGCCCGGAAGGTTCAGAAGCCTCAGGCCGACGGCAGCAAGCCCTCCCTGAATGACCAGCTCTACGCCCTGGGCGGTGTGCACTATGTCAACCTCGTCGTCCAGAGCGACGAGATTGCCTGACGCGGGAGTTCGCAATCATGAAGTACAGGTTGAGCTGTCTTGCCGCCGTGGCGGCGATGCTGGCAGGCGTGCTGTTTTTGCAAAACTATGAATCGAAGCCTAACCGCTACCACCAGCATCTGGAGAATAAACCCTATACGCCCTGTACCGATCACGGCGATGATGTCTTCTGCACCCATTTGCCGCTGTTCAACATTGTCACCGACGCTCCGATTCCAGATCCCTTCCTTTATGACGACACCGGAAAGAGAATTAGAGATGAAGCGGGCTCGCCAGTTTCCAACAATGAAATGGTGGCAGCCTCGGTGGAGTTTTTCACAAATTCTGGAGGGAACAATCACCTGACGGATGAACCGGATTTTTTTGAAAGAGGGCTCATCCGTATTCGAGGAAACTGGTCTCGTAGCTTCGATAAAAAAGGGTACTTGATAAAATTTACCGAACAGGATATGGTTACAGGCAAGAAGGTTTCCATCGACGGAATGACAGCAGATTCAGAGTGGGTCCTGCATGGTCCATTCCTCGATAAAACGCTTATCCGCAATTATCTTTGCTACAATCTTTCAGGCGAGATTATGGACTATGCGCCGAACGTTCGTTTCTGTGAGCTGATTCTCAACAACGAATATATGGGCGTGTATCTGCTTGTTGAAAAAATTAAACAAAACGACAATGGACGAATTTTCATCACAGAAACGGATCCGAAACTGGAAACCACCTCTTACATTGTCCGTGTAGACCGGGGGGCAAGTGATGAGCTTCATTCACTTAGTACATTTGCTTCCTATATGTACATCAATCCCGGCCCGACGGATGTGAGAGGCCAGTTGGAGATTGAATACCCCGGAAAAAGCCTTACGCAGGAGCAGCATGATTATATCGCCAACGATATTTCAAAATTTGAAAAGGCTCTTTTTTCCTTTGATTATACGGACCGCAGCAAAGGCTATCGTCAGTACGTCGATGTGGATTCCTTTGTGGACTTTTTCCTGATAAACGAGTTTACGCTTAACTACGATGCTCCATTTTATTCAACCTATTTGTATAAGGATATCAGAGAAAAGCTTCAGCTTTGTGTTTGGGATTTTAACTCAGCGTTTGATTATTACGAATTGTCCAGCATTTCGCCGGAGACCTTTTTGATGCAGTCTAGCATGTGGTATCAGTATCTCTTCAAAGACAAATCCTTTGTCGATGATGTTATTGATCGGTACTATGAGTTGAGAGAAACGTTTTTTAACGAAGCGTATCTGTTTCAGTACATTGATGAAACGGTTGCGTACCTTGGCCCTGCCGTTGAACGTAACTTTGAGAAATGGGGTTACTCGTTTGGCGCGGAATATGACTACCTAACACCTGCGGAACGAAATGTTCGCAGCTATGACGAGGCTATTGCGCAGGTCAAGGACTGCATTTCCAACCGGATTGACCACATGGACAGCAATCTTGACAGGCTGTACTATCTGTGCCATGGGTCTACGAACAAAGTGTACAATTATGATTCTAATTCAAAAGGGGCGCTTCAATGAAAAAATATCTGATTGCCGTCGCCTCCCTGCTTGTGGGATTGTTTCTTTTTGATTATCTGTTTTTTCAGGTGGGAGTAATCTACCTTCCCCACAGAGGTGAACCGGAATATCATTCTATGGCGAAAGGTGAGAAGATTTTCCTCGATATGGGAAACGGATTCGAGGAATTCACAGTAAAAGGTGTCGATCTGGGGTTGGCTAAACCGGGGCATTATGCGACCGAGCTGGCCATCACAAAAGAGGAGTATCTGCGCTGGTTTTCGCAAATTCAGGAGTTGGGTGCAAACGTGATTCGTACCTATACCGTTGCGGGTCCGGCCTTTTATGAGGCGTTTTACGAATACAATGTCAACAACGACAACCCGTTGTACCTGATTCATGGTGTCTGGGTGGATGACTACTTGATCAATTCCAGTTTCAGTGCTCTGGACGCGGAATTTTTTAAACCGTTTCTGAAGTCCTGCAAGCAAGTGGTGGATGTGGTTCACGGACGGAACAAAGGCAGTGTAGAGGGAAGCCTGTTTCGGACCTACTATAAATGGGATATCTCTCCTTGGGTCATTGGATACATCATGGGTGTGGAATGGGAAAATACGCTGGTTGGCTATACAGATTATTCCCTTACGCAGGAACCACAATTTTCCGGTGATTATTTTTATACGGAGGATGCCAGTAATTTCGAGATTTTTCTGGCACGTGTCGGAGAAGAAGTCGTTCGCTACGAAACGAAAAAATACGGGACGCAGCGCATGACCGCCTTCTCTAACTGGCCGACAACCGATCCGCTGGAATACAATATAAACGTTATCAGAAAATTCGGTAAAACGGCTTCTATTGATGTGGAACACATCAAGTGTACAGAGAACTTCAAGTCGGGACAATTTGCGTCCTATCATATCTATCCGTACTATCCGGATTATTACAAGTATCAGAAAGGGCATGAACAGAACACCTATCTTCAGTATCTGACGGATATCAATGCACACCACACCATACCTGTGGTTATTTCAGAGTTCGGCGTGCCTTCTTCCCGGGGTATGGCTGCCCGTGAGGAGGGCCTGGGGCGGAATCAGGGAGGTATGAGTGAAACGCAGCAGGGCTATGCGCTGGTGTCTATGTATCAGGATATTATCGAGGCCGGCAGTGCGGGCGGAATCGCTTTTTCCTGGCAGGATGAATGGTTCAAACGCACGTGGAACACCTTGGCGGCTACTGATCTGCTAAGAACTCCCTATTGGAGTGACTACCAGACAAACGGGCAGTATTTTGGCTTGCTCTCGTTTGATCCGGGAAAGGAAAAAAGCATCTGCTATGTGGATGGGGACCGTTCCGAGTGGACAGAAAAGGATCGTGTTACCATTCAGGATGGCTTTAGCCTTTCAATGAAATATGATGAGAAATTCATATATTTCCTGGTGGAGAAGGATGGCTGGAACCTCACGACGGATAAGCTGTATATCCCGATTGACACTACACCAAAGAGCGGTTCCTTGAAGGCGGATAATCTGGCAGTGTCCATGAGTGAAGCAAGTGACTTCATCATTGAAATAGATGGAAAGCGAAACAGCCATGTTTGGGTTCAGGAATACTACGACATGGTGTCGGCTCTGTATTACAACGAAACAATGCGGGAGAATGTCTTTTCCAGAACCTACCCGTCTGCGGATTCAGCCCAGTTCTTAACCATAAGACTCCTTCTGAATAATGTCCGGTATTATGAAAGAAGCAGCACAGGGGGTCCGGATATGCCATTGGAAATTTACGAATATGATATGACAAATATCCGCCATTATCGTATTGAGGAGACCTACGAAACCGGTAAGCTGACCTACGGCAACGCAAACCCTGATTCACCGGACTTTAACTCTCTTGCGGATTTCTGCGCCGGAGAGGGCTTCGTGGAGATCAAGCTTCCCTGGCAGCTGCTGAACTTTGCCGACCCAACCACCATGCGCATCCATGATGACTACTATGAATGCTATGGCGTGGAATACCTGACCATCGATTCCATCCGGGTGGGTGTGGGAGACGGCAGCGATACCATCCAGATGGCCAGCTTCCCCATGAAGAAGCTGGGCCGAAAGCCGGAATACCACGAGCGGCTGAAGCAGTCTTACTACATTCTGCAGGCCTATTGGACCGGAAAAACAACGCAGCATTAAAATGCTGACCGCAGACCATGCTGCTTGAGAATTGTTCGCTGAAAGGAGAGATAAGTTATGACCATCATTATCCGCGTGTATATGCTGCTCTGTGCTTCCCTGCTGCTGTTCGACATATGCTTCCTGCTGGTGCAGAACCGGCGGAGCCTTGTCGCTTACCGCATCAACCGAACGCTGGAAGATCAGATCCGCAGAGAGATCAGAGTGTACAGGGAATCGGGGGCTTTTTCTCCGGGCTTCCCGGAAACCCTTCGGCAGGCCCTGCCGAAAACCAGAAACCTGCTCACATTGCAGGGCGTTCTGGAGGAGGATGCGCAGGCACGGGAGTGGTTCCGCCCTTTTGTGTTTGCCCAGCTGAAGGAGTACACCTCCAGAGACGACTATGAGCAGGCGTACTATACCTACGTTCTTTCCACCTTTGACTACCGCCGGGAAAAACCCACCCCGGAGTTTGTGGATGATCTGATGGGCTTCCTGGATTCCAAATCGCTGTACACCTTCGCCAACACCATGAACTGCCTGTACGCTATCGGTCTGACCACACCGCTGATGCGTGCCATGGACAAGGTCAATGAGCGGGCGGGCTTCTACCATAAGAAGCTGCTGGTAGACGGCCTCCTGTCGGCCCGGGTGGAGGGCGATGCGCTCAGCGACCGCCTGGTGGGGAAATTTGACAGCTATACACCCTATATTCAGGATTGTCTGCTGGACTATTTCCGGCTGCGCGGCTATGATGCTTCCGGCCTGTGTATGCGCATCCTGACAGACGGAAAGGCGAACGACCAGGTGCGCTACACCGCTATGCGCTATTTTGCCAAATATCCCAGCGCGGACTCCCGGGCTTATTTCCTCAGGGTGCTTGGGAATGAAGATGCCCCATGGATCGAGCAAATGCTCTCCATTCAGGCCCTGCGGCAGTACAGTGACCGGGAAGTGTATGACATCATCCTGAAAAAAATCACCAGTCCCAACTGGCATGTGCGCGTCAATGCGGTGCAGTATCTCCACGGCAGAGGACTCAGCAGGGCAGATATCTTCGACATTCTGTATCAGAAGGACCGTTATGCCAACGAAACCCTGCTCTACCAGTTCCGGGGCGATAAGGAAATGACCCGCTACATAGTCGATACGATCCAGCTGCTCAGCGCACAGGACGCAACTGTAGACGCAAGCAGTGATGTGGATAATCTGTGTGCTGCCTCCGGCGCAGCAATCTGAGAGGAGGAAGAAACATGTCAGACTTTTTTCGCAGCGTCTTCACCGTGGAAACGGTAAAGCAGATTCTGTTCATTGCGGAAATTTTCTTTGTCCTCTATCTGGCTGGCTATTCCACCTTCCTGTTTGCTTCTGTAATTGTGGGCAGTAATCAGCTGTTTACGGACATCAAAAAGCGCCAGCTGCACAATGCCATCCATCACGATTACTACGTTCCCATCAGCGTCATTGTTCCGGCGTATAATGAAGAAGTGACCATTGCCCAGACCATCCGCTCGCTGATAAAGCTGGACTATCACACCTATGAGATTGTTGTGGTAAACGACGGCTCCAAGGATAACACGGCTCAGCTTGTCATCGACACCTTTCAGCTTCGCGAGGTGCAGCGGCCCATCCGCCGTCAGGTGGCCTGTAAAAATCAGGTTTCGGTTTACGAGGGCCGTGTAAACGGTGTTCCCATCACCCTGATCAACAAGGAGAACGGCGGTAAGGCTGACAGCATCAATATGGGCATTAACGCGGCGAAGTATCCCTATTTTGTCTGCATGGACGCGGATTCCATCCTGCAGCGGGATTCCCTCACCAAAATTGCGACCCCGGTGCTGGAAAACCAGAACGTGGTGGCGGTGGGCAGTATGATCCGCATTTCCAACGACAGCGTCTTCCAGGATGGACGCCTGGTGCAGCTGCGACTGCCCCGGAAGCTGATTCCCGCCTTTCAGGTGCTGGAATATGAACGCTCTTTCCTGGCATCCCGGATTCTGCTGGATAAGTTCAATGCCAACCTGATTATTTCCGGCGCATTCGGATTGTTCCGAAAGGATGCCGTCATCAATGTGGGCGGCTACCAGGTGGGCTCTATGGGTGAGGACATGGAGCTGATTGTAAAGCTCCATGCTTACTACCGTGCCAATAAGCTCCCCTATGCCATCAAGTATGCCTACGAGGCCGTCTGCTGGACCCAGGCGCCGGAACGTCTGCGGGATCTGCTGAAGCAGCGCAAGCGCTGGCATATTGGACTAATGCAGAGTATGACAAAGCATGTCAGTCTGATTACCTCCGGAAGCTATATTTATTATCTGCTCTACGAGCTGCTGTCTCCGGTGATTGAGCTGCTTGGTATTCTGATCACGATTCTGGCATACTGCTTCGGCCTGCTGAACCTGAAATATATGATTACGCTGTTCCTGGTGTATGCACTGTTCGGTTCCATGCTCACCATTATCTCGTTCCTGGCGCGCAACTTCCTGAGCGAAATTCGCGTCCGGAAACGGGATGTTGTCAAAGCCTTCCTGCTGTGTATTCCGGAGAACATCTTCCTTCGCTTCCTTCTTGCGTGGACACGCATGTTCTCTGTCCTGTTCTACCGGGGCAAGAAGACCAGATGGGGTGCCATTAAGCGGTATCAGATCGACTACAGCAACACCCAGAATTCGGAACAGAATGTATAAAAAGCGGTGACCTTCAAGCCGGGGTACGCCCAGCGAGTAAAAACCACGCAGAAGCGATGGCAGCCGTATCAGAATAAGACTGGTTTCCGTTATTTTGTTCCCGCAGCTGTGGTATAATCAGGGAGAAAGACAAGACCCCCTGATTGGATTCTGCCGAACCGCATGAGACGGTGAAAGGCCTTAAAACGTAATCCCCTCAGGAAGCACATCCTGAGGGGATTTGTGCGCCTTATGACCCTTTGCCGGGCCCTTACTGCCTGCGCAGGCCCCGGCATCCCGGGAGGCTGTGACCTTCACGGATGATCTGGGTCGCGTCCGGACGGAGGCTGGCTGGCGGTACTATTGCGAGGCTGGGAAGAGCTGAGTGTCCTTCGGGAAATTGCACAAATTTTGCCGGGTCTGTGTAAAAAAAGCGGCCCGCCCCTTACGCACTGGGAAGAAATGGTGTATGATTATGACATTATACATATCAGGAGGTTTTTCCAGTGGCCAATCATACCCCCCATTCCGAGGACCCGAAGGTTCAGGCGTATCTTCAGAAGACTGCTAAGAGAGACCACCGGATGGACAGCATCTTCCGCCGGGTGCTGCATTGGATCGAGCGATTTATCGCCATAATGACCATTATCGCCCTGCTGGGCGCGCTGGGAATTGAGATCTACCACATGTTCACCTCCGGCGGGGAATACTTTGCGGACGTGAGCCACATGCTCCACAATCTGCTGGCCATTGTGGTGGGTCTGGAATTTGTCCGGATGCTGATTGATACCACCCCCGCCAATATTCTGGAGGTTCTGACGGTGGCAATCACCCGCCATGTGGTTCTGAGCCATGACAACCCCTGGAGCAATCTGGCCTGCATCGCCTGCATTGCCGGACTGTTTGCCATCCGCCGGTTCCTGATCCGCAGCAGCGAACTGAAGGAAGAGCTGGTGGAAGTCGAATAGCCGTTAAACGGAATCCTACTTTATTCAAATATTTCGTAAAACTTATGGTATCACGCCTTTGCAATTCCGCAAACAAAATAGGACGCAGGCAAAAAACTTCCCAAGTCAGTCTCACAGTTGTGATCGCTTCGCATGAATCGTTCGATCCAAGCATAGAACCAATGAAGGAACAAAAGCCAACCGGGGGCTACAGACGGTTCCGAGAAAGGGGAATAAACAAGTAAGGCGATTTTTGCTCCGCGGATGTGGTTGGTCTACGCATTTGTACCCCCAAAAGTTATCCACAGCCCTGACATCAAAAAAAGCAGATCCTTTCCAATGTTGGAGAGAATCTGCTTTTTTGGATTTATTTAACAGCCCCGTTTGACTCAGAAGAAAATGCCTGTCAATAGTTTTCCTTGCGGACTTCGAAGTAGGCCTGGGGATGGTTGCAGACGGGGCACACATCGGGCGCCTTGGTGCCCACCACCAGATGGCCGCAGTTGCGGCACTCCCAAATGGTGACGCCGCTCTTTTCGAACACAGCCTTGGTTTCCACATTCTTCAGCAGTGCGCGGTAGCGCTCCTCATGGGACTTCTCGATGGCGGCAACGCCCCGGAACTGCTCCGCCAGCTTGTGGAAGCCTTCCTCGTCGGCTTCCCGGGCCATACGGTCATACATATCCGTCCACTCGGCATTCTCGCCCTCGGCGGCGTGGAGCAGATTCTCGGCGGTGTCGCCCAGCTCACCCAGAGCCTTGAACCACAGCTTTGCGTGCTCCTTCTCGTTCTCGGCGGTCTGCAGGAACAGGGCAGCGATCTGCTCGTAACCGGCCTTCTTGGCAACGGAGGCAAAGTAGGTGTACTTATTCCGGGCCTGAGATTCACCGGCAAAGGCCTCCCAGAGGTTCTTCTCTGTCTTGGTTCCCGCATAGGGATTCTTAGCGTCCGCGATCTTCACGAACTTGCCGGCGGGCTGCTTGCAGACGGGGCATTTGAAATCCTCTGCCAGGGGGCCTTCATGCACGTAACCACAGACACTGCACTTCCACTTTTCCATTGTTGTTTGCTCCTTCCATAAATTGGATTGTAATATAAAAAGATGCTGCGGCATCCATGGGGATGCCGGGACAGCTTTTGAAGGTCAGCCGCAGGAGTGGCTGCCGCAGCCGCCTTCCCGGTGGTGTTCTCCATGGTGGCTGCACATGACATTAGGATTAAACGCAAGTGTTCCCGCAGCCAGAGCATCTGCTGCCGCATCGGCATCGCCGGACACACCGCCATAGAGCCGGATACCGGCAGCAGCCAGCGCCGCCTGGGCGCCGCCGCCAATACCCCCGCAAATCAGAGCGTCTACGTTCATGGCCCTCAGGATTCCGGCGAGAGCGCCATGGCCGGTGCCGTTGGTATCAACGATCTCAGAGGACATCACCTTTCCGTCCTGCACGTCGTAGAGCTTAAACTGCTGGGTATGACCGAAATGCTGGAAGATCTGCCCGTTTTCATAGGTAACGGCTACTCTCATAATGCGTTCTCCTTTTTCTTTCTGACATTGCTGCTGATGCATTTGCTTACGGCATCCATTGTGGCCGCAATGGATGGTCTGTCCATTGCACAGCCAGTAATCGCCGCCGGCAATCCGCAGGGGACGGCCATCCACAAGGCAGTCCGCCAGCTTTTTTCTGGCGCTTTCGTAGATCCGCTGCACCGTTGTTCTGGCAATCTGCATGAATGCCGCACACTGCTCCTGGCTGAGGGCCTCTTTGTCGATGAGCCGGATGGTTTCATACTCGTCTACCGTCATGATAACCGGTTCCTGTTCGGCTGCACCGTCAACCGGAGAAAACTCCAGTGTTTGCGGGAAATGGCATACTTTTCTGCATTTCACAGGTCTTGGCATGAGAATTCCACTCTTTTCATTGATTGCCTGTGGTTTCATTATAATGCCGTAATGGACATATGTCAATTGTAATTATTGACATATGTCCCAAACGATCCTTCCGCCGTCCGGCCTGAGTGCATGCACAGGGCACTTCCAATCGGGCGGTATATTTTCGGTCAAAGGCTGCTCTTGTATGCATCCAGCTCTAGGGAAGCTCTGAATAAAGACTATTTATTCAGAGCTTCCTTAGATAACAGTATTAAAATGGTGCGCTGCAAGATACGCAGCGCACCCAACCCTTTTTAATTGTCCCACAGGGACACAACAACGGCCCATTCCGGCCAAATTGCCCGGCACCTGCTGGATCTGCTGATTATTTCCCGCTCTGTGCTGTCGGATGCTATGCGCCCAGGTTTCCCACAATGGCCTTGATTACCTCGTCCATGACGATGGGCTTGGCAATATGGCCGTTCATTCCCGCGTCCAGCGATGCCTGCACATCCTCGGCAAATGCGTTGGCGGTCATGGCGATGATGGGAATCCCGGAGGCGTCCGGGCGATCCTGCATGGCGCGGATAGCCCCGGTGGCTTCGTAGCCGTTCATGTCCGGCATCATAATATCCATGAAAATCATGTCGAAGGTGCCCGGCGGATTCTGCGCGAAGAGGTCCACGGCTTCCCGGCCATTGGCCGCTCTGGTGACCTGAATCCCCAGCTCCTCCAGCTGCGTCGTGGCGATTTCTGCATTCAGATCGTTGTCCTCCGCCAGCAGAATCCTCACACCCGCCAGCTCTGCCTGAGAAGCAGGTGCATTCTGCTTCTGGATGCAGCTTCCGTCTGTCAGCTCCAGGGGAATCTCAACCGTGAATGTGGAGCCCTCGTCCTTCCTGCTTTCAACGGTAATGGTGCCGCCCATCAGATCCACATACCGCTTGGTGATGGCCATGCCCAGGCCGGTGCCCTTGTACTGTGTCCGGGCGCTGGTCTCCTCCTGAGAGAATTCATCAAAAATATGCCCGACGAATTCCTCGCTCATGCCGATGCCGGTATCCGAGATCCGATATCGGGCCAGAATATGCCCCTCGTCAGTGCCGGGAAGGTAGCTGACTTCAAAGCGGATGGTACCGCCGTCGTCTGTAAACTTCACCGCGTTGCCCAGAATATTCACCAGCACTTCCCGGATGCGTACGGCATCTGCCAGCACATAGGGGGTTTCCACTGCCGCAAGCTCCGTGCGGAAGGTAATTTTTCGATTGGACAGGAAGCCCTGCATGATGTTCAGCACCGTGTCTGCCACCGCGGTAATATCCACCGGAATAGGCGCATATTTGATTTTTCCGCTTTCGATGCGGCTGATGTCCAGAACATCGTTGATGAGGGTCAGCAGATGCTCGGAGCTGGTGCTGATTTTGCGCAGGCAGTTGTATACCTCCGGCCTGGGATTGTGCTTCATCGCGATGTTGGTAAAGCCGATGATGGCGTTCATGGGGGTTCGAATGTCGTGGGACATGTTATTCAGGAAGATGGTCTTGGCCTGATTGGCGTTTTCGGCGGTGCGAACCGCATCCTCCAGCGCCTGATTGATTTTCTTGTCCTTTGTCCGGTCGGACAGATCCAGAATGTATTTCTTTTCGCCCTGAATGTCGCTGCAGAACGCGACGACATGGAACCAGCGCACTTCACCGGTTTCCTGATGGACATATTCTCTGTCCCATTCCAGCTGCTCGCCGGGGAGAATGTCGGAAAGATGATCCAGCATGTGTGCGGCGTCGTTTCTGCGTACCAGCTGCTCGATGACATGGACATCCTCCCGAACCTGATCCTCCGATATGCCCAGAAGCTTCTGAACATTGGGGCTGGCATAGTCCACCCGAAGGTTCCGGGCATCCAGCATCAGGAACACGTCGTCCACATTGATGGACAGCTTGGAGAACAGCTCATCCCGGGCCAGAAGCTCGTTGTCCTTCTGCTTCAGCTTCAGCCTGTTCTGCTGAACCACAAACAGCAGCGTCATCACCGCAATCGCAATAACAATACCGGACACCACTATGATTGTAGTGGACTGCAGCTTGTTCATGCTGGAATTGACCACATCAGCGGGCGCCATGCCCAGAACCGTCCAGTCCTGGAAATCCGCGGACTCATACACCAGATAGTAGGCTTTGCCATCGATAGCAATGGCCGCCGCACCGGAGCGGCCCGCCAGAAAATCCTCCCGAAGCGCGGCGAGCTGTTCCTCGGTCATGGCGCCGGACTTGTCCAGAAACGCGTAGAGGTTGTGGACATCCTCCATATTCGCGCTTCCGTTGTCCACCACAATCCGGCCGTCGGGCACCACGGCAAAGGTGCTGGCCTGTCCGGCAAAGGTGGAAATCTTCAGCGCCTCCACCAGGTCAGCGTTGTTATAGGTGACGGCAATGGCCTCGTAGGAAAAATCCCGGAAGCTGCCCGGCGTGGAGGGAATGGCAAATACCATGATTTCCGGCTGATCCGGAACAACGGAGTTGGCAACCACCGGTTCCCTGTCCAGGATCAGATTTGCCAGCTGTCCCTGCAGATCCAGGTAGCCCCGCTTCCCATCCAGGGTGATATAATCGCCGTTTCGGGAGATGAAGAAGAAATTGGTAAAATTGCATTCTTCCCGGGCCTGGTTCAAATAGACTACAATATCCCCTTCGCTTTGGGCCGTCTCCAGATAGGGCGCCCACATGCGCATACGGCTCCAGTTGACGGAGACCAGACTGTACAGCGCCTGATTCGCCTGATGAAAAATTTCGGTAAGGTGGGCAATGCTCTCGTCATAAATCGTCCGGGAGACAAAGGAAAAGTAGGATGTGCTAGCCCAGATCAGACCCACGGCCAGCACAATCGCCAGCAGCAGTGCAAGCAATCGTTTTTTCACGGCAATGCCCTCCTTTCGTCAGAATGTGTGGGGTTCATCAGCCCTGCTTGATGGTTACATACTCCGAAGGCGCCAGGAACTGACGTGTTTTCTCCAGAGCCTCCTGCATGCACTCCTGGCTGGAGAAATCGTGTATCAGGTAGGCTTCCCGCTTTTCCTTCAGATCCGCGGGCATGGGACAGTTGCAGAAGTTGGGATGCTCCAGGAATGTATCCGCGCCCACCAGCAGCACGCTGTAGACGGCGGCATCATCCAGAGGCTTGCCGTCCACGGTGATCTCCTCCAGGCGGAACTTGCCCCGCTCATACTCGGTGACGGTGTAGCTCAGTCCACTGGTCACGGGCATCAGATTGCGGTGCTGGATGGGGTTGGAGCCGTCCTCCTTCACATTCACCAGCCAGTCCATGAACCGGCGCACCTCGGCACCGGTGTATTCCCCCCGGTAGACGGAGTTTCTGGCGGTCAGAACCCACTTGGCCTGCTGCAGGGTGTAGTCCCCGGCGTAGATGGGGGTGCTGACCGTGGGGGAATAGCCGATGGCCAGATCCGCCTCCATGGAGGAGCGGATGGTGTTCATCAGGGAGGAGGCCGCAGCGCTGCCGTGGTCGGTGAAGTCGTTGGAATAGGCGGTCTCCTGGGTGAACAGCACTTCCACAGCGTCCGGGTCCTTGAAGTCGGTGATGCGCTGGTTGAAGGCATCATAGGCGGCCTGGGCGTCATACTCCCCGGTCATCATCTTGTGGCCCACGTCCTGGGAGATGGAGAACACCTCCGTGGAGGCCAGACGCATATACAGGTGGTTTCTGTTGATGCAGTCCTGCACATACGCCAGAGCCGGGGTGGGGGTGATGTTCACTTCCTTATTGTAGGACAGCACGGAGGTGCCGGCGGCCACGTGCTTCTGGCCTTCCTCGCTGAAGATGGCAGACAGCACTTCCAGCACGGCTTTCCGCTTGGCCTCGTCCTGCTCCACGGTGTTGGACACAGCCAGCTGGCACATGGGATAGGTCAGCAGCCAGTTGTCGTCGCTGGTCTCGCCGAAATAGGGAAGGATGACGCTGGTGATCCCCCGCTCATTCGTGATGTCGTCCGCCAGAGCCGCCGTATTGCGCACCATAGCGGTCTTTCCCTGAAAATATGGATCCATCGTAGCGGAAAACCTCAGCTCCTCATCCCCCTGCTCAAAGCGGACGTCTTTCAGGAACTGCTCGTATTTTTCAAACACTTTGGGCCAGACAGTATCATCCAGACCTACCTGGCTGTCCGCTGTCTCACTTTCATAAGCCATGCGCCACTGGGTGCCCTCCAGGCTCATCAGCTCCGGGATGGCACAGCCCTGCATGGTCTCCAGACAGGTGTAGTCATAGTCCCAGTCGGTCTGATAGCCCTTGATGCCCACCGCCTCGAAAGCGTCTATGGCAGCCACGAACTCGGCATAGTTGGTAGGCAGGGGGATGCCGTACTGGTCAAACAGATCCTTGTTGGCCATGGTGCAGTCCACCTCGGCACACATGGGCAGCCACCGGATGGCACCGCTGGTCTCCCGGTTCACCTCCAGATAGCTGGAGTAGAAGGTGCCCGCCACCTCGGTGCTACTCAGATCCATGAGATGCTCCGCCAGGGGCGCCGCGTCGTTCAGGGAGAACCGGCGGCAGGTAATGATATCCGGCAACTCCTCGCCCCGGGCGAGCAGATCCTTGTAGTATTCCATGGTGTTGAAGCTCTGGACGAAGGTGAAGTGGATGTCCGGAAATTTCTCCTCCAGCCAGGGGGAAAACTCCTTCAGCATGGAGCGGTCCCACAGATACATGGTAATGGAAATTCTGCCGTCGTCTTCCTCTTTTCCGGGATTGGCCTGCTGGCCTGCGCAGCCGGACAGCAGCGTCAATGCCACAACAGCCGCCAGAAGCAGGCATAAAAATCTCTTTTTCATATTGTGCTCCTTCTACCAGTATGATGCATGAATGAAACATTGCGGGGCGTTCAAACAATGTCGGCTTGCAGTTTGTTACATTATACCATTGTGATAAGCCTTTCACAACATAAATTTTTACATTTATTGATAAAAATCAACATTTTTTTCGATCTTTTTCGACATTTTCCAGCGCAAAATGTAACTGAAAGCCCGACAGGGACGGAAAGCCGGGAATCTTACGGATTGGAGCAGGGCCCATTTCTGGTTTGCTGAAGGCAGGAGACCCTGGGCTACGGCGTGAAGCTGCACCGGGCCGGAGTGGAGACGAAAATGGTGCTCTACAAGGGGTTCGGCCACGCCTACATCAACAACACCGGTGTCTATCCCCAGTGCGAGGACTGCATCGATGAAATGGTGTCCTTCGTTCTGGCCCACTGCAATTAAACGGAAGCTCCAAAAAACAATCGACAAAGCCCCCTGACCTGCTGCGGCACCTTTGCAGTGCAGGTCAGGGGGCAGTCCTGTTAGAGGTAATATGCCCGAAGGCTCTGCCCGCTTACACAGGAGCGGGCAGAGCGGGAACGAATCAGCTCAGAACCAGCATGGCAGCAGTGAGGATCGCACCGGTGACGATGCCGATGACAGCCAGAACCTTAACTGCCCACTTGACCCAGGTCTCGTAGGGTATGCGGGCCAGAGCCAGGCCGCCCATGATGAAGCCGCAGGTGGGGGTGAACAGATTCACGAAACCGTTGGCTGCAACATTGATCATAATGGAAGTCTCCACAGACCAGCCCATCCCGGCGACAATGGGGGAAACGATGGGGCTGGACAGTCCCGCAAGACCGGAGGAGGAGGGAACCAGGAAGCTCAGGCCGATGTGCAGCAGGTAATCCAGGAAGCCGAACACGGCAGCAGGCAGGCCGGAGGCGGACAGAGCGGTGACGGAGGCTTCCACCAGCCAGGTGCCCAGGCCGGAGACGCTCATCAGAACGGAGGTGGCGCGGGCCAGAGCGATGACCAGGTTGACGCAGATCATATCGGCAAAGCCGCTGATGATGCAGCGCATGATCTTGCCCTTGTCGTCCAGACCGACCAGGCCGATGAGAATGCCCATCAGCAGGAACCAGATGGCGGCATCGTCGAACCACCACCAGCCGAAGGGGTTGCCGGTGAGAACGGCGGACCAGCCAAAGGCATGGAACACGCTCCCGGACAGCTCTTCCCAGGGAATGAAGCCCAGGATCATGACTACGAAGGCAAGACCAAAGATCACGAGAACGCCCTTCTGGCGTCCGGTCAGCCTGGTGCCCGCATCGATCTCGGCAGAGGTGCCGTAGGCAGCACGGCAGGCATCCATCTGCGCAGCAGTCAGGATGGAGCCCTTCCTGTCGCGAACAGCCTTGGCGTACCTGGATACGAAGCATGCGGAAATGAAATACGTCACCAGCCACAGAACAACGCCCAGGGCATACACAACGCCCATGTTGACATCCACGCCGGCAGCTGCAACCGCCGCACCGGTGGCGAAGGGGTTGATGGTGGAGCCCAGAACGCCGCTGCCTGCGCCCAGCAGGACAGTTGCCGCGCCCACCAGGGGATCAAAGCCGGCGGCCATCATGGTCGCGGCAAGCAGGATGTAGAAGCCGACGGTTTCCTCGCCCATACCATAGGTGGTACCGCCAATGGAGAACACGAACATGAGAATCCAGATCAGAGCCATTTCCCTGCCCTTCAGGTTCTTTACCAGAACCTGAATTCCGGTTTCCAGAGCGCCGGTGGCGGTGACCAGGGACAGGAACGCACCCAGGCAGAACACAAAGCCGATGACGTCCCCGGCGTCATGCCAGCCGTTGATGGGAGCCATCAGGATGTCGCTCAGGCCCACAGCCACAACCTCGGCTGCCTCGCCGGTTTCGGGATCCGTATAGGTACGGCCCTGAGCCAGCCAGGTCGCTGCGGCAACCAGCAGCAGAACGCACAGAAGGATCGCGAAGGTGCTGACAGAACGTCTTTTCTTGGAAGCAGACATATTACATTCTCCTCTCAGATCATAATGGATTTTCGGTGCCTGCGGAAGGCTGAATCGGGGGATTCCCGAGACGGCCCTCCCGGAGACGGATGTATGTCTTACTTTGTCAGGATCGTTCCGGTCTTGCCCTCCAGAGCGTCGGCAGCCCGGGAAAGGGAAGTGATCAGGGCGGTGCTTCCGGCGGGAGCATTCTTGACGAACTCCATGCAGGACTGAACCTTGGGGAGCATACTGCCGGGGGCAAACTGCTCTTGCCCGATGTACGCCTCGGCCTCAGCCAGAGTCATGGAGGGCAGCTCCCGCTGGTCGGGCTTGTTGAAGTTTACGCAGACGCGGTCCACAGCGGTGAGGATAATCAGACGGTCGGCCTTCAGATCCTGGGCCAGCAGGGAGCTTGCCCGGTCCTTGTCGATAACGGCTGCCACACCCCTGAGGCCCTCAGGGGACTCCACCACGGGGATACCGCCGCCGCCCACGGTGATGACGATGGCACCGGACGCCACCAGACAGTTCACAGCCTCCAGCTCCACAATCCGCTTGGGAATGGGAGACGGAACCACACGGCGGTAGCCCCTGCCGGCGTCCTCCACGAACACAAAGCCCTTTTCTTCTGCAATCCGATCAGATTCCTCCCTGGAATAGAAGCTGCCCACGGGTTTGGTGGGATTCTGGAAGCCGGGATCGTTGGCATCCACCGCAACCTGGGTGACGATGGTCACGCAGGGCTTGTGGATGCCGCGAGTGCGCAGCTCTTCCTGAATCGCCTGCTGCAGATGGTAGCCAATATAGCCCTGGGTCATGGCGCCGCACTCGGGGAAAGGCATATAGGGGGTCTTGCCGACCTTACCCGCGGAAAACTCCATGGCCAGGTTGATCATGCCCACCTGGGGGCCGTTGCCGTGACCGATGACGATTTCATAGCCCTTTTCCACCAGGTCCACAATGGGCTTTGCGGTGTTCTTCACCAGCAGCAGCTGTTCTGCGGGGGAATTGCCCAGGGCGTTTCCGCCCAGGGCCACAACAATCCGCTCCGCCATACTTACTTCAGAGTCGCATACATAACCGCTTTGATGGTATGCATACGATTCTCTGCCTCCTGGAACTGACGGGCCTGCTTGCCCAGGAACACGTCGTCCGTGACTTCCATGGCCTCCAGGCCGAACTTCCGGTAGATATC
Organism: uncultured Clostridia bacterium; assembly: GCA_945482615.1. Lineage (GTDB taxonomy): Bacteria > Bacillota > Clostridia > Oscillospirales > Oscillospiraceae > Faecousia. The sequence goes on along the minus strand of CALYRG010000002.1, from coordinate 27,654 downwards.
CTCGCCCACGGTGGTCTCACGGTCGTGGAAGGAGGGCAGGCAGTGCAGGAAGATGGCGGTGGGTTTCGCCATAGCCATGACTTCTCTGTTGACCTGGTAGGGCAGCAGCAGCTTGATCCGCTTGGCCCACAGCTCGTCGGGCTCACCCATGCTCAGCCAGATGTCGGTGTAGAGCACATCGCAGTCCCTGGCGCCCTGGGCCACATCGTCGGTGAACTCCAGAACCGCGCCGGTGTCGGCGGCAACAGCCTGGCACTTCTCCACCAGAGCCTCGGCGGGCATCCGCTTCTTGGGGCCGCAGGCACAGAAGTGCATGCCCAGCTTGGCGCAGACGACCATCAGGGAGTTGGCGACGTTGTTCCGGGCATCCCCGAAGAAGGTCAGCTTACGCCCGCGGACATCACCGAACGCCTCCCGGACAGTCATGATGTCAGCCAGCATCTGGGTGGGATGGAAGTCGTCGGTCAGACCGTTCCACACGGGAACGCCGGAGTACTTGGCAAGATCCTCAACGACGGACTGCTTGAAGCCCCGGTACTCGATGCCGTCGTACATCCGGCCCAGAACCTTGGCGGTATCAGCCAGGGACTCCTTTTTGCCCATCTGGGAGGAACCGGGGTCCAGAAAGGTGACACCCATGCCCAGATCCCGGGCACCGACCTCGAAGGCGCAGCGGGTACGGGTGGAGGTCTTCTCGAACAGCAGAACGACCTGTTTGCCGGTGAGCCACTTGTGCGCTATGCCGTTATTCTTCATGCGTTTGAATTCGTCGGACAGATCCAGCAGATAGTTGATTTCCTCGGGGGTGAAGTCCAGCAGGGTCAGAAAGCTTCGGCCTCTTATATTGATGCCCATGGTATCCTCCTAACAATTGAAGATTGATACAGTTTCCTGCCATTCCCCCCGGATCAGCGGCATGGACATACAGCGGGGGCCGCCGCGTCCCCGGGACAGCTCGGCAGAAGGCATCTGCAGCAGATGGACGCCGGCTTTGTCCAGGATCTCGTTGGTGACATCGTTGCGCTCGTAGACAACGATCTTGCCGGGGGCGATGCACAGCGTGTTGGAGCCGTCGTTCCACTGCTCCCGGGCGGCGGCGATCATGTCGGTTCCACCGCAGTAGATAAGCTCCACCGCATCCACATGGGTATATTCCTCCAGGATGTGCCTCAGATCGGCATCCCTGCGGCGGATACGCAGCTCCCCGGAATCTCTGGGGTCGGGAGTGATCTCATAGACGGTCAGCGGCCCCAGAATGGCGGGATGGACGGTGTACTTGTTCACATCGATCTGGGTAAACACGGTGTCCAGATGCATGAAGGCCCGGCATTCGGGAATGTCAAAGGCCAGCACGGTGCGGATTCTGGCATCGGGATCCCGGAACAGGTTCCGGGCGGCCAGCTCAATGGCATCGGGGCAGGTGCGCTGGGAAATACCGATGGCCAGGGTGTCCTCCGTCAGGTTCAGCACGTCACCGCCCTCGATGCTGGCGTGGAAGTCCCGGTCGTAGTAGCGGGTGACGTGACCTGCAAAGTCCGGGTGGTATCGCAGGATGTAGTCCGCGTAAATGCTCTCCCGGCGGCGGATGGGAAAGCGCATCCTGTGCAGGAACACCCCGGAGCCAACGGATGCAAAGGGGTCCCGGGTGAAGTACAGGTTGGGCATGGGGTCCACAACCAGCTCGTCAGCCGGAGCAATGAGATCCTGTAGGGAGTAGGCGGAGGCTCCGCCCATCTCCCTCAGAGTAACACCCTCCATGGTCTTTTCCACAAGGGCCTTACCCTGGAAATGCTCCCGCAGGTAGGTACAGAGCTTTTCCTGCCATTTCCTGGTTTTGATATTGCCCTCGATCATCCACTGGCAGAGAAAGGGCTCCGTCAGCTCAGGGTGCAGGGTCAGTACGTCGGTCATCAGGTCTTCCAGATAGACGACCTCGGTGCCGTTGCTTCGCAGAATCTGAGCAAACGTGTCATGCTCCTGCTGGGCGACCTTCAGGAAGGGAACATCGTCAAACAGCAGCTCCGGAAGACGCGCCGGAACCAGATTGAGAAGCTCCCGACCGGGGCGATGCAGCAGTACCTTCTTGAGTGCGGTGATCTCGCTTCCAACGCAAATACCTTTCATAGCTTCCTCCCAATACGCGGCCATGCCTCCCGCCCAGGGACGGGCGATTCCGGCTCAGGCTGCGGCCAACAGCCCAGAGGGGATTGCGCAGGGTATAGGGGGCCCATGCTACAGTATGTGGATGATGGTCGGGAAATGCTTTGGGCATGAAAAAAAGCCGGCTTGCTCCGGCTTCATTTGGAAACGACATGCTAAGCCCCCTGTGCGCTGCACAGGGGGCAATATTGGAAAGAAGACTTCACCTTGGTCAATAATGCACCACATCACCCGCCCTGCGGATGCGCTCCAGAATGGGAGCCGCCTCCGGGCTGGTGAAATAGTCCAGTGTGGTGGGGGGCACCAGCGTTTTTAGCAGCTCCCAGTCCCCGCTTTGCAGGGCAACCCGGACGGTGGAGGCACTGATGGCTTTGCCGGAGACTTCCTTTCGGGGGATGATGCGGCAGGCGATGCCCGCCTTGGGCAGCTCCTGAGCCATGATCTTGTTGTACAGACCTGTCACCTGACTGGTGGGCTCCTGGCCCACATAGCGCTGCGTGACGTTCAGCGCCTGGGCAATCCTGGTGAACACCGCCAGATCCAGCCGGGCGTGACCGTCGATGACAGCTGCCTCGTCCTTGAGGAAATAACTGGGGAAGGTGGCGCTGCTGATGATGTAGGGGCCGGGATCGTGGAGCACCACGTTGGGAATGTGGGCGACACCCTCCTGAACCAATCGTTTTCGCACCCCAAAGGGCACCAGGGACGCATCCTCACTGAGGATGAACAGGTGGAGGGTATCGCATTTGGCGGCGGCCGTCTCCACCAGATACTGATGCCCCAGGGTAAAGAGATTGGCGTTCATCACCAGAGCGGCGGAAACGCCGTCTTTTTTTGTTTTTTCCAGATTTTTAAGATACGTCGGGAAACCGCTTTTCCGGTTTTCCATAAACACCAGGGTGCCGTCCACCCGGGCGATTTCGTAAAAGCCCAGATCGCCGAAAAATTTGGCGGATTGGATCTTGGTGTACAGAAACAGGTGCATATTGCCCCGGGCGTACTGCACCTGAATCAGGTGGGAGATGATTTCGTTCAGCAGTCCTTCTCCCTGATGCTCGGAGCTGACAGCAAAGCACCGCAGGGTACAGCCTAAGCAGCTGCCGGTGGCGATGATTTCATCGCTGCCATCCCGCATGGCGCAGATGTAGTCCAGATTGCCGTCCCGGGTGATGCCCTCCTTTTGCAGCAGCGCGTCAATTTGGGCAAGACTTCGTTTGTCCCAGGGATAAACCTGGGAAATGGGATAGTCACACATGGGGCTCCTCCTTCAAAAAATGCAGGATATATACAAGCGCCAGCAGGTCGGCTGTGCCGCCGGGGGACAGGTTGTCCCGAATTACATCAGATCCGCCTCTTTAGTGAAGTCCCTTTGTGCGCAGCGGCTTCCGAATGGGGGCGAGAAGGATGGGTAAGCGTTTATCACGAGCCTGACTGATATGCGTGGATGTGGCTGATCAAACCCTGATGCAGCAGTTTCACCAAATCTGCGCCCAATATTTTGCCCGGTGTGCCAGCAAGAAACAGCTCCCAATTCATAAAATAAGCGGCTGAAAAATGTGTTTCAAACGAAAACAGAATAGCGCTGCCTTTTATTTGCGAAATCGGAGAAATTCTGTAGGATGGTTTCATAAAGTATGATACAAAATCCCCTGCTGATAGTATCAGTACTGCAAAGAAAGGCAATACCACAAATACAAGAAAAATCCATCCTGTCTATCGACTATTGCCCCCCTTCCATGGTATAATACGGGGAATAATCCATGGAAGGGGGCGTTTTATATGCCTGAACCAGTCAATAAGACGCCATGCTGTTTGGGCTTGCTTGCCCATGTTGGTGCAGGCAGACGAGGACCACATATGGAAGCGTAAATCCCCGGGCCGAAAACCGGGGATTTTTCATGCCCTTCGATGAAAACATTTCTGCCGGCTACAAAAGCAAATGGTATCGCGGCAGTATTTACATGCCGAACAAAATCCAGATCAGGATGTAGGCAGGAATGATGGCGGACAAGGTGAAGGGAATACCGATCTTGAAGAAGTCGGCGTTGGAGACTTCGTGGCCTTCCTTGCGCAGGATGCCGATACCGGTGATATTGGCAGAAGCACCGATGGGGGTGCAGTTACCACCCAGGGTTGCACCGGACAGCAGGCCGAAGTACAGAGCGGTGGAGTCGATGCCCATCTCGGCGGCGATGCCGGCAATAACGGGGATCATGGTCGCAACATAGGGGATGTTGTCGATAAACGCGGAGATCAGCACGGAAGCCCAGACGATGATGGTGTACATCAGGAAGGGATTGCCTGCGCCCAGCTTTGCCAGCAGCTGTGCCAGAGCATCGATGACACCCATATTGGAGATGCCGCCGATCATCAGAAACAGGCCAACCAGCAGTCCCAGAGTCTCAAAGTCGACGGCCTTCAAGGGTCCCATAATGGCATCCAGATTCTTTTTCTTTGCGTAGTTGTAGATCAGACCGATGATCAGCAGAGTAAAGCAGATCAGGCCGTTGGTCTCAGCGGGCATCTCGAAGGGCAGGAAGGAAGCCACGATCAGCAGCACGATAGCACCGACCAGCAGCACAGTGGGAACCATATCGGTGACTTCGGTCATCTTGCCCGTCTTGGGGATAGCACCCTTATCCTTGCGGAAGGTGAAGTAAACGATACAGGCAGAGAAAACCGCGCCCAGCTCCACCATGAAGAACATACCAGGCTTACCCTGATACCAGATGAAGTCCAGGAAGCTCATGTCTAAAGCGGAACCCAGCATAATGGCGGTGGTATCGCCAACCAGAGTAGCAGCGCCCTGTAAGTTCGAGGAAACGGCGATGGAAATGATGAAGGGAACTGGATTGGTCTTCAGCTTCTTGCAGATTTCGATGGCAACGGGAGCAATCATCAGAACGGTAGCCACATTGTCAACGAATGCGGAGATGATACCGGCAAACAGGCTCAGGGAAACAGCAGCCCACTGGACATTGGGGACCTTGTTCATAATCATGTCAGCCAGACGTTCTGGCATATGGCTGTCGATGAACATCTGCACAAGGCCCATGGTGCCGCCGATCATCAGCAGAACATTAAAGTCCAGCGCGCCGATGATCTGGTTGAACGGCAGCATACCGGAGATGATGAAGATCACACCGGAAGCCAAGGCGATGTAGGGGCGGTACTTACTGGAGGTCAGCATCAGTATATAGGTAGCCGCAAAGAGGATAATGGCAGGTAACAAATAAATCTTCCTTTCCTATCTATAATTCCAATTATTATACAGGATATCCAGTAAAGATGCGGTTAAGAAGCAAGTCCTTTTGTGCATTTCGGAACTGTATCCTTGTCTGAACCTGTTTTTTATGCTATACTGAACCAAATCCCAAAAGGAGGGCTTTCGTTGAAGAAAAAAGGCCAAAAACCCCGCCAGCCACTGAAACTGCAAAATTTCCTGATGCTGCTGGTTTCCGGCACAGTAAACGCATTGGGTGTCACCATGTTTCTGACCCCTGTGGGACTGTATGACAGCGGCATTTCCGGCACCTCCATGCTGCTGGACCAGCTTACCCCCACATGGCTGACGCTGTCGGTGTTTCTGGTGGTACTCAATGTGCCACTGTTTCTCTACGGCCTGAAAAAGCAGGGCTTTGCCTTTACCGTGTATTCTATTTTCGCGGTCTGTGTTTATGCGGCGGTTGCCTGGCTGATCCAGGATGTTCTTCCCATTGATGTTGCCAATGCCTCCCCCTTTGCGGGCAGTGACCTGCTGCTGTGTGCCATCTTCGGCGGTCTGATCTCCGGTGTGGGCAGCGGCCTGACCCTCCGGGCAGGTGGTGCCATTGACGGCATGGAGGTCATGGCTGTGATCTTTGCGAAGAAGCTGGGTGTCACCGTAGGCAACTTTGTCATGGCCTACAATGTGGTGCTGTATATCCTGGCGGGCATCAGCTGCCAAAGCTGGATCCTGCCCCTGTATTCCATCATTACCTACTATGTGGGCCAGAACGCAGTGGACTTCATTGTGGAGGGCTTAGATCGCTCCAAGAGTGTGATGATCATTACGGAAAAGGCGGAGGACGTAAGCCTTGCCCTGATGGAAGCCTTTGAATGCGGCACCACCAAGATCCCCGCCAAGGGCGGTTTTACCAATGTGGATAGGACGGTGATCTATTTCGTGGTGAACCGCTTCCAGATCGCCCGGATGAAAAACATTGTCCATACCATCGATCCCGCCGCCTACCTGACCATCTCCGAGGTAGCGGATGTGTTCAAAAGTGTTGCGCCGAAATTGCCTGAAAAGGAAAAAGAGGAAGAAGTCATCGTCCCTCCGGAACCGGAAGAACCCGCCGCAGACAGCGAAGCATAAAAATTCAGCGCCACGGACACAGTTGATCCGCGACGCTGTTTTTATGGTTGGGGAAGTGGATATTTACCGCTTAGTCAGCTTGGTCAGCAAGGTGATAATACCGATGATCACACCGGTAACGATGAAAATACCTAAGTAACCTGTACCCATAATGGGCAGGGCTTCCATCAAAAGATCCACACGCATAGCTTACCCTCCAATCTCTGCTTTTACCAATGCCAGGATCAGGCCGCCTGCAATGACAGACGCGATCTGACCGGACACATTGACACCGACGGAATGCATCAGCAGGAAGTTCTGGTTATCCTCCTCCAGGCCCAGCTTATGCACCACTCGGGCGGACATGGGGAAGGCGGAAATGCCCGCAGCACCGATCATGGGATTGATCTTTTCTTTGGTCAGCAGGTTCATGAGCTTTGCCACCATGATGCCACCAAAGGTGTCGAACACGAAGGCCACCAGTCCCAGCCCAATGATGATCAGGGTATCGACCTGCAAAAAGTCTGCCGCCTTCATCCGGGAAGCGATGGTGATGCCTAAGAAAATGGTAATGAGGTTTGCCAGGGCATTTTGTGCCGTTTCGGAAATGGACTGCATCACGCCGCACTCCCGGATCAGATTGCCGAACATCAAAAAGCCGATCAACGCCACCGCATCGGGAGCCACAATACCAACGATAACGGTCACCACGATGGGGAACAGAATTTTGGTAGTCTTGGAAACGGGCTTGCCCTTGTACTGCATTTTAATCTTCCGCTCTGCCTTGGTGGTGCAGAGCTTAATAATGGGCGGCTGGATCAGAGGAACCAGCGCCATGTAGGAATAGGCTGCCACCATGATGGCACCTAAGTATTTGCTGCCCAGCTCCGTAGCCACAAAAATGGATGTGGGGCCGTCTGCTGCACCGATGATGGAGATGGATGCGGCATCTCGCAGGTCATAGCCCAGCAAGGATGCCAGCGCCAGGGTGAAGAAAATACCGAACTGGGCGGCAGCGCCGAAGATCATCAGCTTGGGATTTGTCAGCAACGGCTGAAAATCGATCATGGCACCGATGCCGACAAACAGCATCAGGGGGAACAGCTCCGCCCCATCAATACCGATGGAAAACAGGGCATCCAGCACGTGCTGCACTCCGGTTCCCTCCACCGCCACAGGCAGGTTTACCAGGATGGCACCGAAGCCCATGGGCAGCAGCAGAGTCGGCTCCATCTGTTTTACGATGGCAAGATAAATCAGCACACCGCCAATGCCCCACATCACCAGCATCTGCCAGGTAATGTAGGAAACGTTTTGAATCAATACTTCCATGATTATCCTCCAAAATAAAAATTGCCTCACCCATTATACGGGTGAGGCGGTTAATTTAGAGCAAATAGTATGGGGTTTCGGCTAAGACGCGGTAAAGATTATATCTGCGAATCCGGCATTCGGTAGCCGACACCCAGCTCGTTGATGATGTATTTATTCTCTCCGGGCTTACATCCAAGTTTTTTGCGGATGTTAGCCATGTTCACCTGAAGCTTTTTTATACTGCCATCATCCATGGTTCCCCAAATAGAATTGATAATGGCGGAATAGGTCATGACTTTACCAACCTGCTGGCTCAGCAGCGAGAGGATATTAAATTCTGTCTGGGTTACATGAATCACTCTGCCGCCCACCGTGACCTGTCTGCGGTCATAGTCAATTTCAAGATCACCCAAAGTGAAGACGCTGGCGGGAACGGCGGCCTGCAGATTCATGCGGTTGATCCGCAGGGACGCCCGGACCCGGGCCAGCAATTCCCCGGTGCCGAAGGGCTTGGTAATATAATCATTGGCACCCAAATCCAGAGCAGATATTTTATCCTGTTCATCGGACCGGGCGGACAGGACAATAATGGGGATCATGCTGCTGCGGCGGGCGACCCGGATGAACTCCTCTCCGTCCATATCCGGCAATCCCAGATCCAGCACCACCAGATCCGGCATATGGGAAGTCAGCATCAGAATCCCCTGCCGGCACCGCTGGGCGGTAAGCACTTGGTATCCATTGGTGTCCAGAACGGTCTGGATCATGCTCAGGATGCTGCGGTCATCCTCCACCACAAGAATTTTATATTTATTATTCGACATTTCCCATTTCCTCCATTTCCAAAGCAAAGCTGAAGGACGCACCGCCCTCGGGGCGGTTGTAGGCTTTCAGCTCGCTGCCATGGGCCTTGATGATGGTCCTGCACACACTCAGACCGATGCCCATATTGCTGCGGGTAGAATCCGCCGGGGCTTCGCTGTCCAGAAGTCCCGTAAACAGGAAATTCATTCTCTCCGGCGGGATCCCGCAGCCATCATCCTCCACAGAAAAGACAGCCTTTCTGTTTTGCAGCTCCACCCGGAGCCAGAGGTTTTGCATCCCGTGGGCATGGAACACCGCATTTTCCAGCAGATTCATCAGCACCTGCTCGATCAGCACCGGATCCATGGGGATGCTGACAAATTCCTCCGGAATGGTTACCTGTACATTCTGATTTGGATAATGCTTATGAAACTTCACAAGCAGGGCATCGATCAGCTCCTCCAGCACGGTGCTGTGCTTGGACAGGCGAACCGTATCCGCATCCACGCGGGTAACAGACAGCAGGTTTTCCACCATGCGGTTCAGCCATTGGGAATCGGTCTGAATATCCTTCAGTAGCGTCATTTTGCGCTCATCGGAGATGCTGTCATAATTTTCCAGAATGACAGAGCAGGAGCCATAGATGGAGGTCAGCGGGGTGCGCAGATCATGGGATACCGCCCGGAGGAGGTTGCCCCGCATCCGTTCCTTTTCCGCTTCCGCTTTCAGCTTTTCCTGCTGCTTTAATCGGGTGGTCAGTGCGCCGGTCATGGTGGCGACGATCAGCATGACCACCGCAGAGGAAATGCACTCCGGGGAGATCAGGTCAAAGGCCCAGTAGGGATAGGTAAAGGCCCAGTTCACCGCCAGCACACTGAGCAGACTGGCCGCAATGCCGAACACATACCCCTGTGTCCGCCAGGACACCAGGAACACACCCAGCACAAAAATCATGGGTGTCATGGTCTTGGTGTCAAACTGTTCCACCAGAAACAGATTCACCAAAAATACCACGATCAGCGTAACCACCGTAAACAGGCAGTCCGAAAGGATATGCTTTTTGCTTACCATGCCCAAACCTCCAAATTTCCGCATAATAACATTATAGCATTCTTTCGACACAAATGCACCATCTAAACAGGGTGCCCTGATCTCCAGCCGGTAAAGAAACAGTAAAAAATGAATGCTGTTCCAGGACCGCAGCGCAATACCGCCCCCGGTTCCTTACAAACCGGGGGCGATCTGATTACTCCAATTTTTTCGTTTCGATCAATTCCATTATCAAATTTGCGCCATACTGTATGCCGTCCAGAAATGCCTTTCTCTCATAGATACTGCACAAGCGGCAGCAGAGGTTAAACACTGCATTGTTATCCTACAGGGGCAAGGTATGTAGAAATACCTCCAACTCCTTGAAACCATCGCCAATCTCCTTTGGGTCACTTTCGTGGGATTCAGCATAGGCTTGGTAGAGCTGATCCAGAACAGTCTCGCAGTCACTATCCCCGGAGTCAAAATGCGGTCTGTCATCATACTCCAGATACAGCAGGCCAATTTACGGGCAACAGCGGTCTTCGCAACATTGGTGCGTTTGCTTTTGGAAAGGATCATTTTATAATACTTCCTTCATCCTGCCGTTTATGAAGGCTCGTCCTTTCGCCCTGTGCAATACGCTCTCTGGGTAACGGAAGATCCCAAGCAAGTAACACCGCAATTTTATAAATTCATCGGTTTATCTATCGACTTATCACCCCTTTCCGTGTTATAATGCACTTGCATTTTCACGGAAGGGGGTGCTGTACTGTGTCCGAACAACCGAGAAAGATCCCGTGTGGTATTGGTCTGCTGGCCCATGTGTGAGCCAACAGATGAGAACCACGCAAAACACCCCTAATATAGTCCATCCCCGACCTCGGTCGGGGATTCTTACATTTATGATCATTCATCACAGCAGTCAGTACCGCATATCTGCATTCCAAAGTGTTACTGTGGCGTGTTGATCTGTTGCCGTCCACCATGGCACAGATAACAGAAGCTGTTTCATCATCAAAAACAGAGGTTGTGCATTTTAGCTAAAGCACCCCGGGGGGAATTCTACAGAAACATAGAAAAAATATCAAATCCTTTACATCATCCGAAGATTATGCTATAGTCAATGGACAATGGCAGATAGATTATCTGTCTTGATAATTAAGGAGGAAAACCAATGAAAAAGCTTATCGCAATTGTTCTGGCCCTGGCTCTGGTTCTGAGCCTGGCAGCCTGCGGCGGCGCCAAGCCCGCAGAGACTAAGGTTTCCGTTTTCTGGTACGACGAGGCTGACGTGTACCTCAGCACCGTCCGTTCCGAGCTGAACAAGGCTCTGGAGACTGCCGGTATCGCATACGACAACCAGTATGCCGGTAAGGATCAGGCTAAGCAGCTGGAGCAGATCAAGACCGCTATCGCTGGCGGCACCACCCTGCTGGTCGTGAACGTCGTCACCTCCGGTGACCCCGACATCGCTCAGACTGTTCTGGATGCAGCCGGCAAGGTTCCCGTTGTCTTCTTCAACCGTCCCATCGGCGCTGACGGCTCCGAGGTCACCCTGCTGAACGGCAACGCTACCGCTTGCTTCATCGGCACCGATGCTCCCGAGGCTGGCCACATGCAGGGCAAGATGGTCGGCGACTACGTCCTGGCTAACTTCGACACCGTCGACCTGAACGGCGACGGCAAGATCTCCTACGCAATGTTCAAGGGTGAGGAAGGCAATGCTGAGGCTATTGCCCGTACCCAGTTCGGCGTTGAGGATGCTGACGCTGTTCTGACTGCTGCCGGCAAGCCCGCTCTGGAGTACTTCGACGCTCAGGCTTCCCAGAAGTGGCAGACTGACCCCGAGGGCGCATGGTCTGCTAAGGCTGCCAAGGACTACATGGACACCAACATGGTTACCTACAACAAGGACAACAACAACATGATCGAGCTGGTCATCTGCAACAACGACGGCATGGCTGAAGGTGTTGTCGAGTCCCTGAAGCAGGCTGGCTACAATGCTGCCGGTCAGCACGTCATCCCCGTCTTTGGCGTTGACGCAACCGACGCTGCAAAGGCTCTGGTCGCTGAGGGTTCCATGATCGGTACCGTCAAGCAGGACAACGTTGGTATGGCTGAAGCTATCTGCGCTACCGTCAAGGCTATCGCTGAGGGCAAGACCCCCGCTGATGCTCTGGCTGCTCTGAACGATGAGCGCTTCACCATCGCTCCCGAGTGCGCTTCCAAGCTGTACGTTGCTTACGCTCCCTACCTGGGCGAGTAATTTTCGGTAATTTCCGGGCAGCTGTCGCTTACGGCGGCAGCTGCCCCTTTCCCGATTTTCAAAGGATACGCAGCGGTGAACGCCGATCGGATGAATCGGCGCTGACCATTCCGTATCAGGTTGTGCGGAAAAACAAGCAAGGGAGGAAACTACATGGAACAGGATATTCTGCTGCAAATGGTGGGTATTTCCAAATCCTTCCCCGGTGTCAAGGCACTTGATAATGTTTCTTTGAATGTTCACGGCGGCACCGTCCATGCCCTGATGGGCGAAAACGGTGCCGGCAAGTCCACGCTGATGAAATGTCTTTTCGGCATTTACGGCAAGGATAGCGGACACATCTATCTGGAAGGCAAAGAAATTGACTTCAAGAGCAGCCGGGAGGCTCTGGACAACGGCGTTGCCATGGTGCACCAGGAGCTGAACCAGGCACTCAAGCGCAGTGTCATGGACAACATCTGGCTGGGTCGTTACCCCACCGTTATGGGCGGACTGGCTGTCAACGAAAAGAAAATGTACAAGGACACCATGGCCGTTTTTGAGGAACTGGACATCAAGGTGGATCCCTACCGGATCATGAGTACCATGCCCGTTTCCCAGCGCCAGATGGTGGAAATTGCCAAGGCAGTTTCCTACAATTCCAAGGTCATCGTTTTTGACGAACCCACCTCTTCTCTGACCGAAGAAGAAGTGGAGCATCTGTTTAAGATCATCAACATGCTCCGTGACCGGGGCGTGGGCATCATCTACATCTCCCACAAGATGGCAGAGATCAAGCGGATCTCCGACTACATCACCGTCATGCGTGACGGTCAGTGGATTGCCACTGAGCGGGCAGCGGATCTGGAGATGAATGATATCATCCGTCTGATGGTTGGCCGTGAACTGACCAATCAGTTCCCCCCCAAGACCAATGTGCCCGGCGATGTGTATCTGAAGGTGGACGGTCTGACCGGCATGTACAACCAGCTTCGTGACGTTTCCTTCTATGCCCGCAGAGGTGAGATTCTGGGCCTTGCCGGTCTGGATTCCTCCGGACGTACCGAGACGCTGGAAAGTATCTTCGGCATCCGCACCCGTAAGGAAGGCATCATTTCTCTGAATGACCAGCCCTGCTTCAACCGCAGCGCCGGTGAATCCATCAAGAACGGCTTCGCCCTGCTGACGGAAGAGCGCCGGGCCACCGGTATTTTCGGTGTTCTGGACATCAAGGCCAATACGGTTATTTCCAGTCTGAAGCGGCATCTGCGTTTCGGCCTCTATCTGAGCGAAAAGACCCAGAGGGAGGATACCCAGCATTATATTGATGCCATGCATACCAAGACACCCTCTCAGGAGACCAAGATCCGCAGCCTTTCCGGCGGTAACCAGCAGAAGGTCATCATCGGCCGCTGGCTGCTGACGGAGCCGGAAGTGCTGCTGCTGGACGAACCCACCCGCGGTATCGACGTGGGCGCCAAGTATGAGATCTATCAGCTGATTCTGGATCTTGCTCACAAGGGCAAAACCGTTATCATGGTTTCTTCCGAAATGCCCGAGCTGCTGGGTGTCTGTGACCGGATCGTGGTCATGTCCGGCGGCCGCGTTGCCGGCGAAGTGGACGCCCGCAACACCACCCAGGAAGAGATTATGACCCTGGCCGCCAAATACGTCTAAGGAGGATAAACAAAATGGCAAATCCTATTGCAACGCTGCAACGCACTGCTGCTGAATATCAGAAGATGAGCAAGAAGGATCAGAAGCGGTACATCACCGATCTGATTCTGAATAATGCTCTGTATATTCTGATGCTGGCATTCTGTATCTACACCGCCATCCAGCGCCCTAACTTCCTTTCCATGGGTAGCTTGGGCAATCTGATCGTTCAGGTTGCTGCTTACCTGCCCATGGCTCTGGGTATCGCCGGCTGTATCGTTCTGACCGGTACCGACCTGTCCGCAGGCCGTGCTGTCGGTCTGACCGCTGCCATCACCGGCGCATTCCTGCAGAGAATTGACTACGCAAACAAGATGCTGACCTTCCTGCCCGAAGTTACTCCCTTCTGGATGTTCGTTACGTTGCTGAGCGTTGTGGCCATCGGCGCTGTCATCGGTCTGATCAACGGCTTCTTTGTGGCGAAGTTCAGCCTGCACCCCTTCATCGTGACACTGTCCACCCAGCTGATCACCTATGGCATCATCCTGTGGTTCTTTGACTTCAACAACGGTGCCCCCATCGGCGGTCTGGATGAAATCTACCGTAACTTCCTGGGTACCCCCATGTTCTACATGGGCAACACCCCCGTGCCTCTGTATGTGCTGTATGCTGTCCTGCTGACCGCTCTGATGTGGTTCATCTGGAATAAGACCGTCTTCGGCAAGAACATGTTTGCCGTGGGTTCCAACGGTGAAGCTGCCAAGGTTTCCGGTGTCAACGTGTTCCTGACCACTATGCTGGTCCATACTCTGGCCGGCGCCATGTACGGCTATTCCGGCTTTGTGGAAGGCTTCCGCTCCGGCTCCATTGCTGCCGGTACCGGCGCCAACTACGAGTGTGACGCCATCGCAGCCTGCGTCATCGGCGGTGTTTCCTTCGTCGGTGGTACCGGTAAGATCAGCGGCATCATCATGGGTGTCTTCGTGCTGCGTATCATCTTCATCGCTCTGACCATGCTGGGTGTCAGCTCCTCCAGCCTGTACATCATCAAGGGTGCCATCATCCTCTGCGCCTGTGCTCTGGATATGCGTAAGTACCTGGTGAAGAAGTAATGGAAGACTTTCGCGCCAATCCCGATGTTCAGGAAGAGCAGGTTCCCAAATTCCGCGGACTGTACCGGCACGTGAAAATTTCCGTCAAGGCTCTGGATCGGATCATTCTGGCCTGTATTGCGGTTATTTTGATCGTGATGGCTCTGGAAATGCGAAATCCCGGCTTTACCATCACCTTTGATTCCAGAGGCGGCACCGATGTGCCTGCACAAAACCAGATGTACGGCGAGCTTCTGGACGTACCGGAGACGCCTACCCGAGAAGGGTATCTCTTCACCGGATGGTACAAGGATCACGCCTGTTTTGAACAATGGAACGTAGAAACAGAGACCATTGAGACGGATATGACCCTCTACGCCGGTTGGGAAAAGCTTGAATAGCAAAGCATCCCCTGGTGCGATTCGCATCAGGGGATTATTTATCAGTTTACTATCTTATTTGTGAGGGGGAAAACCTGATGTCCATTCCCGCATTGATTCTGGCGCCTCAGGTGAAGACAGCGCTGGATGCCGGCTTCGCTGCTGCTTTTGAGGGGAGCCCTGCGCGTTATTTCTCCGCTCCCGGACGCACCGAAATAGGCGGTAATCACACCGACCATCAGCGTGGCCGGGTGCTGGCCGCTGCCGTCAATCTGGATACCGTGGCTGCAGTTCGGGCCAATGGAACCAATATCATCCGCATTCAGTCCAAAGGCTATCCCATGAGTGTGGTGGATCTTGACAACCTGACACCTGTGGAGTCTGAGATCAATTCCACTCCCGCCCTGATCCGGGGTGTTGCCGCTCGTTTTGCCCAGCTGGGCTGCAAGGTGGAAGGCTTCGATGCCTACTGCGAGTCCACCGTTCTGCCCGGCTCCGGCCTTTCCTCTTCTGCTGCTTACGAAGTGCTGATCGGTACCATTATCAACTGCTTATTCTTTGACAAGAAGCTGTCCGCAATTGAAATTGCTCAGGTTGGTCAGTACGCAGAAAATGTCTTTTTTGGTAAGCCATGCGGTCTGATGGATCAGATGGCATCTTCTGTCGGTGCTATGGTATTCATTGACTTTAAGGATCCTCAGGCGCCTGTGGTAGAAAAGATTGACTTTGATTTTGCTTCTGCGGAGCATGCACTGTGCATCATTGATACCGGTGCAGATCATGCGGATCTGACGGATGAATACGCAGCAGTACCCGGTGAGCTGAAGGCTCTGTGCAATATTCTGGGTGAAGGCGAGCTGCGCTCTATTTCCAAGATGGATTTTTACAGCAATATCCAGAGACTGCGTAAAGAAGTCGGTGACCGGGCAGTACTTCGCGCCATTCACATTTACGATGAGAATCAACGAGTGAAACTGCAGAAGAAGGCTCTGCAAGCCGGTGACTTTGCTTCTTTCCTGTCCTATGTGACGGAATCCGGTCTGTCTTCCTGGCGGCATCTGCAGAATGTCATTCCTGCGGGCAGAAAGGAAAAGCAGGAGGTTGCCTTTGCGCTGACCATCGCAGAAAAGCTGCTGAATGGACGGGGTGCCTGCCGTGTCCATGGCGGCGGTTTTGCGGGAACAATCCAGGCTTTCGTTCCTAATGATCTGCTGGAATATTTTAAGAACGGTATCGAGTCTGTTCTGGGTGAAGGTTCCTGCTATGTACTTTCCATTCGTCCGCAGGGCGGTGTTGAGATGGAGGTAGAGTGATGAAAATCGAAACCTACATTGATTCTCTGGTCTCCTATGCCATGAACACCGGTCTGGCAGACCCGTTGGATCATCAGGTGCTGACCAACCGTCTGCTGGATATTCTCCGCAAAGATGATTATGAACCCTCCAATGAAACCCAGAGCGAGGATCTGGAAGAGATTCTGGCAGGCATTCTGGACTATGCAGTTGCCAAGGGTATCTGTGATGACGGCATCACTGCCAGGGATATTTTCGATACCCGAATCATGGGTGCAATTACTCCCATGCCCAGGGAAGTGATCCATACCTTCCGGGAAAAGTATGCCTTGTCTCCAGTTGATGCTACTGACTGGTATTATAAATTCTCCTGTGACACCGACTACATCCGCCGTTATCGCATCAAGAAGGATATGCGCTGGAAGTATAAGAGCGAATATGGCGAGCTGGATATCACCATCAATCTGAGCAAACCCGAGAAGGACCCTAAAGCCATTGCTGCTGCCAAGAACGCCCCCCAGTCTGCTTACCCCAAGTGCCAGCTGTGTGTGGAGAATGAGGGTTATGCAGGACGGATGAACCATCCCGCCCGTGCCAATCATCGGATCGTGCCGATTGCCGTCTGCGATCAGCCCTGGTGCCTGCAGTACAGCCCCTATGTTTACTACAACGAGCATTGCATCGTTTTCAATTCCAAGCATATTCCCATGAAGATCGATAAGTCCGCATTTGAAAAGCTGCTGGACTTTGTCAAGACCTTCCCTCATTACTTTGTGGGCTCCAATGCCGACCTGCCCATTGTTGGCGGCTCTATTCTGAGCCATGAGCACTTCCAGGGCGGTCATTACCGCTTTGCAATGGAATCTGCCGGTATTGAGAAGGAAATCTCCTTCAAGGGTTATGAAGACATCCATGCCGGTATCGTCAAGTGGCCCATGAGTGTTATTCGTCTGAATGGTCGGGATCCCCAGCGGATCGCAGATCTGGCGGACAAGATCCTCACCGCATGGCGTGGCTATTCCGATCTGGATTCCAGCATCATTGCGTTCTCCGATGGGGAACCCCACAACACCATCACTCCCATTGCTCGCCGCCGCTCCGATCTATATGAACTGGACCTGGTTCTGCGCTGCAATATCACCACCGCTGAACATCCTCTGGGTGTGTTCCATCCTCATGCGGACAAGCACCACATCAAGAAGGAAAACATCGGCCTTATTGAAGTCATGGGTCTGGCTGTTTTGCCCAGCCGTCTGAAGAAGGAACTGCATGATCTGGCAGATGCTGTCGTGGCAGGCAGGGATATCGCCGCTGATGAAGTTCTGAGCAAGCACGCTCCTTGGGTGGAGGAACTGAAAAAGCAGTATACCTTTACGGAAGACAATGCGCTGGATATCATCCTGCAGGAGACTGGTAAGGTATTTGCTGGGGTTCTGGAAGATGCCGGTGTTTATAAAAACACCCCCGAGGGCAAAGCAGCATTCCAGAAGTTTGTTGATTATGTAAACCAGGAGGCGTAATAAGATGAATGTATTGGTTACTGGTGGTGCGGGATACATTGGCTCCCACACTTGTGTAGAACTGTTGGAAAGCGGCTACGGCGTTGTGGTCATTGACAATCTGTGCAATTCCAATGCCGAGAGCTTAAACCGTGTGCAGAAGCTCACCGGCAAGACCCTGAAGTTTTACGAGGGCGATGTCCGGGATGAGGCGCTGCTGCGTAAGATTTTTGCGGAGAACGAAATCGGCTGCGTGATCCACTTTGCCGGTCTGAAGGCTGTTGGCGAATCTGTGGCCATCCCCTGGAAGTATTATGATAACAATCTGAATTCCACTTTGGTGCTGACGAAGGTTATGGAAGAAGTTGGAATGAAGAACATCATCTTCTCTTCCTCTGCTACCGTGTATACTGCTGACAATGAGATGCCCTTGCGGGAAACTTCCCGGACTGGTGGTTGTACCAACCCCTATGGCTGGACCAAGTATATGACTGAGCAGATCCTTTCCGGTATGGCTTTTGCGGACAAGGAATGGGGCATTGTGCTGCTGCGTTATTTCAACCCCATTGGTGCCCATGAAAGCGGCGATATCGGTGAAGACCCCAGAGGTATTCCCAACAATCTGATGCCCTACATTACCCAGGTTGCTGTGGGCCGCCGTGAGTTCCTGAGTGTATACGGCAATGACTACGACACCCATGACGGCACCGGCGTCCGGGACTACATTCATGTGGTGGATCTGGCAAAAGGTCATGTGGCAGCCGTTAAGTATGTTGACGAACACAAGGGCTGTGAAGTGTTCAATCTGGGCACCGGCACTGGCTATTCCGTGCTGGATATGGTGAAGGCTTTCAATGAAGCGAATGGACTGGAGCTGCCCTATAAGATCGTTGACCGCCGTCCCGGCGATATCGCAACCTGCTATGCAGATCCTGCCAAGAGTGCAGAGGTTCTGGGCTGGAAGGCTGAAAAGAATCTGATGGATATGTGCCGTGATTCCTGGAACTGGCAGAGAAAGAATCCTGCTGGTTATGGAAAATAAACCGGATATATATCCGAATCTTCCGCAATAAGATGTTCTCTGCGGGCGGGCAGGACTACATTTTATCCCAAATTCCATAAATTCTATCGACGAAAGCCCCTTGACCTGCTATAATACCCTTACTAAGCAGGTCAGGGGGCCATGTTGTTATGGGTAATGAATCGAAAAAAGCGCCATGTAGTATTGCGCTATTGGCCCATGTGTGAGCGAGTAGAGGAGTACCACATTTTTATAGCCCTGAGAAGTTTGAATTTCTCAGGGCTTTCTTGTTTTTTACTGTATATTTTGCCTTCAATTAGTGATTTGTGGTACAATCGACATTTCAATCATTCTCCGATACAATGGCAGTACCAAAGTAAAGGAGGACTGAGCATGAACATCAACTATATCCGTGTGGGTGATTATTTTATCCCAGACCTGACGCTGCCGGAAGAATCCCGCCCCATCGGCAAGTGGGGGAGAATGCACCGGGACTATCTTAGGGAACACAAACCGATTCAGTACCACTGCCTACTGCTGTCCGGCAAGCTGTGGACATATCTCGCTGACTTGAATGAGCAGGCACAGAACAGGCTGGAGCGGATGATCGATCGGATGAAAGCTGTCGAGGGAATCACGGAAGCGCTGAAAGCCAGCGACCCAATGGTATGGGTACAGAGTATGAACAACATCCGCGCCAGAGCCGAAGAAATCATACTCCAGGAGCTAATCTACAGGGAGGATGCGACATGAGAATTCTTGAAGATTTATGGTACGGCAATATTGAACCAACGGAATATGATACATATCCCTGTGCGGAATACAAGGAAGCCCTTCAGTTGATTAGCCGGAACGAAGAAAAGCTCCATGCCACCATGACGGATTCACAGAGGGAGCTATTCTCGCGGTACTCGGACAGTGTACGGGAATTTCAGGATATGGCAGAATGCATGCTGTTCCAGAATAGCTTCCGCCTGGGAGCTCGGATGATGCTGGAAGTTATGGAAGAAAGATAAATATTGACACACAAGTGCCTCACTACCGGCTTAAAGCCAGCAGTGAGGCATTATATTGTTCATTTATCAAATACTATCCGTGCTATCTTAATTTTCGGTTTTTACAGATGATGTAAAACTCTCAAACTTCGCACCCCTGATTACTCGAAAAAGTTTGGAATTCCCCTAATAATTCGGGTTCCCGGGGATACACGTTCTTTCCAATGACAGTTTGAAAAGCCAGTAATTCGGCAAAAGCCGACTTCAACCGCATTTCCAACAAGAAATGCCTCTTTACTATCCAAGCAAAAAAGTTGTAGTATTTACAGATTAAGGGTAATGATGGATTCGCCCTCTTGCAGAAATCTCACGCTGCTGCACCCGGTACGCTCCCGGCCATGCATCAGCGGCCGCTCCATGCGGTAGCGCACGAAGGTAAACGGGAAAGCCGTCTCAATGTTGCTGCATTCCAGAAGCTGAGAAGTGAAAACCTCTGCCAGCGCCTCATAGCCAAATTGATCCAGCTTATACCAGAGGCCGCCGTCGCGCCACTTCTCCTGATTGCCCTTTGAGGATGTCTCCGCAATTTTCTTGTCAGATACCAGCTGTACGGTCATATGATTTCCTCCACAGTGAGCCACAGATCATCCTCGGCCATGCGCCCTTGGGTTTTCTGGATGATCTCCAACGGCGCGTAGCTGTCCACTCCGATGGCTTCCAGATATTCCCGCAGACCCACTCTGCTGCGGGGGATGCAGCGGTCTTCCAGAAAATGCAGATAGTCCTCCCAGCTTGGAAACTGGTTATTCCCGAAGGGGAGCTTCAGATAGTCTGTGACCAGATTCTCCAAACAAACTTTCTGCGCTGTTTCGTCGGCGGCGATTTTGGCGCAAAGTGTGTCGCCGGAATAACAGCAAAGCAAATACAGCTTGTGTCCGGCATGACGATTGGCTTCCAGAAATTCCTGCAAGGATTGCTTCCTGGCGATTGTAATGGTCGTGCCGTCAAAGGACAGTTCAACCTGCCGGCTGTCCGGAGAAATCCCCATCTGCCTTACCCAGGAAGATGGCAGGGCGATTTTATAATTGTTGGCAGTTCCCCCAGCCGTGCCACCGGAGGAGCCGATGATGATATTTCCGATTCGTGTTTCCATGGCGTTCACCTCTGGGTATAGTATATCCTATTCGTTACGAATAATCAATCTATTCTCTGATTGGCGCGCCAGAACCGTATACAAAATTTTATATTATTGTATCATCATAATTGCATTATTGCGTAATTGGCGATATAATGCTGATGTAATGTGGAAAGATTGGCGAAATGCGTATAGAGGGGAAAAATACATATGAAGATTCTGGTTGTAAACGATGACTGCATCCATGCCCCCGGTATTGCTCTGTTGGCTAAGGCGGCTATGGAGCTGGGAGAGGTTACGGTTGTGGCGCCTGCCCATCAGTGCAGCGCCATGTCCCAGAAGATTACGATCCACGGGGATCTGCTGGTGCACAAGGTGGAGGATTTTCCGGTTCCTGTGAAAGCGGCCTACAAGGTGGACGGCACACCTGCTGACTGCGTGAAGGTTGCGTTACAGTATCTGCCGGAGGAGAAGCCGGACTATGTATTCTCCGGTATCAACGACGGCTATAATGTGGGCTATGACATTGCCTATTCCGGCACACTAGGCGCGGCTTTCGAGGCAGTTATGAACGGCATCCCGGCAATAGCTTTTTCCAATGCCATGCATGCGCCCCTGGATGTTGCCGAGGCGTATCTTGTGCGCGTGATCAGGGAGCTGATGGAAGCCGGTCAGGGCCGGGGCGAGGTGTGGAATGTGAATTTCCCGGCGGTCGCCCCTGGTGAGCTGAAGGGTATTCTGACAGACCGTGCCATTGCCCCCATGCAATTTTACAGTGAGAACTATGCGGAAACCAGGCTGCCTGACGGCGCGGTTGCTCTCACCGGGCAGGGGTCCCCGCTGACGGAACAGGACGAGATCCCGGCAGGTACCGATGTGGAGGCCGTTCTGAAGGGTTACATCTCCCTCGGTAAAGTCAAGAACGCAGTTATGTAAAAAACAGGAAAAATTGTATCTATAATACTTGAAAAATGTACATACTGTGATATTATTTAAGTGGTGGGCAATTTGGTATCCCTCTGGATCCGAAATTCCCGGTGTTTCACCGTGAATAAAAAAGATAAAGGAGAAATCCAAAATGAAAAAGATCCTTGCACTGATCATGGCAATGGTTCTGGTCCTGTCCTTGGGCGCCTGCGGCGCGAAGGAAGAGACTCCTGCGACCACTGCCGCAGCAGCTGCCGAAGAAGTCGCTGAGACCGAGGCTGCGCGTCCTCACTTCGACAAGCTGACTCTGGAGTTTGTTCCCTCCAAGGACGCTGATGTCATCATTGCCGGCACCGCAAACCTGCCCGAGCTGGTCAAGGCCGAGATGGCAAACCTGGGCTATGACATCGACGAAGTCGATATCACTGTGGGCACCAGCTACGATGCCACCGGTGAGGCAATGTCTGCTGGTACTATCGACATCGGCTGGCTGCCCGGCGGCACCTATGCGCTGTACTCCGATGACACCGAGGTCATTCTGACGGCTACCCGTAACGGCCTGTCCAACGACAGCGAGAACCCCGCTGACTGGAACGGCGAAGAGAACGCCACCAGAAAGGATGGCCCCCAGGTCACCTACTACCGTTCTCTGATCTACGCAACTCCCTCCGCTTACGGTCAGGAGCTGGCTGCTAAGGTCAACGCCGGTGAGGCTCTGACCTGGGAGGACCTGGACAAGGCTACCTGGGCTGTTCAGAAGACCTCTTCCTCCGCAGGTTACATCTATCCCACTATGTGGCTGATGGAGAACTACGATGGTAAGAAGATCTCTGACCTGTCCAATGTTGTTCCTCTGGACTCCGGCTACGGCACTGCTTTCTCCTACGCCGCTGCTGAGCAGGTCGACATCATTGTCTGCTACGCTGACGGCCGTAACGACTACGAAGCATCCTGGATGCTGCCCGTCGACCAGCAGGATGAGACCGGCAAGCAGGGCATGGGCCGCAGTGATTCTATCTGGAATGAGCTGAACGTCATTGGCGTTACCGATGGCATCTACAACGATACCGTTGCGATCTCCAAGGAGAGTCAGTACTACACTCCCGAGCTGATCGAGGCTCTGCAGAACTGCTTTATCAACATCATCAACACCGAGGAAGGTAAGGCCATCTTTGATGTTTACAGCCATACCGGCTACGCTGTGGCGCAGGATTCCGATTATGACGGCGCCCGTGCAGCTCTGGCTCTGGTTTCCTAATTCATTGAAGTTCAGAAAGCGCCCTGCCTCAAAACAGGGCGCTTTCGTCCTAAATACCGCTGTTTTCATGGAACACTGCGGCAGGGCGGGTTGTCATCAACCCGAAGAACCGCTGGTGGCAAGCCGCCCTTCCGCAGAGCTTCGACTTTGCGACTTACGCATCCGTCCATTTCGCTTACAGAAAGGGAAGACGCTAATATGATTGAATTTAAAAATGTATATAAGACTTATCCCAACGGTTTCACCGCACTGAAGAACATCAACCTGCAGATCGAGCAGGGGGAATTTGTCGCCATCATCGGCCTGTCCGGCGCGGGCAAGTCCACCATTCTGCGCTGTATCAACCGGATGCACGATGTCACCAAGGGCGAACTGACGGTAGACGGCATCAACGTCAGCACCCTGAAGGGCAAGGAGCTGCGCCGCTACCGCCGGAAGGTGGGTATGATCTTCCAGAGCTTCAATCTGGTTTCCCGCAGCACCGCCATTAAGAATGTCCTGACTGCTGATGTGCCGGATATGAACTTCTTCCGGGTTCTGTTTGGCATCTTCACCAAGGATCAGAAGATGCGCGCCCTGGAAAGCCTGGACAAGGTGGGTATTCTGGACAAGGCCTATACCCGCTGCGACCAGTTGTCCGGCGGCCAGCAGCAGCGCGTTGCCCTGGCGCGTACTCTGAACCAGAACCCCAAGATCATTCTGGCCGACGAGCCGGTTGCCTCTCTGGACCCCATTACCGCCAAGCAGGTCATGGAGGACTTTGTCCGAATCAACAAGGAGTACAACATCTCCATTCTGCTGAACATCCACCATGTTGACCTTGCCCTGAAATACTGTGACCGGGTCATCGGCGTCCGTGCCGGTGAGATCGTTTTTGACGGCCCCGCCAGCACCATTACCCAGAAGCAGATCGATGCGGTCTACAACGGTGCCAAGGTCCCCACCATGGGCGATGGAGAATAAGTATGGATAACGAAAATGCCGTTCTCTTCAAAGAGACCTTCTTTGATAAGATCTTTAAGCCGGAGATCATCACGCTGGAAAACGGGCACACTGTCCGCCGCCGCAGAAGCCGCACTCCGTTTATCGTGATTGGCCTGGTGCTGGCCATTGTGTGGGCGCTGAAAATGACCGGCTTTGATATGATGACCATTGTCAGCCGTTTTTCCAAGATGCTGGATCTGCTGAAGAAGATCTTCCAGCCGAATTGGGCATTCTTCCCCAAGGTCATCGATCCTCTGCTGGATACCGTCAAAATGTCCATTCTTGGTACGGTCATTGGCTGTGCTATCGCCATGCCAGTGGCGATCCTTGCTTCCTCCAACATCAACCGCAGCGCGGTGATCGTCAGCGTATTCCGCTTCATCCTGGCGCTGATCCGCACCCTGCCCACGCTGGTTATCGCGCTGGTCTGTGCCCTGATCTTCTCGCTGGGAACCTTCTCCGGTACGGTGGCGATTGCCATCTTCACCTTTGGCGTGGTGTCCAAAATGCTGTATGAGAGTATCGAGACGATCGATATGGGCCCCTTCGAGGCCATGGAGGCTTTGGGCGCCAATAAATTCCAGGCCTTTTGGTCTGCCTGCGTTCCCCAGATCCTTCCTGTTTATCTGAGCCACTGCCTGTACTGCTTTGAGATGAATATCCGTGCCTCTGCCATCCTAGGTTATGTCGGCGCGGGCGGCCTGGGTATCACCATCAACGAGCGGATCGGCTGGCGTGACTACGAAAGCCTGGGCATGGTCCTGCTGACCCTGTTCATCGTGGTTGCGTTCATCGAATTCTTCAGCGCTTACCTGCGCAAGAAACTGAGCTGAGAGGAGGGTGCGTATGGCTGCAAGAACCAAATTGGAAACTTTTGAAGAGACCTTCCACCGGAAGCTTACCGCTGCGGAGGCCTATGCCAACCGTCCCCGGAACTGGATGCTCTACACCCTGATCGTGCTGATTATTGTGGCAATGGTCGGCTGGTCCTCGTCCAGTGTCCAGTATAACGGTATGACCGTAACGGGCTCTGAGGTGGCAAAGGGCGTCCTGCATGGTGTTTTTCACCCCGATACCGCGCTGCTCTTCGGCACAGGAGAGACGGATGTGCCCTATCTGCTGCTGCAGACCGTGGCCATTGCGGTGCTGGGCACCCTGATTGGCGCAATTCTGGCAATTCCCTTTGCTTTCCTGGCTGCCACCAACATCATGCCGAAACCCATTGCGTATCTGTTCCGACTGCTGATCTTGATGATCCGCACCATTCCCAGCCTGGTGTGGGCGCTGATGTGGATCCGCGTTACCGGACCCGGCGCGGCTTGCGGCGTGATTACCCAGTCTGTCTGCTCCATTGGCATGATCTCCAAAATGTACATCACGGCCATTGAGGATCTGGACACCCACATTCTGGAGAGTCTGGACGCCATGGGCTGCAACGCTTTTGAAAAGATCCGCTATGGCGTCATCCCGCAGCTGACGGCGAGCTTCGTTTCCACCACCATTTACCGCTTCGATATCAACCTGAAGGACGCAACCACCCTTGGCATCGTCGGCGCGGGCGGTATCGGCGCTTCTCTGGTTCAGTGTCTGAACAGCCGACGCTGGGCTATGGTCGGCTCCTTTGTCTGGGGCCTGATGGTTCTGGCGCTGATCATCGAGTTCTTCTCCACCAGGATCCGCCGGAAGCTGGCACACGGTCAATAACTATTCAATCATGAAAGGCTCCTGCGTTCCAACGCCGGAGCCTTTTTAAAGGAGTATTTCAATGAACCGAAATCTGACAATCTGCTTTACAAGCGACATTCACGGCTATTTTTCCGATATGGATTACGCCTTGGGAACCCCTGGCGCTGCCGGACTATCACGATGTGCTTCCACCTTCCCCGATGACGGCAACACCCTGGTTCTGGATGGCGGCGATACCCTTCAAGGAAGCCCCTTTGCCTACTGGCTCAGCCGGGACCCGGTGGAGGGAGCGAAGGTGTCCGCCCAGGCGATGAGTCTGGCAGGCTATGATTTTGTCACTCTTGGCAATCACGATTTTAACTACGGCAGGGAAGCGCTGGAAAGCTACCTCAGTCATTTGGACGCCCGCTGCGTCAGCGCCAATGTAGAGGGTCTGCCCGGCGTGGATCGAACTGCCGTAGTCAAACTGCAAAACGGGCTGCGTGTGGGTATTACCGGTGTCACCACTCATTTTGTCAATCTCTGGGAGAAGCCGGAGAATCTGGAGGGGATCACGGTTCACGAGGCATTCCCCGCTGCGGCAGCTGCTCTGGAGGAACTGAAGCAGGCCAATGTGGATGTGACGGTCTGCATTTACCACGGTGGCTTTGAAAATGATTTGATGACCGGTGAGCTTCTCTCGGATACCGGGGAAAATCAGGCCTACCAGATCTGCAGGGAATTGGATTTCGACATTCTGCTGACAGGACACCAGCACCAGGCCAAGGCAGACCTACAGCTCTTTGGTACCCACGCCTGCCAGTCCCCGGACCGAGGGAAGCAATATGTCCGGATGGATGTAACTGTGTCGGGGGAGGGGGAAGTTACCGCCCATTCCCAACTTATAAATCCCGGAGAAGCAGAGGAAAGTCTGGCAGCCTTTCTGGCCCCTCTGGATGCGCAGAACGCTGTTTTTTTGGATCAGCCGCTGGGAGAGCTGGATATCCCTCTGCTGTCCGGAGACCATATCGAGATGGCGGCAAATGGCTCAGCCATTGCCAATTTCTTCAACCAGGTCCAGTTGGAGGCCTCTGGGGCGGACCTTTCTGTCACCAGCCTTGCCAATGTGGTGAAGGGCTTTAACAGGCAGGTCACAATCCGGGATGTGGTTGCAACCTATGTGTTCCCCAATACGCTGAAAACCCTCCAGGTGGATCGCCGGATTCTGAAGGCCGCATTGGAGCGCAGTGCGGAGTATTTTGACCTGGATGAGGCCGGACAGCTGCGAGTGGGGCAGAGCTTCCTGATGCCTATCGTCCAGCACTATAACTACGACTATTTATCCGGGCTGGAAGTGACCATGGACATCCGCAGACCGATTGGCGACCGGGTCACATCCATGCTGTATCAGGGGAAAGAACTGGAAGAAAACCGCCTGCTGACGCTGTGTATGAATAATTACCGGGCTACCGGTACGGGTGGATATCCGCTCTACGCACAATGCAAATTGGTGAAAGATCAGCCAACGGAAATTTCGCAGATGATAATTGAGTATATCGATCACCATAAGTATGTTGTCGTGGATAAGCGTAAATGGCTGCACATAGTATACTAAAGCATAGATGAGGGATCCCTCAATGTCAAAATACAAATCTTTGATGTAATTCAGTAATATACAGACACAGAATATTCTCAGAGCTTTGCAATTTCATCAGGTGAAGCCCTGGGAATTTTCTGCGTTTTGCCGTTTTGAAATGAATGCCCATAAACCATTTTCCCTTTGTGGGTACTCATTTCAAAACGAGCTGGGAATCCAAAGGGACGGCAGTTCCTTTGGCCCGGGGTCATCCAATAGGGGCG
>CALYRG010000001.1 GCA_945482615.1 uncultured Clostridia bacterium | reverse complement strand
ATGACACATCTTGAGATACCCAACAATATCTTTAACTAAGGGAAACGGGCCGGGGCCTGCCGGATATATCCATTCTGCCCCAGCTGGCGGCAGCTCTGTCCGTCACCGTGCCGGAGCTGCTCACCGGAGATGTGGCGGAAAACCGCAACGTCAGCGCCAACATGAAGCGCAGCCACTTCTACGTCTGCCCCATCTGCGGCAACGTCATCCACGCCATGGGGGAGGGCGCCTTCTCCTGCTGCGGGGTACGGCTGCCGGCCCTGGAGGGAGAAGCACCGGACGCGGAGCATGGCATCCGGGTGGAGGACGTGGAGGACGAGCTGCTTGTCACCGTGAACCACCCCATGGAGAAGGGTCACTACATTTCCATGCTTGCCTATGTGACGGACAGCCGTCTGCAGATGGAAAAGCTGTACCCGGAGCAGATGGCTCAGATTCGCTTCCGCCGGATGGGCCGGGGGATGCTCCTGGCGCTGTGCAGCCGGGACGGGCTGTTTGTTCAGAAAATGTAACCGGTTCCCATGGCGGAAGCAATCCGCCATGGGAACCGTTTTTCTCCCGGCTAAGGGAGCTCGTTATTGACGTTTTCCAGGGTAAAGCTGACGGGATAATCGATTCGTTCCCCGTCCGCCCACCGGAACGTGTCGCCGTCCAGCCTGTAGTGGGTCACACAGCAGCGCACCGTGAAGGTGACCTCCAGCTCCGGAAGATTCTGACAGCTTTCCGGCAGCTCAGAGCCAAAGACGCTGGTATAGTAAGGGTCCACATAGAAGATACCGTCATTGCCAT
The DNA here is from genome assembly GCA_945482615.1 of uncultured Clostridia bacterium. Classification (GTDB taxonomy): domain Bacteria; phylum Bacillota; class Clostridia; order Oscillospirales; family Oscillospiraceae; genus Faecousia. The sequence continues at coordinate 108,773 of CALYRG010000001.1, read as the reverse complement.
TGGGATCGGAATGGGAGAATCCCGGATCCTCTCCGTTTACAAGGACATGATCCGAAACAAGGAAGGCATAGGTCGTAAAACCGACACTTCCATCCTTTTCCAGCTTCTGCAGAATCTCCTGCCGGTCTTCCTCCCGCAGAGCAATATAGCTGTGCCAGTCCTCCGCCGGAACCCAATATCCATCCTGAAGTTCCGCAAACTGTGGATCATTTGAATCCACATCGAAGGTTACAGGCCGCTGAGGTGCATCAAACCGGCAGGCCATGGTGAAGGTTTTACCGTCGTAGCAGTATTCCAGCAGTGTAATGCTGGCGTCGTCAAGTTCCTCCGGATTCTTTTCCTCGTCTGACTGTCGGGCCTTTCCGGCGATTTCCTCCAGAGCGGCCCGGGTTTCCCACTGGGTATCCAGCCACTCGGCGTAGTCCGGACGTGATTCCCGCAGCTCGTCCGTGGGCGTTTCCAGAAAAAAGCTGTTGGCCCATTTGGCAATCAGAGACTGGACAATGCCGGTTGCATACGCCGTAATGCTGAGCCCCAGAATCAGACAGGCGGCCAGCACCAAGGCAAGGACTTTCCTGCTGATTCCGCTTGTTTTTTTCTCGAATCGTCCCATTTTTTGTTCCTTGCCGCCGGGAAGCTCCCGCAGCTTTGGCGTGTAGGCCTGGCATTCTCCGATGTAATCCATGGAAATACCGCTGAGCGCTTTCGATACCATTTCCCGATTCACGGAAGCATCCCTTCTTTCTTCAAATATAGCTGTAGTTTCTCCCGGATTCGGAACAGCCGAACGGAGACACGGTGGGGCGGCAGGTTCATGGATGCGGCGATGACGGATACAGGCTCAGCATAATAGTACCGCCGGATGAACACAAACCGGTCATCATAGCGGAGGGTGCCGAGGTAAGCGTTGATGCAGCGGGACAGCTCCTTCGCCTCCAGCTCGGATTCCACACTGCCCAGAGCCGGAACATACTCTTCCAGCTCGTCCAAAGCCACATCATAAAAGCTGTTGCGTTTCTGAGCTGTATTGGAATGAAACCGGTTCAAAGCTGCATTTCTTGCGATGCTGCAGGCAAAGGCCCGCAAGGACTTCGGTACCTCCGGGGGAATCCGGTTCCAGATCCTCCAGTATGTATCATTGGCACATTCCTCCACATCCAGAGGGTCCCGGAGGATATTGGCTGTGATGCCTCTGACCGCCGCCCCGTGCTTTGCGATCAATTCGGATATCGCCTGTTCCGAGCGGGCGTGAAACAAAGCGATAATGGCTTCATCTTCCATTGGTTGACACTTCCTTTCCGTTACACCTATATAGTACGGATTGGGAACGGAATATCTCACGATTTGGCAAAAAATAGGCAGATACCTTGACAGCCTCTGCTTCCGCTGCGGCGGAAACAGGGGCTGCTGGATTCGTAGAAAGACCACCACCCGCTATGCGTGTGAGGCGGAAAAAGTTCTACTTATGCGTAGAAAAAAGAACCTACAGTGATAGAGTGGTAGCGGGTTCGCCAACCGCTACAAACAAAATCAATGGAGGTTATCCAAATGGACAACAATAGTTTAGCATATACGAACAATAAGTAGAAAAATATCGAAACAGGCCGAGGAGTGTCAGCGCCCTGTTTCCTGCAAAGGTGCTCATCCTGAAGGGGATGGGAGCGCCGCGCAGATTCACGAAGGCCTCTGTTTCCGCTTCAGCGGAAAGGAGCAGAAACCTATTGGAGGAAAAAGTATGAAGAAAAACATCCTGACAAATGAGTATGTGTTTCGGTGCGCCTTTCTCCACCGGCAGATACGTGTATCCCACCCGCTGCTCCACGTTCGTGACTATGGCGATATCCAGTTCCTTGCGCTGGAGCGCTTCAAATTGCTTGCGGCTGGAGGTCTCCATTGCGATGATTTGGATGTCAGGATAGACGCTGTGGAACTGAGGAAGCACCGACTCCATCAGTTCATAAAGCCGTCCCATGGAAAACCCCAGACGAATCCGCTTTTTCTGGGTAATGCCATCCTGCTTCAACTGCTCGGTCAGCTTCCGATCCAGCCGCAGAATTTCGTGGCCTACCTCCACATATTTCTGCCCCGCTTCCGTCAGTATGAACTGCTTTCCTTTGCGCACAAACAGGGAAAGCCCCAGTTCCTTTTCAATGCGCTGGAGAAATTTGGTCAGTGCTGGCTGGGTGATGAACAGCTGCTCTGCCGCTCTCGTAATGCTGCCCTGATCCGCAATGGCAACGATATATTCATAATCCCGAACATCCATACTGCCACCTCTTTATATTCCATGTCCGGTTCCATTATATCTGGCACGAGAACAATATGCAATGCCATAAATTCGGCATACGGGAAGAAAGAAACAATTCGATAGCGGCTTGAAGCCAAATAAAGGGGCTGTCTCAAATGATGATGATATGCTCCCCATAGTGTAGTCTCGAAATTTTTGTTATTTCGAGTGTCTACTCTATGGAGAGCATATCAATTAGTGAGACGGCCCCTTCTTTTGCCCAACGTTAGGGATTTCTAATCACGTAGCCGCAGTCCGGAAGACTGCGTACCAGGACAACTTTTGTCCGCACGGGGCTTGGGGCAGGAAGCCTCAACTTTTCGCTGCGCCAAATGGGTACCAGTTGGCATTGCTTGCAGGGTTACTTTAGTTTGCTATTTATATACACCGTAAAAATTAACCATTTTTGGTTGACAACGTAGTTCAGGTGTGCTAAAATGCAGTTAACCAAAATAGGTTAAGGAGGTTATGCTATGATTACAAGTCTTGGAACATTCCTACGAAGACTGCGTCTGGCAAAAGGAGAAATACTCAAGGACATGGCAGAAAGCTTAGGAGTGTCTTCTGCATTTCTCTCTGCAGTGGAGAACGGCAAAAAGAAAATGCCCGAAGCTTGGTACGAAAAATTGCGCAATGTATATGGCTTAGATGATGATCAGGAAGCTGCACTGCGCCAAGCAGTCCTGGAGTCCAGCGAAGTTGTGGAGCTGAATCTAAAAAATGTGTCCCGAGGCAATCGTCAGTTGGCAATTTCTTTTGCCCGCCAGTTTGATAGTCTGGACGAGGAAACCAGTCAGAGAATCTTAAATATTCTGAATAAGCGCAAGGAGGACTAACCCCATTGACCAAGTACATCGTTGAACCAAAGTCCCGCAGCGATATGCGCGCTTATGCAAATCTTCTGCGCCGCAAGTTAGGATTGGCAGACATTCTCTACTTCCCCATTGTGGAGCTTCTGGATTCTCTTGCAGAAATCTTCCCGGAATTCAGCTATGAAATCGTCCCAGATCATGTGCTAGGAAAAGATATTCATGCTGATACTGACATCAGAACAGGTCACGTCCGCATTAAGGAAAGCGTCTATGAGCGGGCATGCAGTGGTGAAGGACGTGACCGTATGACCATTGCCCATGAGATAGGACACTATTTTACATTATGCCACTGTGGGTTCAGATTGACACGGAATTTTGGAAAAACCGAAGTTCCATGCTTTAAGGACCCGGAGTGGCAGGCAAAATGTTTTGCCGGTGAGCTGATGATTCCCTATCAGCTTACGAAGGACATGAACCCGGCTCGCATCGCAAGAGTATGTGGTGTTTCTTTTGATGCAGCCTTGTACCAAAGCAAAAAATACAAAAAGTAAAGGATGGTGGTCAAATTGCTTGTATCAAAGAAAAAGCACCCTGCAGATTGCGGCTAACAATCGCAGGATGCATTTTCCCCGAACGGTGCGTTCGGTATGGTGGCACATATAGGATAGCACCTTTCGGAGAAAAATGCAAATGTATTTTGACATTTCTGCTGGGATTCCTCTGCAGAAACAGCACACATTATTTCTTTTTTCGAAAGGAGGTCATTTTATGACCGGTAAATCTATGAGGGACAACCCTCTATTCATGCGTAATACCTTTACATCCGTTGGCAAGTGGGGCATCCCGTTGGTAAAGAAACAGGCGGTATCTGTTGATGATCTACAGATGATTGCTTGTTCTGACACACGGTCCAATGACCGGACCGTAAACAGGAGCAAGGGTGTTCACTTCTTTGTGGATGACTATCGTTTTGATGGAATCTATAAAATGCCCAGCAGAAGCCTGGCAAAGTATTCTCAGTATGCCTTCCTGCTGACACCGGATTTCTCTACGTATGCAGACATGGATCTTTGGCGGCAGCTTGAAAGTGTTGCAAAGAACCGTTGGGTCGGTGCATATTGGCAGAGCAATGGCTTAACCGTCATTCCTACAATCAGCTGGAGCACTCCTCGGAGTTTCGATTTCTGTTTCGATGGTGTGGAGCAGAATGCTATCGTTGCGGTCAGTACCCTTGGCTGCAGGCGTTCCAAATTGCAATTCATGCGTGGCTACGAAGCAATGGTAGACAAATTAAATCCCGAAACCATTATCTGCTTTGGTGATCCTCTGGCAGAAATGCAGGGCACCATCATCACTGTGGATTATCGGGCATCCCGAAAGGTGGTGCGTTGATATGGGCGGCAGAGGTACCTTTGCGGCTGGGAATCCTGTTCCATACAGCTATCAAACAGTTGGAACAATCGATGGAGTAAAAGTTCTTGTAGGTACAGGAGGCAAGCACAGTTTGCCCGAGGAAGCACATTCCAGCAGTGCATATATAAAATTGAAATCCGACGGAACATTTCATGAGATGCGAATTTACGATAAAGATCATTATCTGGTGAAGGAAATAGCTTACCATCGGGAACCCAAAATCTCGGACAATCGCACAGACAATGTTCTCCACGTTCATGAGTATCCCCGTAATGATTTCAAGAATCGCACCACAAGACCGATTACTGCAGATGAAATCAAAAAATACAGAAGATTTTTCAAAGGAGTTCAATTGTAATGATAAACGGTAGCGTGTCTGAATTTGTGGATCGTATCCACTATGGCGACGAGTTGGTTTTTCTGTTTCGCAATCAGAAATTCTTCTTGCAGGGATTTATGGAGGAAGACGGAAGATATGCGCTCTACCTGGATCGCTGGGATCCGCCTTCCAATACCTATATTTGGACAGGTAGAGGAGACACACACGGTTATCCCGTTGACGATTTCTTAGCTGCAGCTATTTGGGACGGAAAGTCCTTCTGGGACGTAGAGACAGAAATAGCATGGGTCGATGATTAATGAAAGCCGGCACCTACCAAGGTGTCGGCTCTCTTCTTTTATACTCAAGTTCGGATTTGTTCTCCCCGCAACGAATTTCATAGTTTATTTTAATACTTGCAACCGGGTAAGGATACCGGACAGCACATCCGCAACATCTAAACCGAGCCAATTTTTCTCCGATCTATTAAGCCGGTCCAGATATCGCTTGTTCTTGAATGTAGTGTCTACGCGGCGAATGATATCATCCATATTATTTTCCCGCATTCCGGGATCTGCAAAGATCAGCGTTGTGAAGCAGTGCTGCAGCTTCTCCCGATCGCTTAGATCCAGCAGGTAGTAGATATCGAAAATATCCTTATAACGGGTGGAGAAAGCACCAAATTTCAAAATGGAACGAAGTTTCTCCGTCAGCATCTGCTCTTTGGAGTTAATGAGCAGACTGGCACCGATATCATCAATACCAACATCAAAACAGAAATCTTCCTGTTCAATGTCAAAGTGTTTATGTACACCCAGGTCGATTTTGCTGGAGAGCAGAGTTCCTTCTGCATCCCGGATTGCAATATGGATGCGTTTTCCGTGATAATCCTGCTGGTTCAGTTCTTCTATCGCGCCGGTCATCTGAATGGAAACCATACCCACTGAGTTCAGCTTATTAATAAAGGCTCGGATTGCTTCGTCCTGCAACGGATAACGGATAAAATCCAAATCAATATCCTGGGTAGCACGGCGGGCATCATGGGAGATGCTCCGCATCACAACGCCGCCCTTTACGGTAATGTTCCGATTCATAGAGGTCCGGGAAATAAGAGTCAGTACAATGTCCTGGCACACCTTCGCCTCGGCATTTGCTTCATTATAGCCTTCTGCTTTTGCCTTCTGTATCATCTCGGCAATTTGTATCATTATAGGACCTCCAGCTCGATGGCTTCCATGATTGCATCGCCTTTGGGAAACGCCGGAATATATTCCTGCAGTTTCTGGATATCCAGACTGTGTACGCTGCGGCGATAGCTCTCAATTATTTCTTTATAGTAATCGAATGGCAAATTCTTTGCGGACCGGATCAACTCAATCAGCATGCGCTCCCGGTCATAGATCCGAATAGTCGTTCCCTGGTATGCCAAGTCGGATATACCGACAGAAAATTTATCTGTAGAATAGAACACCTGCTTGATTTTCGGATCCGGAATTTTATGCGTATCACGGACCGTAGCAAGATAATACCTGTTTGGAATAACATCCGTAAGACCGTGATAATAAAAGGCGCTGTTCAGTGTAAACACTGTTTGAGGGTATCTGTACATGATGATCTCAACCTCTGAAACTCTGGGAGTGTCAGAATAAACTCCATCAGCAACTTTGTAAAGGGTGCCAGCTTGAATTGCTTTGTTGATTTGATAATAATTTCCGTACTTCTCTTTGCATTCTTTGGACGAGAACAGCATGTGATCACCTCCGGTTACGTATTTTACCAAACCTCCACAACACATGTATTTTTGTGGAGGTTTAGTAAAATTATAATGTCTTTTATATTGCGTGTCAAGTATTATTCCCAAGCATGACCATGATCGTACATGAGCTCTCTGCAAAAGTCGGGAAACGACAACCCGGTGGAAGCCATTTCAGCTTTCCACCGGGCATGCTAATTATAATTATAATTAGGATGATGATTCGGATCGTTTATTCTTGTCTGTGTTGGCGTTACGGAGTTTGCCAGCAGCGTTGTGGTATAATAAGGAGCAAAGGCAGACTTGATATCATCGTAAGAATTGACGAAATCCAGCACGAAAGTCTTCTTGCCATATGGAGCGCAGATTCGATTCAAACGGGAGAGGGTCTGTACTGCGCTGACACCTTTCAGCCGTTTTAGAACATACATTGCACACGGCTTGGGCTGATCGAAACCGGTTTGATACTTGTTAGTGACCAAAAGCACCTGATAGGCATGCTGGTGCTGTCTCAATTTCGGGACATCCCATGGGCGATTGTGGCGGCGCTTTGTCTATCGGCGCGGCTTGAATATGAAACGACATTTGTTAATTTAGATTGAATTATGCTGTGTCAACTGTTATAATGAACGAAGACTGATTCTTTTCCGAATTATTCCGGCTTTTTAAGGAGTCCCAGCTATGAAACTACCCAAAAACTTTTTGCAGATCCGGAGGTTCTGCCAGTACAAGCCTCTGCTGATTGAGCTTGTATCGCGGGATCTGAAAGTAAAATACCGCAGAAGCTTCCTGGGATATCTTTGGAGCCTGCTGAACCCGCTGCTGATGATGACTATCATGACAGTGGTGTTCTCCTATATGTTCCGTTTCAAAATTCCGAATTATCCGCTGTACCTGATCTGCGGTCAAACGCTGTGGTCTTTCTTTAATGAGAGCACCACGATGGCCATGTCATCCGTCATTGTCAACGGTCCCCTCATTCGCAAGGTTTACATCCCGAAATACATATTCCCCGTATCCCGGGTGCTGTCCAGCTTCGTTACCATGAGCTTCAGCCTGGCGGCGATCCTGATCGTGATGCTGGTGACCCGGGTTCCGCTGACCTGGAAGCTGCTGTTGGTTCCGATCCCGCTTGTTTTCCTGCTGCTGTTCTGTACGGGCGTTGGGATGGCGCTGTCCGCTCTGGCGGTGCATTTTCGGGACATTCTGCACCTTTACAGCGTTGTTGTGATGGCCTGGATGTACCTGACGCCGATCTTCTACCCCATCAGCGCGCTGCCTGAGAAGGTCGCCTTTTTTATTAAGTTTAATCCCATATACCACTATATCACCTTTTTCCGTGAGGTCGTGCTGTACGGAACGCTGCCTTCGGCGGCCTGCTGGCTTGGCTGCGCCGGATACAGTGTGCTGGCCCTTTTGGTGGGAGCTTTGGTTTTCCGAAAGCTGCAGCGGAACTTTATCCTGTATCTGTAAGGAGACACGCATATGGAAAACACAGATACGATCATCGACATCAGCAATGTTACCATGCGGTTCAACCTGGCAGAGCAGAAGACGGATACCATCAAGGAGTACCTGGTAAAGCTGGCCACAGGAAAGCTGCACTTCAATGAGTTCTTCGCGCTGCGGGATGTGTCCTTTCAGATAAAGCGGGGCGAAGCCGTGGCGCTGATCGGGAAAAACGGAAGCGGAAAAAGTACGCTTCTGAAACTCGTGGCGGGTGTCCTTTACCCTACGATGGGAAGCGTTACAGTAAACGGGAGCATCGCACCGCTGATCGAGCTGGGAGCCGGCTTTGACCCGGAGCTGACGGCGAGAGAAAATATCTACATGAACGGCGCTATTCTGGGTCATAACCGGGCGTTTATGGATCGGCATTTTGAGCAGATCGTGGAATTCTCGGAGCTGAGGGATTTCATTGATGTCCCGCTCAAAAACTATTCCTCGGGTATGGTCGCCCGGCTGGGCTTCTCCCTTGCCACCATCGTAAAAGCGGACATCCTGATCGTGGATGAAGTGCTGGCGGTGGGAGATTTCCGTTTCCGGGAAAAGTGCCACAGGAAGATCGCAGAGCTTCTGGAGGGCGGCACGACCCTTTTGTTTGTCAGCCACAGCGCGGAGCAGGTCAAGACTCTGTGTCCCAAGGCGGTCTGGCTGGATCATGGGCAGATGATGGCCTTTGGCGATACAGAAGAAGTGTTCTGCCTGTATGAAAACGCATACCGGGGCTGAGGTAAGAGACAATGGAAATATATACGGACACCTTGACAAAAACGGAGAATTACATCATCTGCCTGATCCGGTGTCTCATGTGGGATCAGCCGGTGCCGCCGGTGCCCCAGGATCTGCCCTGCCGGCAGCTTCTGGACTTTTCACGGCGGCATTCCATAGAAGCATTGGTGCTTCGGGGTCTGCACTCGCTGGACAGGAATGGGCAGATCGATGCGCAGTGGCAGACCCGGACCGACATTGCGCTGGCGCAAAGCATTGTCCAGCTTCAGGAGCGGGACGATGTGATCGCAGTCCTGACCGCCGCCGGGATCGATGTGCTGCCCATCAAGGGCTGTTGGCTGAAGGAGATGTACCCGGATATCAATGACCGTCAGATGTCGGATCTGGATATGCTCATTCATCCCAAGGATGCCCTGCCGGCGGGGAAGCTGCTGAAAAAACTGGGCTGGCAGCAGAGCGAAGTATGCTACCATCACACTACTTACAAAAAACCGCCCTATACTGCGCTGGAGCTGCACACCTCGATGCTTCCCGACATTGACGAGCACCGTCACTATTACGACAACGTGTGGGACAAGGCGCAAAAGCAAGCCCCGGGTCTGTACCGGCTGAAGCCGGAGGATGAATATATCTACTATTTTCTTCATCTGAACAAGCACCTGAACGAGGGCGGCACCGGCCTGCGCTCTGTTCTGGATAGCCTTATCTACCAGCGGAGCTTCCCGGAGATGGACAAAGCGTATGTAAACAGCGAGCTTGATCGGCTGGGCCTTGGGACGCTGCGGCAGCAGGTGGAGGTGCTCTGCCGCTGCTGGTTTGAGAGCGGGGAGCCTGTGCCGGAGGAGCTGCAGCCCATGGCCCGGGCTATCTGTGACTGCGGGAGTCTTGCGTCTCTGGAGAGCCGGACCCGGAAGCGCATGGAGAAGTTGGGGCGGAAATACCCCAATCCCATCATCCGCTTTTTTGCCTACAGCCTGCCCCGGTTTTTCAGACCCCTGTCCGAAATGCGGCGGCGGTATCCGATTTTGGATAAGCTCCCGGTGCTGCTGCCGGTATTCTGGGTGGTGCGATTGATCTCCATGATGATCCACAATGAGAAGGGCTTCTGGCAGCATCTTCGGTCGCTGTTCGGGAAAGGAGAAAGCCATGGTTAAGATACTGCTTGCCGGGATCCCGGTGGAATTTGACAACCGCTATCCCGACCTTCACGAGCTGTGCCGGGGCTTTGAGACGGAGCTGACCGCGGAAATCCAGATCCGCGTGGCTCCGGAGGAGCTGGCTCAGGAAAGGGCCATGCAGCCGGGAGATTTCTCTGACGGCTATCTGGAAACAGTCTGCGCCTACCGCAAGGCGGCGAACGCGCTGCTGGACAGAGATGTGTTCGTAATGCACGGCTCCGTGGTGGCGGTGGACGCAGAGGGCTACGCCTTCCTCGCCCCCAGCGGCGTGGGGAAAACCACCCAGACCCGGCTGTGGCAGCAGCATTTTGGTGCCCGGCTTCATGTCATCAACGGGGACAAGCCCCTGATCCGCATGGTCACCACCGCCGATGGGGTCCGCTTCGATGCCTACGGCACCCCGTGGCGGGGCAAGGAGGGGCTGGGCGGCAACCTTTCGGCACCGCTGAAAGCACTCTTTTTTCTGAACCGGAGCCAGGAGCCGGAGGCTGTTCCGGCGGACCACATTCAGACGGTAGACCTGCTGTTCCGCCAGCTCCTGCTGCCCAGAGAGCCGGACCGGATGCTCCGCCTGCTGGATATGGCGGATAAGCTGGTCAGCACCCTTCCTTTTTATGTACTCAACTGCGATATGTCTGAAAATTCTGTCATACGCGCCTATCAGGCGGTGAACGGAGGAACCTCGGAATGAATATTCTGGTCTGCTTTAACTCCAATTACTATATGCCCGCGCTGGTTCTGCTGAAGTCGCTGCTGGTCAATAACCGCTGGTGCGAAGAAATGCGGATCTATGTGCTCTATGCGGATTTGAAGCCAGAGGAGGTCCGGCGGTTTTCTCAGGTGGCGGAAGAAAGCGGCTTTGCCAAAGCCATTTTCTTGCCGGTGGGGAAGGATAAATTCCAGGACGCGCCCCTGCATCTGAAATGGATCACCCGGGAGACCTACTACCGGCTGCTGGCGCAGGAAATGCTGCCTGCCGACGTGGAGCGGGTGCTGTACCTGGATGTGGATATGATCGTCATGGGTTCCCTGGAGGAATTCTACCATCAGGATTTTGAGGGAAAGCTGCTCGTCGCCTGCAACCGTCGTGGGCCGGGGGGCGTGGATCCCAAGCGCCTGGAGCAGTTGACCCTGCCCAGAGATACCATCTATTTTAACGCGGGCACCCTGCTGTATGACCTTGCCGGGCAGCGGCGGGAGATCGATCCCGGCATTCTTTACGAATACCCTGTGTTATTCCATAAACAACTGAAATACGGCGATCAGGATGTGCTGAACGCGGTGTTCTATGGGCTGACAAAATTTGCCGACTGGAGGATCTACAACTGCTTCGACAGCGCGATCCTGCGGCAGCGGGATGTGGAGCGCACCATGGGGCGGTGCCGGATCTTCCACTATAACGGCATGGGCAAGCCCTGGACAGAAATGTACTGGGGCAAAATGGCGGGGCTGTTCTGGAGCTATGCCGAGCTTCTTCCCGAGTACGCCGGGCAGTATGAAGCCATGAAGGAAAAGCACGCCCGGTATAAAAAGAAGCGCACGGCGGACAAGGCAAGGCAAACCCGCCGGAAGAACCAGAAAAAAGCACAGGAAGAAAGAAAGGAAGAAAACCATGAAGATTAAGGAAGGCTTTATTCTGCGCAAGGTCGGCATCCAGTTTGTGGTGGCAGCCACGGGAAAGGCCAGCGAGCATTTTAACGGCATGATGCGCCTGAACGAAAGCGGCGCCTTCGCGTTCCGGCTGATGCAGCAGGGCATCACGGAGGAAGAACTTACCATCCGGCTGATGGAGGAATATGAGGTCAGCGAGCAGACCGCCCGGAAGGATGTGGCTGCCTTTACGGCGGCGCTGCGCGAGGCGGATGCCCTTGAATGAGCCGATCCGGCTTTCGGAGTATAACGCTCTGATCCGGGAGGTGCTGGAGTCCAATGGGGAATTCCGGCTCTATCCCAGAGGGATCAGTATGCTGCCCCTGCTGCGGCAGGGCCGGGACTCCGTGGCCCTGCGGCGGGTGGACTCCCCCATCCGCAGAAACGACATTCTCTTTTACCGGCGGCCCGACGGCAGCTTCGTGCTGCACCGGGTCAAAGCGGTGACGGAAGCGGCTTTAAGCCTGTGGGGAGACAATCAGACCGTTCCCGAGGAGGGGGTATCCCCCGACTGGGTGATTGGCCGGGTGACCCGGATCTTCCGGGATGACAAGGAAGTAACCTGTGATGGCATGGGATACCGGTTGTATCTTCTGCTATGGCAGTTTACGATAACGCGCGGCTTCCTGCTGAAGCTGTGCCATCTTTCAGAAAGGAGGAATGCCCTATGAAGAAGCTGTACAGCACCCTGTCCGTGGATGTGGTAAAGTTCGAGGCGCAGGACGTGATCACCGCCTCCGGCGCGGTCACCACGCAGGAACCCGCCCCAACATCCTCGGTGGCGCCCACCTATATGCCCCCAGCCAGCGACGCCCCCTAATTGCACGGACTTCGGAATCCACAGCAGGAACCGGGGGAAACCCTGGTTCCTGTCTGCATTACACAGACGCGGCAGCAGCCGCATGACGAAGGAGGATGCCCATGACGCTGGATCACAACGTTGCCCGCCGGCGGGAACGGACACTGTGCCTGCTGATCTTGCTGGCGGGCACGATGCTGAAGCTCATCTATGCCCTGCAGGTATCCTGCTATGTTTCCCCCCACGACCTTGGCAGGCTCTCGGATTGGGTGCAGCGAACCAACGGACACCTTGGATACATCCAATATCTGTATCAATACCGGCACCTGCTTCAGACAAGCCCGGTCGGCGCCGGTCAGTTCTATCACCCGCCCCTGTTTCATCTGGTGGGCGCGGCAGTGATGCAGCTATTCTATACCATGGGAGATCCCATCGAGCCTGTCTTTGAACTGCTCCAGATCGTCAACACCCTGTTCGCCTGCGGCATTGCCTTCGTGGGCTGGCGGATCCTGACCCATCTGGAAGTGACCGGAAAGAAGCTGGTGGTGCTCACCGCTTTTCTCAGCTTCGGCCCCACCCTGTACTGGCTGGGCACCGAACTGAATAATGACTGCCTGATGACGCTGCTCCAGGCCATGACCATCGAACAGACCATCCTGTGGGCCAAAAAGCCCCGCACGGGTGTTATCATAAAAATGGCGCTGCTGTTGGCCCTTGCCATGCTGACAAAAACCTCGGCAGTGCTCATCGCGCCGGCGATCGGCTGCGTATTCCTGTATGAATTGATTCGGAGAATCCGGCAGAAGGACGGGGTATGGCCCCTTATCGGGCAGTTCGCCCTGTTCGCGGTGATCTCCATTCCGCTGGGAACCAGTTATGTGCTGCGAAACTGGTTCCTCTTTCAGGTCCCGCCCAACTACGTCCCCAATCTGGGGCCGAATCACCCGCAATACGTTGGCTCCTGCTCCGTTCTGCGGCGGCTGGGTCTGCCGTCGATCCGCCAGCTATTCTCCGCCCGGATCCACTGGGAGGAACCGGCAAATTCCTGCAATATCTGGTGGCAGACGGCCTTAACCATGGCGCTGGACGAGGGTATTCTGGTTCTGCGCAGCACTGCCCAGAAGGTCTGCGCTGTACTGCTGATCTGGTCCTGTGCCGGGAGCACCCTTGTACTGCTGGCGGGAACTGTCCGGGCGCTTCTGAGCAAAAAGCGTCCATCCCGGTTCGGCTGCTGCTGGGTGTGGGCTTCTGCGCGGTGTTTGGAAGTTATGTTCTGTTCTGCTTCCAGTACCCCCATTTGTGTACCATGAATTTTCGCTATATCTACAACACTTTGATCTTCCTCGCTGCCGGTTACGGTATCCGCGAGGGGGAGATGTCCATTGGCTCCCGGGCACTGGTATGGACGCACTGTCTGCTCAGCACAGGACTCTATCTGTACAAAGTCGAATGTGCAGAAAGTTCTATAACTGCATAGATCCCCAACCGCCAGAGCGGTTGGGGATCTATGCTAGATATAGAGATTTACCCGAATGTCCCGGAACCGATGCACCCTTCGCAGGGGAGAGATCGCGTACAGATACGCTTTCGCATTCTCCTGCGTTACTGTAAAGGTTCCGAACATCTGAAAATCACTTAATTCCTGCCATCCTTGATAGCAGCCTGGGCGGCGGCGAGGCGGGCGATGGGGATACGGAAGGGGGAGCAGGACACGTAGTCCAGGCCGATGCGGTGGCAGAACTCCACGCTCATGGGATCGCCGCCGTGCTCGCCGCAGATACCGGCGTGCATGTCGGGACGAACCTTCCGGCCCTTCTCCACGGCCATCTCCATCAGCATGCCGACACCGGTCTGATCCAGCTTGGCGAAGGGATCGTTCTCGAAGATCTTGGCATCGTAGTAGGCGTTGAGGAACTTGCCGGCATCGTCACGGCTGAAGCCGAAGGTCATCTGGGTCAGGTCGTTGGTGCCGAAGCAGAAGAACTCAGCCTCCTTGGCAATTTCGCCAGCGGTAAGGCAGGCCCGGGGGATTTCGATCATGGTGCCGACCTGATACTTCAGATCGATGCCGGAGGCGGCAATCTCGGCGTCAGCAGCCTTGACCACGACATCCTTGACGTACTTCAGCTCCTTGGTCTCGCAGGTCAGGGGGATCATGATCTCAGGAACAACATTCCAGCGGGGATGACGGCCCTTGACAGCCAGGGCGGCCCGGATGACAGCCTTGGTCTGCATGGTGGCGATTTCGGGGTAGGTGACGGCCAGACGGCAGCCGCGGTGACCCATCATGGGGTTGAACTCGTGCAGGGAGGCGATAATGTCCTTGATCTGCTGAACGGTCTTGCCCTGGGTCTTGGCCAGCGCCTCGATCTCCTCCTCGGTGGTGGGCACGAACTCGTGCAGAGGGGGATCCAGGAAGCGAATGGTAACAGGGTAGTTCTGCATAGCCTCGTACAGGGCCTCAAAGTCAGCCTGCTGCATGGGCAGAATCTTGGCCAGAGCAGCCTCCCGCTCCTCCACGGTGTCGGAGCAGATCATCTCCCGGAACGCGCCGATACGGCCCTCCTCGAAGAACATGTGCTCGGTACGGCACAGGCCGATGCCTTCGGCGCCCAGCTCGCGGGCCCGGCGGGCATCACGGGGAGTGTCGGCATTGGTGCGAACCTGCAGACGGCGGTACTTGTCGGCCCAGGTCATGATCCGGCCGAACTCACCGGCAATCTTGGCATCCACAGTGGCAATCTGGCCATCGTAGATGTAGCCGGTGGAGCCGTCCAGGCTCAGCCAGTCGCCTTCGTGGTAGGTCTTGCCAGCCAGGGTGAACTCCTTGTTCTCCTCGTCCATGGCGATCTCGGTGCAGCCGGAGACACAGCAGCGGCCCATGCCGCGGGCGACAACGGCGGCGTGAGAGGTCATACCGCCGCGGACGGTGAGGATGCCCTGAGCGGCCATCATGCCTTCGATATCCTCGGGAGAGGTCTCCAGACGAACCAGAACAACCTTCTCGCCGTTGGCGGCCCAGGCCTTGGCGTCCTCGGCGGTGAAGACGATGCGGCCGCAGGCGGCTCCGGGAGAAGCGGCCAGGGCGCGGCCCACGGGCTGAGCCTTCTTCAGAGCGGCGGCGTCGAACTGGGGATGCAGCAGGGTGTCCAGAGTGCGGGGCTCGATCATGGCAACGGCCTGCTTCTCATCGATCATTCCCTCGTCCACCAGGTCGCAGGCGATTTTCAGAGCGGCGGGAGCGGTACGCTTGCCGTTACGGGTCTGGAGCATGTACAGCTTGCCGTTCTCAACGGTGAACTCCATGTCCTGCATGTCATGGTAGTGGTTCTCCAGGATGCGGCAGACGTCGGTGAACTGAGCGAAAGCGGCGGGGAACTTCTCGGCCATCTCACTGATGGGCATGGGGGTCCGGACACCGGCCACCACGTCTTCGCCCTGGGCGTTGGTCAGGAACTCGCCGAACAGCTTCTTCTCGCCGGTGGCGGGGTTGCGGGTAAAGGCAACGCCGGTGCCGCAGTCGTCGCCCATGTTGCCGAAGGCCATGGACTGCACGTTGACGGCAGTGCCCCAGGAGTAGGGAATGTCGTTTTCACGACGGTAGACGTTGGCGCGGGGGTTGTCCCAGGAGCGGAACACGGCCTGAATGGCGCCCATCAGCTGCTCCTTGGGGTCGGAGGGGAAGTCCTCGTCCAGCTTGGCCTTGTACTCGGCCTTGAACTGCATGGCCAGCTCCTTCAGATCGTCGGCATCCAGCTCCACGTCCTGCTTGACGCCTTTGCGCTCCTTCATCTGGTCGATGAGAGCCTCGAAATACTTTTTGCCGACTTCCATGACGACGTCAGAGTACATCTGGATGAAACGGCGGTAGCAGTCCCAGGCCCAGCGGGGGTTGCCGGACTTCTTGGCCAGCACTTCCACCACGTCCTCGTTCAGACCCAGGTTCAGGATGGTGTCCATCATGCCGGGCATGGAGGCCCGGGCGCCGGAACGGACGGAAACCAGCAGGGGGTTGTTCAGGTCGCCGAACTTTTTGCTGGTGATAACCTCCATACGGCCCACGTATTCCATGATTTCAGCCTTGATCTCGTCATTGATCTTCCGGCCATCCTGGTAATACTGGGTGCAGGCTTCGGTAGTAATAGTAAAGCCCTGGGGAACAGGCAGACCAATCCGGGTCATCTCGGCCAGATTGGCTCCCTTACCGCCCAGGAGCTCACGCATTTTTCCCGTGCCTTCGGTGAACAGATAAACATACTTGTGAGACATTCTCGTTCTCCTTTCCGCATTTCCGCGAAATAATTTTGCGATATTTCATATCTTCCTGTAAGGCGCAAATATTATAGCACAGAGAAATGGAAATGGCAAACATTTTTCTTGCATTTTCAGAGAATTTTTTTATAAATAAATTAATATCGAAACTTCTGGGGCCGTATACAGCAGATGAGCAGCAGAAAACGCCGGCCCAGTCATCCTCCGGGAGTAGTTTCCTAGAAAATGGGCAAAAAATCCTTGACTTTTTGACTGGAATCCTGTAAAATACTACAGTCTGCGAATGCGGACAAATCCTTGCTCCCGGCGCGACCGGGGGCCAAAAGTCCAAAAGGAGGTGCAATCAACATGGCTAAGATCACCGGTAAGTACGAGGTTCTCTACATCATCGATGCAACCCTGGGTGAGGAAGAGACCACCGCACTTGTGGAAAAGTTCAAGGCAATGGTGGAGGCGGAGGGTACTCTGACCAACATCGATGTGTGGGGCAAGCGTCGTCTGGCCTACCCCATCAACGACATGGCAGAAGGCTACTATGTTCTGATGAACATGGAGTGCAAGCCCGAGTTCCCTGCTGAGCTGGAGCGCGTGATGAAGATCACCGAGGGCGTTATGCGCTGCCTCACCACCGCAGTGGAGGAGTAAGAAATGCTCAACCACATCGTCATTATGGGCCGTCTGACCCGCGATCCCGAGCTGCGCCGCACTGGCAGCGGCATTGCCGTTACCAGCTTCTCTGTGGCAGTGGAGCGGGATTTCGGAAACCGGGACGGCGGCGAAAGGGAAACCGACTTTATCGATTGTGTAGCCTGGCGGCAGACCGGCGAGTTTGTCTCCAAGTATTTCACCAAGGGCAGCATGATCGTGGTTTCCGGTCGTCTCCAGATCCGTAACTGGAACGACAAGGAAGGGAACAAGCGTCGCAGTGCCGAGGTGGTGGCGGATAACGTCTACTTCGGCGAGAGCAAGCGCAGCAGCGAGGGCTCCGGCTCCTACGGCGGAAGCTACAGCTCCGGAAACAGCCCCTACAGCGCTCCTGCGGCACCTGCCTACGGCGGCTATCAGGCCCCCGCGGCAGCGCCGGCATCGGATTTCGCGATGCTGGATGACGATGACGCCCAGCTGCCCTTCTGACCTGAACTGAACTTTTACCACACTTACAAGGAGGGAATTACCATGGCCAACGAACAGCGTCCCATGCGTCAGCGCAAGCGCAGGAAGGTTTGCGCATTCTGCGTTGATAAGGTTAATGCCATCGATTATAAGGACACCGCAAAGCTCCGCCGTTACCTGTCCGAGCGCGGCAAGATTCTGCCCCGCCGTACCACCGGTACCTGCGCCGCTCATCAGCGTGACCTGACCACCGCCATCAAGCGCGCCCGTCAGATCGCCCTGCTGCCCTACGTCGCTGACTGATTTGCCCACAATCCCCCGGAAGTCACCGCTTCCGGGGGGATTTTTTCTGCGTCCCTCTTGTAGGGGCAGCCGTCCCCGGCTGCCCGGCGGCAGATGGTTACCACGATAACGAACCCCGGGCGAATACGATACCCGCCCCCGGGCAGGCCGGGAGTCTTTTCTCTGCCATCCACAATATTATCGTTGCGAATTGGGTTTTCCCATGGTATGATGTATAAAACAAGGCGAAAAGAGGCGGACTATATGCAGTTTAATCGTTGTCTCGGCTGTATGGAGGAAATTCAGGGCTACCCCTGCCCCCACTGCGGCTTTGATCCTCGGAAGGCACCGGCTTCCAATTATGTCATGCCCTGGGGCACGGTGCTGAACGGACACTATGTGGTGGGCAGGGTGCTGGGTCAGGGCGGCTTCGGCATCACCTACATTGGTTTTGACCTGAATCTGGAACGGAAGGTGGCCATCAAGGAATACTTCCCCAGCGGCCAGGTCAGCCGCTTTTCCACCATGGGTACAACCCTGGTGTGGCGGGACGGCGAACAGGCGGAAAAGCTCCGGGTCAGCGGCATGGATTCCTTCCTCCGGGAGGCCCGGAAGATGGCGAAAATGGAGGACATTCCGCAGATCGTCCGGGTGCGGGAGAGCTTCCGGGAGAACAACACCGCCTACATCGTTATGGACTATATCGAGGGAAAAACCCTGCTGTCCGTGCTGAAAGAAAAAGGCCCCATGCCTTGGGAGCAGGCGAAAGACATCTTTTTCCCCGCCATCTCCGCCATGGAGCAGGTGCACAGGGAAGGGCTTGTCCACCGGGATTTAAGCCCGGACAACCTGATGCTGACGGCCAAGGGTGTACGGATTCTGGATTTGGGGGCTGCCAAGGATTTGTCTTCCAGCAACGGCGCATCCTCTGCCCAGGTGGCAAAGAGCGGCTTCAGTCCCTTTGAGCAGTACACCCAGCGGGGTGCCTCCGGGCCCTGGTCGGATGTGTACGCCATGGCCGCCACCATCTACTACACACTTACCGGGGTAATTCCGCCCAATGCCAATGACCGGGTGGAGGAGGATACTCTGGACTGGTCGCTGCTTACCAGGCGGGGCGTCCCGGCCAACGTGATTTCCGCCCTGCAAAAGGCCATGAATATCACCGCCAAGGGCCGCACCCAATCCATGGCGGAGCTCCTGGACCAGCTGCAAAGCCCTGTGTCTGCGAAAAAGGAACTGACTAAAAACCTACTGGAGCAGGTGGTGTCCGGGAACAAAAACAGGCGGCCCATTTTGATAGGAGCTGTTGCTTTGGTGCTGGTGCTGTCCGGAATTGCGCTGGGCCTTGGTGTGGGGCAACGAGAGGATAAGCCAGTTGTTGCACAGGAGGAGCGTTCCGAATCCAGTCATTCCGGTCAAGCCGACGTTCCAGCCGACGTTCCGGCAGCCTTACCTGCAGAAACCGGGGAAACTCATCCAATTTCCGCGAGTCCGGTATCGACGGATCCGGGAGATGTGGTTGCCAAGGTGAATGTTATGGTGCAGCCAGAGGATCTGTATGGTCTGAAGACAAGAGAGGAGTTCTGGGGACAAAGCAGATACAAACGTTCTGACGTAAAAACGATGACCTTCCGGGACTCTTTGCGGGGGGCACCGGCAGACGCTGAGGATGTGTCCCAGGCGCATGACAGGAGCGTCCTGATCTGGATGGAGGGCAGCGCACTGTATATTGCGGCAGATGGGATCATATCCCCCAATGCGGATGCATCCTGGATGTTCGGGTATTTCACAGAGTTGACGGATATTGACTTTGGCGGTTGCTTCGATACTTCCGGCGTGACGAACATGCGGGATATGTTCACCAACTGTACCAGCATGACCGAACTGGATCTTTCATGCTTTGATACCTCCAATGTGACGAATATGTACATTATGTTCTACAAATGCTACAATCTGAAAAGGGTGAATGTTTCCGGGTTTGACACCTCCCGTGTTACAAATATGAACGGCATGTTCGAAGAATGCAAAAGCCTGGAAGAATTAGACGTTTCGGGTTTTGATTCCTCCAATGTTACGGACATGGGAGGTATGTTCTCCGGCTGTACCAAGCTGACCAATTTTAAGTGTTCCGACAGCAGGATTCGGGCAGCATACAACCAGAGATAACCCCATCCATCCGCTTGGGTGAAAACATAGCTGCCCGCTCTCCGGCTGGAGAGCGGGCAGTGTTCAGTCAAAGGCAAGGCCAAAGTAATCAGGAGTCGCGGCGTCCTCCCTCAGGGGGCGGAACATGGCAAAGGGGTCGTTGCCCGGAACCCGGAAAGTGCCATACCGGAAGCCCAGGGCGGCTGCAACGCCCGGTGCGGCGGCAGGGTCTCCCAGCAGCTCCGGTACAAAGAGCTTCCCATCCTGGGTTGCGGCGGCCAGAAGCAGGTTATCCCCGGCGTACAGCTGGTGAAACTGCGCCAGAAGAAGGAGATTCTCCCCTTCCTGAATGACCCCCTTGGGCCCAATCAGCCTCCGGCGCAGGGCGGCGTATTCCTCCGGCCCGACACGGCGCAGGGGAAGGGGCGCTCCCCCAGAGCAGGAAAACTCCCGCATTCCGCCGCAGGCCCGGTAGCCCATTTTGGCATACATGGCCCGCAGGCCCTCCTCAGCCGGGACAAGGAGCGTTCCGGCGTACCCCTGACCGGCAAGGGCGGTGTGGGCCTCGTCCATCAGCCGGCGGCACAGGCCCTGGCCCCGGAGGGCAGGATGGGTTGCCACGGCGTAGACGTAGGCGAGGCGCTGGTCCTGGCAGGAGCAGTCCAGCCAGTGCAGGGCGGCAGCGGGTTTCCCGTCCCGGGTGATGCAGCGGCAGCGGCTGGGGGAATAGACACTGGAGAAAAAGAAGTCAAGGTATTCTCCGTCCTCCTGAAAGCTGATTTTCCACAGCATCTTCAGCTCAGAGCGTTCCATCCACATCCTCCGGCAGACACGCCCAGCATTTTTCGATCATGTGGTGGGGCTGGTAGGACAGTTTGGCCCTGCGAAGCCCTTCCAAACCAATGTCATCCTCCCGGTTGAGGAAGCGCAGCTCCGGGTATTTTTCCCGGAGATACCGGGCAAACTCCCGGTTAATCATGGCATAGGCCCCATCCTCGTCCTCCCGGGCCTTCTCAAAATGGACATCCATAACGGTGTCGGACAGCCGGGAGGCCATGGTCATGGCGAGAATTTCGCCGCCGTCGGAGAGGATCAGCCCCTCCATGCCCAGGGCATCATAGCAGCGGAAGGCCCGCTCCATGGCCTTGCGCTCCAGCAGGTAGTCCCCATGGGGGTCTTCCTGGATCCGGGAATCGTACCACTGCTGCACCATTTCCCGCGCGGCGGTGATGTTTTCCTTTGTCAGCGGCTGCACCCGGTAGTCCGGGTGCTCCTGGAGGAAGCGGTTGACGTGGTTACGCTTCTTCTGAAATTTCCGGCCCTTCAGGTCTGCCAGATCATCAATGTCGTACACGTAATCAAAGCTGTCCCGATCAATGCGCACCAGAAATTTGCCGGGGAAACACCCTTCCAGCTCCGCCCAGTCCTCCCGGCGCATGTTGGTGATCCGGCAGGGAATGCCCCGCTCCCGGGCATCGTTCAGAATGTCCCAAATGGCGGCTTTCCGGTCGCCGTGGCCGATGGGGTAGGGATAGACGCTCCGGCCGTTGAAGTGGGAGAAGAAGGCTACGCAGCCGTGGAGTATGGCCGCCTGCTGGTGGCCCCACAGGTACAGGTTGGCAAACGAGTATTCACAGCCCCGATCCGGACAGGAGAACAAAATGGATTCATATTCCGCTTTCTGCTCCAGCTTCAGCCGCTGAAAATCGATCATGGATTGTACACATCCTTTGTGTTTGGGTAAGGGTTAGGATTCCCCTGTTAGGGGAACCTCACACCGTCCAGTGAAGCTTTTCTTCCAGACGGCGTTTTTTGATGGCATAGTACAGGGCGCTGCCCAGGGTCAGCAGCACAACGGCCTCGCCGATGGCCACATACACCGCGTTCAGCAGGAACCCGCCGCCGATGTAAACGGTGAGCTCCCAGCCCACCAGAACGGCATTGGCCAGGGCGGGCAGGAGAAGGCCCAACAGAGGGATGCCCTTGATGGTGACCCGGCGGGTCTTCCACATGCCCAGCGCCGCGAGGAAGGTGGCGGCGGAGCCAATGACAAAGTCCAGGGGCAGGGCGGCGGCAAAGGTCAGGTTGAAGACCAGACAGCCCAGGGTCAGGCCGGGAATGGCCGCGGGGGTGAAGAAGGCCAGCACGCACAGGGCCTCGGACATGCGCATCTGGATGGCCCAGGTGGCGGAGCCCGGCAGAAGCAGATTCTGCATATGGGTCAGCACGGCGTACAGGGCGGCGATGATGGCGGCATGGGTCAGGTAACGGGTTTTGTTGTTCATATGGACGCTCCTTTTTTCGGAAGGGCAGTCCACGGCAGCAAAAGATGGGCGCAAAGCGCCCACCCAAATTCCCTAGTTTTGTTTACCGACAGGATGGTCACGAACTGTCCTATGTAGTTGCGAGGGTATTATAACCCGGAAGCTATGGTTTGTCAAGCTTCCAGATGTTCCGGATCTGAGGCTCCAGGGTTTCATAGCTCCACATCCTGCCGGAGTTTTCCCGGCTGTTGGGGTCGTTGACCCGGAAGAGGCCCCCTTCCATCCCGGACAGAACTATGTAGTGACCGGAGGAGGTAAAGTCCCCCGGGCCCAGGGCCAGGATGACGGGGCATCCCTCCTCCAGAGCGTTGGTGATCTTCTTTTTCACCAGGGGAAGCTCCGTGACGGTGAGGCCCAAATCCTCCGCGCCCTGGCTGATGAGGGTCCAGGAGGAGCCGTAGCCGGAGGCGTAGTAGCCGTTCTTCCAGGCAAAGCGGGCCACGTCCAGGGGATTAAAGCCTGCGTCGCCGGTTAAGTAGTATCCGGCCATGGCAAGGCAGGTGGGCCCACAGCCGGTGACGGCGATGACAGAGCTGCCGTAGCGCGCATAGCCCCACATGGGATCGTACTGCAAAAACAGGGGCACAGTGTCCCGGGAGAAGCCGCTCAGCTCCACCGCCCCTTCCTCTCGGAAGGGATAGTTCAGGACGAAATCCCGGGTCTCCGGATTCCGGCCGTACAGGTCAATGAGCTCCTGGGGATAGCGTCCGTAGGAGATGCCCCGGCTTTCGGCAAAGGCCTTGACCTCCATTTCCGCCGGGGTGCGCTCTGCCCAGCCAAAGGAGATATCCCGGTAGAGGCAGTACAGGCTGTGACGGCCCAGAATCCCGGCCAGGAGCAGCACCAGCAGCACCCCAAGAGCAAGCCATATCTTTCTGCGCTTCATAAACAAGACCTCCCGGCGCATTCTGGGGACATTATACCACAGAATGTGCCGGGAAGTCTTTTATTTTTCTTTAATATTCACTCAGCCACGGTAGGGCTGGACATATCGTTCATGACTGAGGCTGCTGGGTCGGGCATAGGCACCGGAGACAAGCCCCAGCATGGCGAAAATCGTAACCACGGAGGAACCGCCGTAGCTGATCAGAGGCAGCGTCAGACCGATAACGGGCATAACGCCGATGCACATACCCACGTTGATCATGACCTGGAACATCAGGGCAGAGGCAGCACCGTAGCACACCAACCGGCGCATATAGTCCTGGCACCGCACGCCCACATAGACGCACCGGGCGATGATGGCAAACTCCAGGAGCATAATGACCACGCAGCCCAGGAAGCCGACTTCCTCGCCCATGGAGGAGAAGATATAGTCCGTATGCTGGGCAAACAGGGCGCCGCCCTGGGTACGGTTGCCGTTGAACAGACCCTGGCCGGTGAGACCGCCGCCGGTGATGGACTGAAGGTTGATCTTGGCGTGGTAACGCTCGTTGATGCCCATCGGGTCGATGGAATCGTCAAACAGAATCAGGATTCGGTTTCGCTGGTACTGGCCCAGGAACTGCCACAGGATGGGGAAGGCCACAGCAATGCCGGACAGGGCTGCCACGAACCACCAGATGCTGACGCCGCCGGCAAAGGCCATGCCGATGAAGATGAACACGAAGATCAGGGACACGCCCATGTCCGAGGACAGCACCAGATTCAATCCCACCAGAAGCCCCAGGTGGAGCACCATGTGCATCACGGACACAATGCTGGATACATTGTTCTGATGCTCGGACATCACCGAGGCCATAATGACGATATAGGTGATTTTGCAGATTTCGGCGGGCTGAATGTTCACCGGGAAGCCGGGAAAGTGAATCCAGCTTCGGTTGCCGGAGCCGTTGTCAGTACCGAAGGGAATCAGCATCAGCAGAAGCAGCATGTTAAAGCCCACCATCAGCATCCGGTGCTCGGAAAGAAATTCCAGATCAACAGAGGAAACCAGGGCAAACATCAGAACGCCCAGTCCAATGGAAACAGACTGAATGGCAATATAGCGGAAGTTGCCCTCGAATTTCGCGGCAGAGGTGGCGCTGGTAATGGCGACCAGGCCCACCGCCGAAACAATCAGGATGATAACCAGCAGAAACAGATCTCCCTTTTTCCGGAAATCCTTCAGTTCTTCAAAATAACGGTGCAATCAAACGCCCCCTTTTGGGAAATAACGGTGCAATTATACCATTCCCCCGGGGAAAAGTAAATAACGAAAATGTAAACGATTGTAGACCGGTATCGCCTCCTTCCGGAGAAGGAGGCGAGGCGATGCAAATTACAGAACGATGAAGGTGCAGCCCAGAGGAGCGACCTCCAGCTTTCCTGCGGGAACCTCCGCACCGGAAAGATCCGGCAGCTCCCATCCGTCACCCATCACCAGGTCACGGCCGTTGAGGGTCATGACGGTGGAGCGCTTGTTGCCGTCCTTGCCCTGGAGGGCGTAGACTGTGGCGGCCTTGGGCAGCTCAACGGTGGTGGTCTCGGTCTCAGAGTTGTTGATCACGAGATATACCACGCCGTCCTTGCCGTCCTTGCGGGAGTGGGCATAGACATGGGCGCCCATACGGGTGGCCTCGCCGGTTTCATAGACGGTGGAGCCCATGAGCCGAATCCACAGCAGCACGGCAAAGTAGTTGGGCCGGGGGGCGTGGGTGACACGATCCAGGTAGGCGTAGTCGGAGGCGGCCAGGGTGTTGTGGAAGATGATGCCTCTGGTGACGGTGGAGAAGTCGCCGGCCTCGTTCAGGGTCCGCAGCACGTCCAGATAGGTGGAGGCCCAGGTATCGCCGCCGCCGCCGGCATCGCCGGACTCGGTGACCCACATCTCGCCGCCGGGACAGAAGCGATCCCGCAGGGGGCTGTAGATCCGGGCGCAGTTGCCGGCCACAGCCAGATAGTCCTCGGAATTGGCCTCCTCCGGCAGCCAGTGAGCAGAGGGCATAACCCCGCCCAGACGCTCGGACACGCCGTTGTAGTAGTGGTAGCTGAAGACATCCAGATGGGCGGGATCGTCGCCCATGAGCTCCGGGGTTTTGGCGTTGTTGCCGGTGAGCTGCTCCACGCCGCCGGAGGTCTTGCCGGTGGCCTTGCCGATGGTGGCATCACCCACGGAGCCGGGGCCGATGTAGATGCAGTCGGGGTAGTTTTCCTTCAGCCACTGCTGGAAGATCTTCTGATCCCGGGCGTGGTCGGCGGCGGTGTAGCCATGGGGGAAGCCGGTCTGCTCCAGCATGTTGGGCTCGTTGATGAACTCGGAGCCGCTGATGGGCACGCCGTAGTCGGCGCTGAATTTGAAGAGCTTCTCTGCCTCTCTGGGGGTCCAGGCGGGGATGGGAGGCTCATTGGTGCCGTACACCCCGGGGCAGCCGGACACGGAAACCATCAGCTTGGCGCCTACGTCCTTTACAAAGTCCAGAACGCCGATCCACTGCTTCCGGGTCAGGGTGTTCAGGTACCCCTCGGGCACTTTGCCGCCCATGGCGTCGTCCAGATCGTAGTAGGTCTTGGTGGCCCAGGTGCCGGACACCCGAACCCACAGGGGGCCAAATTCCTTGGCAAGCTTTCTCAGTTTGGGCTCATACAGGTCGATGGGGGGATAGATCTGCATCAGATCCTTGTAGGCAGCTGTGAGACCGCCGCTCATGTCTACCTCAAAGGGCTCGGTGCCCGCTACCTGGCCGGGGGTGTAGGCCTTCCAGAAGGTGCCGCCTGTCACCTCAGCGAATTCCACATTGTAGCTCATCATGCTGGGGTTCTGCTCCCGCAGAGCCTTCAGCTCCTCGGGGCGAAGTTTCACAAATTCTGCCATAGTACACTCCTCCAAAATAGTGTGGACTTCCGTCCACCGTCAGTATAAATGGAAATCGCCGCCGGTGCAAGACCGGACGGCGATTTTCTATGACGTTGTCGAAAAAGAGAAGCGTTTTTTGGAGATTATTACATAGGCTGGGCCACAGCGGTCTTTTTCCGGATATACAGCTGCTGAACCAGCACCAGGGCTACCAGGGTAAGGCCCAGGGCATCGGTGGCCACACCGGGGAAAATCAGCAGCAGACCGCCCACCGCCGAAGCAATCCGCATGGGAACCGGCACAGTGGTCATGATGTAGCCCTCCAGGGCGGCGGACACACCGAAGATGCCGATGATGGAGGTGATGGAGATGAGGATGACCTCAAAGGCAGTGGTGTCAACGAGAAGCATGGCCGGATTCAGGGCAAACACATAGGGGACGATGAAGGCAGCGACGGCCAGCTTGGTGGAGGTGAGAGCCGTTTTCATGGGGTTGCCCTGGGCAATGGCGGCACCTGCGTAGGCAGCCAGGGCAACAGGAGGCGTCAGGTCGGCCACGATGCCAAAGTAGAACACAAAGAAGTGAGCGGCAACTGCGGGCACACCCATACGGATCAGAATGGGGGCGCAGGTGGCGGCCATGATGCAGTAATTGGCTGTGGTGGGGACGCCCATGCCCAGCACGATGCAGCACAGCATGGTCAAAAACAGCGCGATAAAGGTCTGACTGCCGGCCAGAGCTACGATGCCGTTGATCATCATGTTGGCAAGACCGGTCATGGTGATGGTACCGGCAATGATACCGGCAATGGCACAGGCAGCGGCCACGGTGATGGTGCCCTGTCCGCCGGCGGCAAGGGCCTCCAGCAGGCGCTTGGGGGTGGGCCGATGGTCTTTGTTGAAGATGGACACGAAGATGGCGGCGAGGATAGCGGTGGCCGCGGCGTACTGGATGCTTCTGGTGTTGCTGCTCACAAGATAGATCAGCAGGATCAGGGGCAGCAGAAGATAGGATTGCTTCAGCAGGGGAAGGAACTTGGGCAGCTCATCCTTGCGAAGACCCCGCAGGCCCAGCTTCTTGGCCTCCAGGTGGACGGCGATGAAAATACCGGCAAAGTACAGCACAGCGGGAAGGATGGCCTTGACCACGATGGTGCTGTAGGGCAGCTGGACATAGTCCGCCATCAGGAAGGCAGCAGCGCCCATGATGGGGGGCATGATCTGGCCGCCGGTGGAGGCGGAGGCCTCGGCTGCAGCGGCGAACTCCGGCTTGTAGCCGGTTTTCTTCATCAGGGGGATGGTGACGGAGCCGGAGCCAACGGTATTGGCCACGGAGGAGCCGGAGACCATGCCCTCCATGGCGCTGACCACAACGGCCACCTTGGCCGGGCCGCCGGACATACCGCCCACGGCGGCGTTGGAGATGTTGATGAAGAAGTCAGCAATGCCGGTGCGCTCCAGGAAGGCGCCGAAGATGATGAACACCACGATGAACTTGGAGCACACGCTGATGGGCGTGGAGAACAGGCCTTCCTTGCTGTAGAATAGGTACCGGACAGTGTAGTTCAGCCGACCCCAGAAGGAGGGGTTGGAAAGGCCCCAGATCAGACCGTAGACCAGGAAGCACGCTGCCACAATGAGGATGGGAAGACCAACGCTCCGGCGGCACAGCTCTGCCACCGCCAGGATGCCCACAATGCCGATGATGATCTGGTAGGTGTCGAAGCGGCTGCCCTGCTGGATGATGTCCACGGCGTTAAAGGCGAAGTACAGAAAAGCGCCGGTGCCCAGGAGCATGATCACAATATCGTACCAGGGCAGGTAGTTGACCTTCTGCACACCCTTGTGGGCGGGGAAGACCAGAAAGCCAATGAACACGATGAAGGCTACAAAGGTGGTCAGCTGCAGCTCATCCAGCCAGCTGGCAAACAGGGTGACGTAGATGCAGAACAGAGAAAAAAGAGCCAGCGCACAGTTGATGGCAAGCCGGGGTTTTCCCTCCCAGACCCGGACGTTGGATTCCTGGTCATATTTTTTCATGACGGATTCCAGATCCGTTGGCTCCGGAGCGGTTTGAGTTTTCTTGAATAGTGCCATAGCGCTGCCTCCTTGTGAATAATAAGGTAATTATACAGCAGAATTTGAATGAACGCAAGTGCAAAATTGCATTTTATCCGGGATGAATCTGCAAAAACCCTGATTTTACAGGGGCGAATGGGCCCGAAATTGCAAAATCAGGGTTAGATTCAGTCAAAACTTGGTAATACTATACAATTTATATCCGAAGTGCCGCCGGATTTTCTACCTATGCCCGCTTGCGAACAGGGAGCACGATGCCGCTGTGCCGGGGACAGCCCTTGAGCCGCATGCACCGCTCGTAGGCGGGGTACAGGAACATATCCGCCAGGACCCAGGCGGCAGGGTTGGCGAAGCACACAGCTTCGAAGCCCAGCAGGGGAACCAGGCACAGGCCGAACAGGCCCCGGGCGATCATCTCAAACACCCCGGCAACCACGGCAAGACCCGAGTAGCCCAGGCCCTGGATGGTGAAGCGAAGAAGGTTGACGTACAGCAGCGGCACATAGAAGATGGCGTTGCACATCAGGAACCGGCGGCTCATGGGCAGGATGACCTGCATCGCCTCGGCGCTGTCTGCGTCCAGGAAAATGGCAGCAAGATTCCCGCCGAACAGACCCAGCACAAGGAAGGCCAGTATACTGTAGCCGATACCCAGAATGGAGGCATCCTTGACGCCCTCCCGGACCCGCTCCGGCTTGCCTGCGCCGATGTTCTGTCCGGCGAAGGTGGCGGCGGTGGAGCCGATGGCATCAAAGGGGGTCACAGCAAACAGGCTTACCTTGGAGCCCGCGGTGACGGCGGCCATAGCGGCAGCGCCCAGGGAATTGACAGAGGTCTGAAGAAGAATGCTGCCCACGGCGGTGATGGAATACTGCATACCCATGGGCAGACCCATGGCCAGCAGCCGCAGGGTCACACTCCGGTCGGGGAGAAAGTCTGCCGAATCCAGCCGGAGCACAGGGAACCGCTTCAGAGCGAAGAGCAAACACAGAATGCCGGATACCAGCTGGCTGAGCAGGGTTGCAATACCGGCACCGGCAACCCCCATGTGCAGCATCAGAATGAAGATCACGTCCAGGGCCACATTGAGCAGGCTGGAAAAGATCAGAAAATACAGCGGCGTCCTGGAATCGCCCAGGGAGCGGATGATGCCGGAGAGCAGATTGTAGAGCATGGTGGCGGGAATGCCCAGGAAGATCAGGAAAATATAGTCGTAGGCATAGGAAAAGGTGTCTGCCGGGGTGTTCATCCATATCAGGATCCGGCGGCACAGGACGGTGGTGACGGCTGTGATGACTACGGCAAAGATGGCAGTGAGCCAGAGCATATTGCCAACGAATTTGCGAAGGCCGTGATAGTCCCGCTGCCCGAATTTCTGGGCCACAGGGATGGCAAAGCCTGCGCACAGGCCGTTGCACAGGCCCAGCACCAGGAAGTTGATGGAGCCGGTGGAGCCAACGCCAGCCAGGGCCTCAACCCCCAGGGCCTGCCCCACCACTACCGTATCGACCATATTGTAAAACTGCTGGAACAGCATCCCCAGCAGCATGGGAAGCATAAACGAAAGCAGGAGCTTCATCGGGACACCCCGGGTGAGATCCTTCATGCGGTTGTCAGCCATAGAAAACCCTCCTTGTATGATTTGCACAAAATAATAGCACCACTTTTGTCGGAAGTCAACAATCAATGCTTCACAATTTATTTCCTCGAAGCCGGTACCCTTTTGCACACAATGTGCATAGAAAAAGGGGCATCTTGTGCAGGATATAACCTTTTTCTTATACCGGAAAGCCCTGGACTGCTATGCGCCGGAGGTTCTGGTACCAATTCGTGCAACGGAGCTGGGAACGGGATGAAAGCAGAGGATTAATCTGCGCACAAAAAAATTGAAAAAAGCAGGTTTTGGATATTGACAAGCGGCCCTGAATTAAACTATAATTAAAACGTATAAGTAATGAAATTAGTAACCGGCTGTGAAGCTCCCGTACCAAGAGTTCATTATCGTCAGAAGCATTGACTCTTTTTTGAGGCAGTGCGCAACCATTATTACAAAGTAAAGGAGACAAAAATGAAAGAATGTGTTAAGATTAATCCGGAACGCCTTTGGACTCGTTTGAACGAAGTGGGACATATCGGAAGCGATCCCAGAGGGGGAGTCAGCCGCTTTGCCTGGGAACCGGCGTACCGGGAAGCAGTGGTGTGCCTTCTCCGCTGGATTGAAGAGGCAGGATTGACGGCAAGAATTGACACCGTCGGAAATGTTTTCGCCAGACTGGAGGGGGCGGAGCCACAGGCTCCCGCGGTTTTAAGCGGCTCTCATTTTGATACCGTGCCCCAGGGTGGCTGCTTCGACGGGCTGGCCGGGGTTATGGGCGCACTGGAGGCTTTGACTGCCATTAAGGAGTCCGGACTTCCACACAGAAGACCGCTGGAAATGGTCGCGTTTATTAATGAGGAAGCCAGTCAATTCCTGGGAGGAACCTTTGGAAGCAAGGCTATGTGCGGTATGCTCCCGGATGACTATGCATTTCACCTTCGGCACCGCCAAAGCGGTCAGCTTCTCAGCGATGCCATGCGGGAATATGGAATGGGCGTGGATCCCTCCCGGTTGGCTGAGAGTAAAATTGATCCTCAGGCGTACTGCGCGTTCCTGGAAATGCATATTGAACAGGGGCGCTATTTGCTGGACAGAGAAAAACCGTTTTCGATTGTAAGCTGTGTGGCGGGAATCAAGCAGTTTTACATTACCTTTCTTGGTAAGGCAGCCCACGCCGGAGGCATGGCCATGGCTGACCGGCACGATGCTCTGGCTGCCGCAGCGGCCGTCATTACCGCTGTGGAGAGTCTGGCAAGGCGCTGCGGCCCGGATACCAGAGGCACTGTCGGATACATCTCCGTCTCGCCCTGTGAGCATAACATTATTGCAGACAGCGTCACGATTTCCGTGGATTTCCGGGAAGCCGACGATGAAAAGTGGGAGGCTCTTTATACGGACCTGATGGAAGTAACACAGCGTGAGTGTGAAAAGCGCGGCCTGACCTGGACGGTAAACTCGACATGCAATCTCAAACCTGCGCATTGCGCGCCGGAACTTATTCAGCTTCTTGAAGAAGCGGCGGCCGGTACCGGGGTTGAAAAAGACCGGATGATCAGCTTTCCTGCCCATGATTCTATGAACATGTCCAGAATTATGCCCATGGGCATGCTGTTTCTGCGAAGCTCCAACGACGGGTTGAGCCACTGTCCGGAGGAGTTTACTACCCGGGAGGATATGGTTCTTGGCACGCAGGTGCTGACCAACGCCCTGCTTGCCGCTTCCAATTGGGCTGACTGAAAATCCATGGGGAGGAACGATATGAAAACGAACGCGGATGTATTGTTTATTCATGGTATTGTGATAACCATGCAGGGCAAAGGTGTGGGCATTGTGGAAGACGGAGCGGTCGCTGTAACCGGGAGTCGGATCAGTGCGGTGGGGACTACAGAGCAAGTCCTTTCGGAGTGGTCGGCCCACAGAGTTATCAACGCTTCGGGGAAAGTGGTGATGCCAGGCCTGATCGACGCACACATCCACACCGGAGATGCCCTTGTCCGGGGAGTGTCCCAGGACCTGAACAACTGGATGCAGCATGGACTGTGGCCCTTTGAGCAGGAGCTGCGAAAGGATACGGACGCAGTCTGCAAGGGCTCTCTGATGAATATTGTGGAAGCACTTAAGGCCGGTACGACAACGTTCTGCGATTTCGACACGCCTATGACGCAGATCGTTCAAAATCATGTTCGGGTGGGAACCCGGGCGCGCGTCGCGGAACTCATCAGCGAGCTGCCCGAGAAAAACAAGACGGCGGTGGGGGAACTGTATGAATTTGATCCTGCCCAGGGAAACAAAAAATACTGCCGGAATCTGGATCTGATCCAGCGGTGGCACGGGCGTGAAAACGGAAGAATCACCTGTATGCTTGGACCACAGGGACCGGATATGTGCAGCAAGGAACTGCTTATGGAGATACAGGCTGCTGCGCTGCGGCTGGATACCGGCATCCATATGCATGTTTCTCAGGGAGACAGAGAGATCAACCAGATGCTCAAACGGTATGGAAAGCGCTCCATTCCCTTCCTGGATGAAATCGGCTACCTCAACTCCCGGCTTCTGGCGGTTCACTTAACAGAGGCTACGCGGGAGGAAACCCAGCTGCTTGCTTCCAGAGGTGCGGGAATGATTCTGTGCAGCGGAAGCATTGCAATCATCGATGGGATTGTCCCGCCTGCGGCGGAATTCCTGGAGGTCAGCGACAGGCTGGCTCTGGGCTCCGACCAGGCTCCCGGAAATAACTGCAACAACATGTTCAACGAAATGAAGTTCACCGCAATACTGAACAAGTGCAAGGCGAAAAACCCCGCCGTTTTCCCGGCAGGAAAGGTTTTGCGGATGGCAACCATCGAGGCTGCGCGGGCGATTGGCCTCGGCAGTGAAATCGGATCCATCGAACCCGGGAAGAAAGCGGATCTGCTGATGATCGATATGACTCAGCCGTGTCTTTCCCCGGTCATTATGCAGCCGGTGCGCAACGTTGTCCCCAATCTGGTATACTCTGCAAAGGGCAGCGAGGTGGAGCTGGTAATGGTAGACGGGAGAGTGCTTGTGGAAGATTTTAAGGTTCTTTCGGTGGACGAAAAGCAGGTCGTTCGGGATGCACAGGAAGCGGTAGAACGTGTTTGCCGGGCAGCTCAGGAACCGTTTTCGAAAATCCCGGAATCCAGACTGCACGCCATGATGAAAAATCAGGAGCTTTGAGGTGAGTAACGTGAAATGTGATCTGATTATCCGCAACGCTCGGATTGTAGCCGAGGACACTGTCTTTCTGGGGTATGTGGGCATTGCAGAGGGAAAAATCGTCGTGATGGGCCCCGGAGAACCGAGCTGTCAGGCAGACCAACTGGTGGACGCGCAGGCAATGACCATGCTCCCCGGTGCCATCGATACCCATCCGCACTTCTTTGAACCGGGAGCCGAGGAGCGGGAAGATCTGGAGCACGGAACACAGGCAGCAGCATCCGGCGGTTTTACAACAGTTCTGGATATGCCCAATACGCCTGAGCTTCCTGTCAAAGATCCGGCAGCCTTTGAATGGAAGAAGGAAAGAGCGGAACGGAAGGCGCTGATCGATTACGCCTTCTGGGGCGCTGCAACGCCCGAAAATATGGACCAGTTCCTCTCGCTGCACCGCCTGGGATGTGTCGGCTTTAAAGCCTTTACTGTGGATGCCGGACCCAACTACCCATTTTCGGATGAATATCACCAGCTGAAGGAAATGGAAAAGGTTGCGTCCTTTAACGGTATTTTCGGGGCACATGCAGAGGACAGAACCCTGGTGAAGGGGTTTTCTGAGGAGCATGGGGCGGAACCCTGGTCACTGGCTGTGCATGATGCCAGCCGGCCCTGGCTGGCAGAGCTGACAGCCATCAACACGCTTCTGCTTTATGCGGAAAGAACCGGATGCAAGCTGCATATCTGCCATATGTCCATTCCGGAGGGAGCGGAGTGTATCGCGGAGGCCCGTCGGCGGGGTGTGGATGTAACCGTGGAAACCTGTGCGCATTATCTCACACTGAATTACCAGGATCACGGCTATCTGGGCACCTTTGCCATGATTAATCCCCCATTGCGGAGCCGTGCCCGGATGGAAAAGCTGTGGGACTATGTGCTTGACGGAACCATCGACTATCTCGGAACAGACCACGCCCCCTATTTGCAGGAGGATAAAATTCCTGCTGATGGCGATCTGCGCAAGGCGGCCTGCGGTGCCCCGGAGATTGATCTGGCAATCCCGCTGCTCCTGGAAGAAGGGGTTCGGAACAGAAATATGTCCCTGCAGCGTTTTGCCGCGTTTACGGCAACCAATGCGGCAAAGCGATTTGGTCTGTATCCGCGCAAGGGGGTGCTGAGAGTCGGCTCGGATGCGGATTTCTATCTGGCGGATCTGGACACCAGCTGGACTTTCAGCAGAAGAAACAGCTTCTCCAAGAGCAGGCTCGATAAATTCGCCCACGAGGGCAGAAATCTTCACTGCCGCGTTGTCTCCACCTGGGTTCGCGGAAAAGCTGTTTACCGGGATGGTGTTATTACAGAGCGTCCCGGCTATGGCTGCATGATCCGGCCGGAGTGGTAATTGTTCAAAGCGTTTGGAACAGGCAATTGTATCAATACCAATAACGGGAGAACCCACTGAAAATGGATTCTCCCGCTTTTTTTATTCAGTTGATCCTGCAGGCACTGTGACTGCGTTATTCTTCTGCCAGAGCCTGGATGTCTCCCCGGGGGGCGGGACCGGTTGATTCCCGGATGATAAGCTGCGGCTCGCTGGCCAGCTTTAGGACATCGGTATCTTCGGAAACCTTCAGCACCATATCAACCGCAAGCTTGCACAGAGCCTCCGTGCAATATGAAACCGTGGTGATTCTGGGATGGGCCATACTGGCCAGATAGATATTATCGAATCCGCAGATGGATATGTCCTGCGGAACCTTTTTGTCTGCGGAGTTCAGAACCCGGGAAAGAGCGCCGAAGGCGACAAGGTCATTCACACCGATAACCGCTGTAATCTCCCCCTCTTTCAGCAGCTGATCCATCATGGAATACCCGGCTTCTGCCTCGGATTGACCGGAATCACCCTGGGGAGCGGTTAAAACCCGAAGGGTCTCGGGCGGCAGATTTGCGTCCCGAATGGCGTTCCGAACCCCCTCCAGCCGCTTGGCGCGGGTGAGGGAGACGGACGTAACAGAGCTAAGCAGATAGGCAATTTTTCTGTGGCCAAGCTCCAGCAGGTGCCTGGCTACCAGCTGCCCGCACTGAAAACCGTTCAGGCTGATGGTGTTCAGAGGTACCTCATCTGATTTCTCACTGAGCAGAACCACCGGTATGGTATGGGAAAGCTGAATTACTCGCTTGATCCAGTTTGGGGTGAACAGATAGATGATTCCGTCCACGCGTTTCTCCTCGCACAGGTCGAGATAGGCCTTCTCTCGCTCAGAATTCCGATAGGTACAGCATAGAATCACATTGTAGCCAAGCTTCGCGGTGTATTTTTCAATGTACTGCATTAGCATAGGATAGTACGGGTTGTTCATTGTAGGGAGAAAAACCCCCAAGAGCTTGGACTGGCTTGTTTTCAGCCCCTTTGCAAAGGAGTTGGGGATGTACTGCAGCTGTTTTGCAGCGTCCAGAACCTTCCTGCGGGTCTCCTCTGAAAGAGATACTCCCGGGGTATTGTTAATGACAAAGGAAACCGTTGTCTGAGATACACCTGCAAGTTTCGCAACATCTTTGGATGTGGCGCGCTTCATAATAACACCTCTCAGATATTAATAATATTACTTGATTTTATTATATTCTATGTAAGTGACTCTTTCAAGAGAGAATTCAAATAAAGATTAAAAATCGGGGAAATATTTATCCTGTTTTGGTAAATTGCCTATTGACAACAGATAGAATTGACTATATAATTAAATTGTTAATTAAATCGTATTAACGATCTTTTTTATCAAAGGAGGAAATATTATGAACTTGAAGGATTACGTTGCGGTCATCACCGGCGGCACCAGCGGCATTGGAGAGGCGACTGTACGGCTCTTCGTTGAACGCGGAGCTCGCGTGGTGATCGTCGGCCGCAATGAGGAGCGTGGTACGGCGCTGGAGCGGGAGCTGGGGGAGAAAGCCTGGTTCTATAAGGCGGACGTCAGCGATTCCCGTCAGGTGCAGGCTCTGTTTCAGGCTGTGGAAGAGAAATACGGCGTGGTGGATGTCCTGTTCAACAACGCAGCCTATTCCCTGAGCAAGACCCTTTGGGACACCACGGAAGAAGACTGGGACAAGGTGATGAATGTCAACCTCAAGGGCTACTTCCTGTGTGCGAAATACGCTCTGCCGCTTATGAAAAAAAGCAGCCATGGCTCCATCATCTGCACGGGAAGCGAGTTGGGCGTAGTAGGCTGCGTGGAAAGCCTTGCGTACAACACCTCCAAGGGTGGAATTATTCAGTTCGCCAAAAGCCTGGCGCTGGAGCTGGCGCCCTTTGGGATCCGGGTCAATGTGGTTTGTCCGTCCGGAACGGAAACTCCTTCTTTCGTCAAGGATATGTCCCGCACCGGAAACTACGAGGGCGAAGTTGCCCGGCTTGTTGCCAGCTACCCGCTGAAGCGCTTGGGCCAGCCCATCGATATGGCCTATGCTGTCGCGTTTTTTGCCAGTGAGGAATCCTCCTTCATTACCGGCACGCATCTTATGGTGGACGGTGGATACACGGCACATTAAGCATCCACAGAGAATCAGGAGAACGAAAGGAGCAATAATAATATGAAAGAAACTCTTCAGCCTCAGGGTGAACTGAAACGAAAACTAGGCTTGGGCGCTGCACTGGCAGTGGCGGTTGGAACAACAGTGGGTTCCGGTATTTTCTCTTCCCTGGCAGAGGTCGCCGGAGCTTCCGGCTCCGCCCTGATGCTGATTGCCAGCTTTGTTATTGGCGGCCTGATCATGATCCCCCAAAACCTGCTGTACGCGGAACTGGCATCGGCCTATCCCGAAGACGGCGGACAGTATACCTGGCTAAAGGAAGCCGGCTGGCGCCCTGTGGCATTTCTGAATGGCTGGCTGGCATTCTGGGCAACGGATCCATCCACCTGTTCGGTCATGTCCCTTGCCATTGCCAACTATCTTGCGTTCTTTATCCCGGCCTTGTCCGGCGTAGCGGTCAAGCTGGTGGCAATTGCGCTGATTGTTGCCTTCACGGCCCTGCACTACCGTTCTGTGGAAGCCGGCGCAAGGTTCCAGGCTTTCGTCACCAGTCTGAAGATGCTGCCCTTCTTCCTGCTGGTAGGTGTTGGAATTTTCTATATGCATTCCGATCTGATCACCACCCCTGCCGTTGCGGGAGCTCCTGTGGGACTTGCTGCTCTGCTGGCCGGCGTATCCGCTACAACCTGGTCCTATGACGGCGCCGTCGGTGCATGCTACATGGCCGGCGAGGTCAAAGATCCCAACAGAACCATGCCCCGGGTAATGATTTACTGCATTGCCATCGTCATTGCGCTGTACGCCGGCCTGTCCACCATCGCTGCAGGACTGATCCCGCTGGAAGAGCTGGCAGCCTCTGATGCACCCATCGCTCTGGCCTTCTCCAAGATTCCTGTCATCGGCCAGGCTGCCGGTGTCGTCACCGCACTGCTGGCCATTGTGGTCATCACTGGTTCTGTTTCCGGCGCAACGATGTATCAGCCCCGTCTGGAGTACGCCATGGCTAAGGACGGCCTTTGGTACAGCCGCTTTGCTGAAGTCCATCCCAAGTATAATACTCCTTCCTTTGCGCTGATGGCGCAGGCAGTATATGCCATCATCCTGGTATGTGTTTCCGGTATCAATGACCTGCTGGGATACTTCACCTTCATCTGCCTGGTTAAGAATATGCTGGTGTTCTGCACCATGTTTGTCCACCACAGAAAGGCGGATTACAATCCTGGCTGGCGCTGTCCTGCCTGGAAGACCATGACAGTCATTGCCATTCTGGCCAACGGAATTCTGCTGGTATCCACATTCCTGTGGGCTCCCACTGCTGCTCTGATCGCCAGTGTGGTTGCTCTGGTGACTGGACTGCCTGCCTACTACTTCTTTGAAAAGAAGAACAAAACCCGGGCAAGCTGATCCCGGACTGCGATTCGGGCTGCCGCACGATTGTGCGGCAGCCCTATCCTGAATCATCGGAGGTGCCTTATGGAAATCATCAGAATTTCAACACAGAAAGCGGCCCAGCCCGGCGGCTGGTATTCCCAGGCTTTTCGGGTGGGGAACCTGATCTATACAGCCGGTATCACCGGAACCGATCCGCATACCGGGAAACTGGTCGAGCCGGGGGATATTGTTGCCCAGACACACCAGATCATGAAAAATATGAAGGCAATACTGGAGGAAGCGGGTTCCGATATGGAGCATGTTTTCAAAACACTGGTATTTGTGTCCGATATCGATCAGTTTGCTGTGTTTAACGAAACCTATAAGCAATATTTTCCCAACAACCCCCCGGCGAGAAGCACCATGCAGGTTGGTAAATTCAACGGCGGCATGGTCATTGAGATTGAAGCCATCGCGGTGGTGAAATAATAACGGAGGGCGACGATTGAACAATAACCTCCTTCGACATCTGTAATGGGCAGTAATTCCATGGGAGCTGCCAATGGAGGTTGTTTTTATATTTGGAAAGATTGTATTCAAATCGGCAGGATTGGAGAACCATCTGGCGGGAAAGGAAAACAACTGCTCTCCCTGGCTGTCAGGGAGGGAAGGCGTTATCTGCGACAGGAAACGTAGGCGAAGAACCGGCTGACCGGAAACAAGCTATGGACGCTGATGGCACCCTGTCTGCCGAAGAGGGAGAGAACCATCTCCTCTGGACTGCTCTGCACGAGAACCCGATGAGCCGCTGCAAAATCCGCCCCGAAAGCCCGGCGCTCAAAAGGAAGTGAGGCTGCCTCTCATGATTTTAGGAAATCATGTTGAGGCAGCCTCAAACTATTTTACGCGCGCGCCCCGATAGAGCGCTGCCCGTTATTGTGTGGCCCGGGCAAATTCGCCGCTGAGCTTGGCGGCAACAACCTGCGGGTCTGTGGTGACGATGGACTGGGTCAATGTATAGGCATCGTCCCGCACCGGGTTGACTTGCAGGTAAACGGCAATAAAGTTCCCCTCGACGTCAAAATCGAAGGCGGCAAAATAGTGGTCTGCGGCATCCGGCGTATCCTCAAAGGGGGCATTCACCTGGAACAGATAGCTGGTCTTCTCCCCATCGGGCACCATGCCCACATAGGTCACATAATGGCGGATGAAGTTGAAGCTGCCAAGCCACGGGGTACTGAACTCGGAAGGGGCTTCCGTTTCTGCCCAGGTCGGTTCCGGGCTTGTCTCGCTGCCCGCATTGGTAAAGTAGCGGTCGTTCCCATACAGCTGGGCGTGATCCCGACCGTCGGCGGTGGTGGTGACCCGCAGGAAACCAATTTCGCTGTCATAGCAGAACGTCTCGATAAAATCCTTTTCGGGGGTATTCTGGTAGCGGCATTCGGTCTGAATCAGGAAGGGCACATCCTGCAAGCCCTGCATCACCGCCTGGGCCTTGGTGAAGGCAATTTCTTCTTCCGACAGCTCCGCTCCCGGGGCGGTCAGGGTGAAGGTGTCGGCCATCACCCCCAGCCGGACGCCAAAGCCCTCGGCGGCCTCTATGGGGTAGACGCAGCTCACCGTGTACACGTCGTCTCCCGCGGGGATCAGCCGCACATCCGCCATAATTCCCGCGGCATTGGTTCCGCCCAAGCCGCCCCGGTTGTCCTCAATCAGGTCGAAGCCTTCAAACCTGCTCCGCACCCACTGCTGCGCCGCAGACAGGGGCATATCTTGCAGGTGAATGATGCTGAGTTTTACCTCCGAATTGAGGCGACTCTCCCAGACAGGCTGCCCGTCCTCCAGAGAATAGATCCAATCTTCATCGAAAATATAGAGGGAATACCCATCCCCGGCATAAAGGGCTGCCATCGCCGTTTCTTCCATGCCCTCCAGATAGAAGGTAAGCTCTGTCTTCTGGGGCAGGGCTTCCTGCTGTGTCACAGGTTCCAGATAGACCACTGCTTTCTGGATGGCAGACCGGGTCGCCTCGTCCACAGCCAGATCATCCAGCCAGAAATCGTACAGAGTATTTCCGGCAAACCGGAACTGGTGGGTACGCTTCACTGTGGGATGTTCCACATCGTCCGCAACGGTGAGGGAACAGCCGTTGCTGCCGCTCCAGGCAAACATGCCGGTAATCGTCAGATCAGGGCTTTCCAGGTCTTCCACGCCCACGTCTTCCAGCCAAAGATAAGCATCGTCATTGGGGTCATACACCCCCTCCGGGATGGGATAGGCGGCGATTCCACCAATTGTGCTGTCCCCTTTCAGAAGGGAAATGCGGCCGTCCGTCTCCACCTGGTAGTCAAAGCCTCCCGCCGGCATTTCCAGAATCTCGTAGGGCATATCCACCACCTGAATTGCTTTTTCCTCGCCAATGCTGACGCTGTCCAGAATGGCCGACATGACCTCGGGCTTCACCGTCAGCTTATCGAACCACAGGTCATAAATCCAGCCTTCATAGAAGTAGAGATTGTGCGCATTCAGGACGGTTCTTTCCTGCCCTTCCGGCACATCACTGAAAAACTCCAGAATAACCACATCGCCGGGCATACCCTCTGCCCAATACCCCAGGGTTTCATCCTGCCACTCTGGCAGGTCGAGTTCCCGGAGCCAATCCCAGTTGTCCGTGTCGAGATTCTTCGGAATCCGGTATGTGTTTACACCGCCGATAATGCTTTCGCCATCGGAAAATTCCCAATAGGCTACATCTAAGCCGTCATCTGTCTGTTCGTGGGTTTTCTTCTCCCTTTTTTCTGTGATACACCCTGCCGGTGTTCGGAAACGGAAGTCTCGAATCACGATGCGTGCTGAACCAACAATTTGCGTTTTTCCGTCCGTTTCTGTTTCCTCCTGCTTTGGATTCAATGCGCAAGCCGCCAGAATCACAAGGCACAGCGCAGCGCATAGAATACTCACCCAAACCTTCGGTTTCTTCCATTTCGCCATATTCAGCACCCGCCCTCTGGTATCGCCCTCTCCGAAGGCAAGGGGCATCCCGGATACGATGCGCTTGTGGGTTGCCAGCCGCAGCAGGGCCTGGGAATAGTCCGCCCGGATGTGCTCGCCAAGCCGCTGGATCACCGCCTCGTCGCAGCTCATTTCCATGTCCTTCCCTGCCAGCACAAAGGCCAGCCACACCAGCGGATTGAACCAGTGCAGGCACAGTGCCGCGTAGCCCAGCAGCTTCCACACAGGGTCGCCCCGGCGGATATGCTGCCGCTCGTGGGCAACGATGAACCGGCGTTCCTGCATGGGGGTGCTGGACGGCAGATAGATTCCGGGCCGCAGAATGCCCATGACGAAGGGGGAGGAAATGCAGTCCGCAACATAGATTTCCCCTCGCAAAAGCACCGCCTCCGCCAGTCTGCGCCGCAAAATCCAATACTGGACAACGCTGTATAATGCCATAGTGGAAGCCCCTGCCGCCCAGATGTATGCGGCGGCCTCCATGGGAGAAGCGTTCGTCTCCGGCGGCTGTGCCTGCTGGGTCGGGACAAATTGCGGCTGAACCGGCGCGGGGATGTTCTCCCGGACTGCCCGGGCAACGGGCTGGTAGGATACGGCGCTGATGCCGGGGGTGGTGGTTACCGGGATGGGCTTCAGCACAGACAGCCCGGCGGTGATGGAGAGCGGACACAGAAGACGAAACAATACCACAGCCCACAGGGCGTAGGAATAGATTTTGGGCGCCCGCTTCAGGAACAGCCTTGCCAGCAGCACAACCGCAATGACGATGCTGCCGGTGATACTCATGTTGAGAATTTTTGCAAAAACAGTCTGCATACCATCACCTCCGCATGGAGTCGATCACTTTTTGCAGCTCGTCGATTTCCCCATCGGACAGCTTTTTCCGGCTGCCAAAGGCAGCGAGGAAGGCGGGAAGGGACCCCTGAAAGGTGTCCTCCACAAACTGCTCGCTTCTGCGGGCGTAAAACTCCTCCCGGCTGACAAGAGAGGTTACCATTCCGTCCTGATTTTGGAACAGCTCCCGGTCACACAGCCGCTTCAAAATGGTATAGGCTGTCGTCCGCTTCCAGTTTAGCCGCTCTTCTGCCAGCTCCGCCAACCGGCGGGAGGAAAGAGGCTCGTTGTTCCAGATGATATCTGCGAAAATGGACTCCACTTCGCCAAGCCTGTATTCTGCCATAGGGGCACCTCCTTTGTTCTACTTTTAGTAGACAGCGATATTCTACTATATGTAGACAGAAAAGTCAAGAGGCTGTTTCATAGTAAAAAACGGCGTGACCACGAAGGCCACGCCGAAAATGAACTGTATTACGAACACAGTATGAACCGGGGCGCGTTATCTGCGATAGGAAACGTAGGCAAAGAAGCGGCTGTCCGGGGACCAGCTGTTGACGTTGATGGTGCCCTGTCCGCCGAAAAGGGAGAGCACCGTCTCCTCCGGGCCGCCCTGGGCGGGAATCCGGCGAAGCTCCACCTGCTTGTCCGGCA
Source organism: uncultured Clostridia bacterium (assembly GCA_945482615.1). Taxonomy (GTDB): domain Bacteria; phylum Bacillota; class Clostridia; order Oscillospirales; family Oscillospiraceae; genus Faecousia. Next base: position 66,174 of record CALYRG010000001.1, on the reverse strand, counting down.
GATGCTCGCCGGGCTCCAGATCCTCCTTACGGTAGACGAGGTACACCACAGTCTTTCCGTCAGGACTGATGTGAGGGAACCAGGCGTTCCAGTCTTCATCAAAGGTCATCTGGGTCTGCTGGGTGCCGTCGGCGTTCATCTTCCACACCTGCATCCGCCCGGTGCGGACGGAGTTGAACCAGATGGTCTTTCCGTCGGGGGAATACTCCGGGCCGTCGTTGAGACCGGGGGCATTGGTGAGCCGGGTTTGAGGCCCGCCTGCTGCCGGGATGGTGTAGATGTCCCATTCCAGTCCACGGCCATAGTCCCGGGCACCGCAGAAGGCGATGTCCCTGCCGTCGGGAGACCAGCCGTGGAGGTAGCTGTGGGGCTCCGGGGTCAGGCAGGTGCTTTCCCCGGTGGCGAGGTTCACGGTGTAGATCCGGGACTGCCAGTCGCCGTCATGGCCGCTGCTGACTGCCATCTGCTTCCCGTCCGGGCTGAGCACATGGTCATTGTTGCACAGGGTTGCCTCTCCGGTGGGGATGTGGGTGATGGCTCCGGTGGCCAGCTCCAGCCGGTAGATTTTTCCCTGGGTATTGTAGTAAAGGGCGCTGCCGTCTCTGGTGAAGAAGGGGGCTTCCACCACGGTGTTGAATTCTGCCGCGATGGTATCTTCCCCGGTGAGGGTGTCGTAGATGTGGACAAAGGAGTGGCTTGCCCGCTCCATGGGATTGTTTGCCATAGGAATCCCTCCATACGATAGGATGTTACTGGTGCTTGCGCAGCCAGGTGCCCTTGCGGTAGTACAGGATGAACAGAACCGAAGTGATGGCCCAGCTCAGTGGATAGCTGACGTAGAGCATTTGGCGGGTGTGCCAGATGGGCAGGGCGGTGAACAGCCACACGGTACGGAAGCCGCAGATGCCCACGGCGGTCATGATGGTGGGCCGGAGGGTGTCGCCGGCGCTGCGGCACACGGCGGCAAGCAGCTCGATGGGGATGAACAGCAGGTAGGCGGTGGAGATGAACCGGCTCATGGTGACGCCGTAGCCGATGACGGTCTCATCCTCCAGGAACAGCCGCAGGGCGAACTGCCCGCCGAAGAACATGGCGGTGCTGAGGAAAACCGCGTAGATGGCGTTCATGACGAAGCCACTGCGGACGGCGGAGCGCATCCGGTTGTAGTCCCCGGCGCCGTAGCTCTGCCCGGCGAAGGTGGACACGGCGATGCCGAAGGAGCCGCTGCCCATCCAGTACAGGGTATCCAGCTTGCCGAAGGCAGTCCAGGCGGCAACGGTGTCTGTGCCGAAGGAGTTGACACTGGACTGAATCAGCAGATTGGAGATGGCGTACATGGCGCTCTGGATTCCGGAGGGAATGCCGATGCTGACGATTCGCTTCAGGGTTTTGCCGTGGAAGCGGATGCTCCGCAGTTCCAGGTGGTAGACCTCCCGGCTCCGGGTCAGGGTCAGGATGACCATGGCGGCGCTGATGGTCTGGCTGACAATGGTGGCGGCAGCAACACCGGCCACCCCCCAGTGGAGCACGGCCACAAACAGAAGATCCAGGCCGATGTTGGCAAAGCAGGTGATGATGAGAAAATACAGGGGACGCTTGGAATCTCCCACCGCCCGCAGGATGCCCGCGCCAATGTTGTACACCAGATTGGGAACCATACCGCAGAAGTAGATGGTGAGGTAGACCCGGGAGCCGGAATACACGTCCTGGGGCGTGCCCATCATCCGCAGGGCAGACCCGCCGAACAGAACACCCAGCAGGGTCAGGGCGGCACCGGCGGCAATGGACAGGGCGATTCCGGTGTGGACGGCCCGGGACACGTTCTGACGGTCTCCTGCGCCGTAGCTCTGGGCGATGATGACGGTGGCACCGTTGGACAGGCCCATGAAAAAGCCCACCAGCAGATTGATGATGGCGGCGCTGCTGCCGCCCACTGCGGCCAGGGCCTCCTTGCCCACGAACTGGCCTACGATCACCGCGTCAACCGTGTTATAAAGCTGCTGAAAAAAGGTTCCAAACAGAAGCGGGAGGAAAAACAGAAGCATCTGCTTCCAAAGTGCCTCCCGGGATGCTGTGCCCCGCAGTGCTGGCATAATGCAGTACCCTCCTGAAACAATAGATTTCTCACAGGGAAAGTCGTTTTCTTGCCAATATACTAGCATACGACTGAATAATAATCAATACGGTCATAGAAGCGAAAAGAATCGGGGGCGGTATGCCCCCGAATGGCTGTATCAGCTGCTCTTTTCCTCCGGCATGACGATTCGCTCTTCGATACGCTGGAGGGCGTATTTCATGCCTTCATAGCATTGCAGGGTGATGCTGTCCAGGTACCGGCCCGGGTAGGAGGTGTTCTCTCCGGTGGGATCATACAGGCCGTAGCCCTTCATGGCGCCTTGGATGCGCACCACCCGGCGCTTCTGATCCGGGCACTCCGATTCCGTGACGGTGTAAATCGGAATGTAGCTGTAGTCCGTCACCCGGGTCTTACCGGTGGTGGTGTCCTTGGTGACTTCAATATCCAGCACGATGGAGTAGTTGGTGGCGCCCCGGACGGCATCGCCGAAGAAGTCGCCCAGAGAGTAGGCAACCAGCGTTCCGGCAGCCTGATCGAACACAATGGGCTGGAGGGTATGGGGGTGGGTGCCGATAATCACGTCCACGCCCCGCTTGAGCATCAGATTGGCGATGGACTTCTGAGTCTTGCTGATGTCGTCATTGTACTCGCTGCCCCAGTGGAGCAGGGCGACGGTAAGATCAGGCCGCTCTGCCTGGACGTTTTTCAGCACGGTTTCGATGGTGTCCTTGTCAATCTCCTGATACAGGTTATCGTAGTCCACGTACAGAAGGTTCACCAGATTCTCGCTGCCGGCGGGCATACCCCGGCCCCCGAGACCCTTGGTGAAGGCCACAAAGGCAATCTTGACGCCCTTGACCTCCACGATGGTGTAGCCCTTGGAAGCCTGATACTCCCGGGAGGAGGCGTAGGCACCCAGCGGCTCAATGCCCGCGGAGCGGATGCTGTTGAGGGTGGCGGTGAGACCGTTGATGCCGTTGTTGATGGCGCAGGAGTTGGCTACCTGCAGCAAATCCACGCCGCAGGCCCGAAGGTCATCCAGCAGACGGACGGGGGCGGAGGAGGTCTCTGAGCCGTAGGGCTCGCCGCAGGCATTGCCCTCAAAGTTCATAAAGGTCAGATCCGCGCCGGACAGAACGGAGGATACGTCCTTGAAAACGCCGCTGAAATCATAGCCATTGACGGCTATGCCGGAGGAGACGACGCTGTCGGTGACATTCAGGTCACCGGCAGCCCGGAGGTGGATGGTGGTCAGGGGGCTGCGCTGGGTTGGCTCGGTGGCCTCCGTGGGAGGATGGGTCGCCTGGGTAGGGGCGGCGGCCTGGACATCTTCTCCGTTCTGGGTCAGCTGCCAGATGCCGTAGCCGCACAGGCCCAGAATGACCAGAGCGACCAGCAGGGTCAGACGCATCCGCCGGGCAGCGGAGCGCTGCTTGCGGCGCATGGCTTCCCGCTTTTCTCTCCGCTTATCCATATCTTCATCCCGAAGGGCCATGGCTCCGCCTCCTTTCGCAGCAGGATTGATGCATCATTTCTCGTTGACGACGAACATTATACTCTATTTTCCGCCGCAAAACAAGAGGAAAGTATGAAAACAATCTGTTAACCGGCGAGTCGCCGGGGACAATTCGTTACGAGGCCGGTGTGTCAACCGGGACTCCTGGGTGGTCGGCTTGGTAACGAAGCAGCACAAAAAGGTTGGGCGGCGAAAACCGGCGAGTCGCCGGAGACAACTCGTTTCGTGGCCGGTCTGTTTTTATGAATGCGTATCGGATTGACTCAGGTGAGTAGTTGAAGATTGAAAGTTGAAAGTTTAGAGGATACCCCCTCAGTCAGCGAAGCTGACAGCTCCCCCAAAGGTGGAGCCAAGGGATTGGCGAAAGCACCATATTGCTGACTTACGCCGATAAGCACATTATTGATTTTCCCGGGGATGCTCCGCAATATAGGCATCCAGAATCCGGGCGGCGGTCATCACCATTCGGGTGCAGGGGCGTTTTTGGTAGAACGCCGCAGTCCGGGGGGTGGGATTGGGATCGGCGGGAGGATTCTTCAGAATCTCCCGGCAAATGATGGAGCCGGTTTCTTCCCGGAACTGTGCGGCCAGAGACTGCACTGCCTTGTAATGCTCCCGCTTGACACAGTCCCCCTCCCCGGGGTCGGTATAGCCGTACAGCAGGCCCAGCACCATCAGCATACCGCTGACTGCGCCGCAGACCTCCCGCATCCGGCCCATGCCGCCGCCAAAGGAGGAGGAGAGCCTTTTGGCAAAGTCCTCCTCCAGTCCGGTTTCATCGCAGAAGGCCACCACCACGGCCTGGGAACAGTTACAGCCGGACAGGAACAGCTGTGCGGCTTTCGTTGCGTGATCTGTCATAGAAATACTCCTTACCGTTTGAAAGTAAATGGCTGCTTTCTGTATTGCTGGGGGGTGATGCCGTAGGCCTGCCTAAACTGGGCGCAGTAGGCGCTGGCACTGGGGAAGGCGTAGTAGTCGGCAATGGTGGCAATGCTCTCCCGGGTGTATTGCAGCTCCTGGCGGCTTGCCTCCAGCTTGCATTTGCGGATATAGGCGGCGGGGCGGATGCCCAGCTCCTTTTCAAAAAGGTCGGAAAGATATCGGGGGTTCCTGCCGCAGGCCTCCGCCAGCTGAGACAGGCGGATCGGCTCGTCCAGGTGGGCGGCGATATACTCATGGCACTGCCGCAGGGTGGGGTGTCCGCCTGCAAATCGATTCTGCCGTACTGCCTCAGTGAAGATCAGCATGGCTGCGCACAGAAAAGGCCCTACGGCGGCATCATCCAGCTCATCCACGGTCTGGATCAGACTGTCACTGAGACCGTAGGAAATCCGCTCCGGGAGTCCGCCGTCCAGAGCTGCCCGGCAGAAGAGCGTGATGCAGCTGACAACGGTATAGCGCAGCTGCTGGAGGCTGTTGTAGCTCATCTGCCCCACATCCCGATCCAGGGAGAAGTGAAGCATCCGTTCCTGCATGGCGCGAACCGCCGCCAGATCTCCCCGGACAATGGGCTCCATCATGGCTTTCTCCCCCGCCCGGCGGTTGGTGTCCCGGAGGGATGCCTTGGTCTTGCCGTTGTAATTATCGTAGTAGCGGCGCAGCACCTGGTCCGCGTAAGCGGTGATCTGCCGGTCCTGGGCCTGGGAAGAAGTGGAAGCTGTCATCATGCACAAATCCTTACACTGTTTTTTGTGGGATAGGCCACTGAAAAGAAAGATATTTTTCTGGAAAATCATATATAAATTGTAAACTTTCTTTTTTATAATGTCAATAGTGCCTATCAAAAAACAATCATTTCAGGAGGCAAATCAAGAATGCAAAAGCAGAAAACCGGCATGGTCACCGGGAAGGAGAAGGCCAGCTACGGCCTGTACTTCCTGGGCCAGAACATCTTCTACATGCTCATTTACATGTACATGAACACCTACTTCACCGACGTGGGCATCTCCGTGGCGGCAGTTGCGGTCATCGCCCTGATCGTGAAGGTGTGGGACGCTGTCAACGACCCTCTGTTCGGCGGTCTGATGGACAAGATCCAGTTCAAAAAGGGCAAGTTCCTGCCCTGGCTGCGCATCTCCCTGGTGGGCATTCCGGTTGCCACCGTTCTGATGTTCGCTATCCCCAACGGCGCCGCGCCCTGGGTGAAGGTTACCTGGGCCGTCATCGCCTACATGCTGTGGGACACCTCCTATACCCTGTGTGATGTGCCCATCTTCGGTATCGTCACCACCATCACCGATGTGCAGAGTGAGCGTACCTCCATGAACGCCATCGGCCGCGTCTGCGCCATGATCGCCGTGCTGATCGTTATGGTCATCATCCCTACCTTCCGCTCCATGCTGGGCGGCTGGACCTCCACCGTTCTGGTGCTGTCCATCGTGGGCGCCATCACCATGCTTCCCATCTGCTTCACCGCCAAGGAGCGCTGCGCCCCCGAGGCCGGTCAGAATCAGGACGTGGGCATCAAGGACATGATGAACTACCTGGTGCACAACAAGTATCTGCTGCTGTACTACGTGGCCTTCCTCATTATCGGTACTGCCAACGTGGGCTCCGTGTGGGGCCTGTACATCGCCCGCTACTGCGTGGGCAATGAGGCCATCCAGTCCATCACCGGCATTCTGGGATTGCTTCCCTCCATCCTGCTGGGCATGTTCGTCCCCCTGATCTGCCGGAAGGTGGACAAGTTCAAGGTGTACTACTTTGCCACCGCTGCTTCCGCAGTGTTGATCGCCGTCACCTGGATCATGGGCTATCAGAATCTGCCTGTGTATCTGCTGGGCTGCGTTCTGGCCTGCATCCCTGCCGGCTTCACCACCGTGCTGGGCTTCATGTTCACCCCAGACTGCTGTGAGTACGGCCAGTATAAGACCGGCAACTCCCTGCCCGGCATCACCTTCGCCGCACAGACCTTCTTCGCCAAGCTGCAGTCCGCTCTGGTCACCGCCTTTGGGGCTATGGTGCTGGGCCTGATCGGCTTTGTGGAGGGCGAGGGTGCTGTCCAGGCTGCCGACTTTGCCCAGAAGATGTGGAACTGCAGCAAGCTTCTGCCTCTGGCCGGCACCATCATTGCTCTGGTGATCCTGCACTTCTACAAGCTCAACGACCATGACGTACAGCTGATGGCCAAGGTCAACAACGGCGAAATGAGCCGGGAAGAGGCCGAGGCGCAGATGATCAACAAGTATTAATTTGAAATAAGCAGGAGGTATTGTATGAACCGCAACATCAAAGAAATCGTGGCTCAGATGACACTGGAGGAGAAGGCCGGTATGTGCTCCGGCAAGGACTTCTGGTTCCTCAAGAGTGTGGAGCGTCTGGGCATCCCCAATGTGATGGTGTCCGACGGCCCTCACGGCCTGCGCAAGCAGGACTCCGAGGGTGACCACCTGGGCCTCAATGAGAGCATCGTTGCTGTCTGCTTCCCCGCTGCCTGTGCCACCGCATCCAGCTGGGACGAGAAGATGCTGGAGAGCATGGGCAAGACCCTGGGCGAGGAGTGCCAGGCGGAGAACGTCAGCATCCTGCTGGGACCTGCCGCCAACATCAAGCGCTCCCCCCTGTGCGGCCGTAACTTTGAGTACTTCTCTGAGGATCCCTACCTCACCGGCCGGATGGCCATTGCCGAGATCAAGGGCGTCCAGAGCTGGGACGTGGGCACCTCCATGAAGCACTACGCCGCCAACAACCAGGAATTTAACCGCATGAGCTGCTCCTCCAACCTGTCCGAGCGCGCCTTCCGGGAAATCTACCTCACCGGCTTTGAGATGGCCGTGAAGGAGGCCCAGCCCAAGACTCTGATGTGCTCCTACAACAAGATCAACGGCGTCTACGCCTCCGAGAACAAGAAGCTGCTCACCGACATCCTCCGGGACGAGTGGGGCTTCCAGGGCTATGTCATGACCGACTGGGGCGCTGTTGCCGACCGGGTCAAGGGCATTCAGGCCGGTCTGGATCTGGAGATGCCCGCCTCCGGCGGCGTCAACGACCGCAAGATCGTGGAGGCTGTGAAGAACGGCACACTGGACGAAAAGGAACTGGACAAGGCGGTTGAGAACATCCTGCGGGTGTCCTTCTCCTACATTGACCACCGCCACCCCGAGGCCAGGTTTGACCGGGATGCCGATCATGCCAAGGCCATCGACTGCGCCACCGAGTGCGGCGTCCTGCTGGAGAACAACGGCATCCTGCCCCTGTCTGCCGGCAAGAAAATTGCCTACATCGGTGAGTATGCTGCCAAGCCCCGGTTCCAGGGCGGCGGTTCCAGCCACATCAACTGCAGCAAGGTGACCTCCGCTTTGGAGAGCGCCCAGGCCAAGGGCCGGAACGTGACCTACACCAAGGGCTTCCCCTTCGATGGCGATGTGCTGGATGAAGCCGAGCTGGCTGCCGCCGTGAAGGCTGCCCAGGAAGCCGATGTGGCCGTCATCTTTGCGGGTCTGCCCGATGTCATCGAGTCCGAGGGCTACGACCGCAAGAGCATGGCCATGCCTGTGTGCCAGAACCGGGTCATTGAGGAAGTGGCCAAGGTTCAGCCCAACACCGTGGTGGTGCTGCACAACGGCTCTCCCGTGGAAGCCCCCTGGGCCGACAGCGTTGCTGCCGTTCTGGAAATGTACCTGGGCGGCCAGGGCGTGGGCGAGGCCACCGACCGCCTGCTCTACGGCGAGGCCAACCCCAGCGGTCGTCTGGCCGAGTCCTTCCCCTACCGCCTGGAGGACAACCCCAGCTACCTGAACTTCCCCGGCGACGGCTTCAACGTGGACTATGCCGAGGGCATCTACGTGGGCTACCGCTACTACGAGGCCAAGAAGCTGCCTGTGCGCTGGGCCTTCGGCCACGGCCTGAGCTACACCACCTTTGAATACAGCAACCTCCGCCTGTCCGCTCCCTCCATGAGCGATGACACCACCGTCACCGTCAGCGTGGATGTGACCAACACCGGCAAGGTGGCCGGCAAGGAAGTGGTGCAGCTGTATGTTGCCGACAAGAACGGCACGCCCGGCCGCTGCATCAAGGAGCTGAAGGGCTTTGAGAAGCTGAGCCTGCAGCCCGGCGAAACCAAGACCGCCTCCATGGTCATCGATGCTCGCGCTCTGTCCTTCTATCACGAGGGCCTGGGCGATTGGTACGCCCCCTCCGGCACCTACGAGGTTCTGGTGGGCCATGCCAGCAACGACATCAAGCTGACCGCTGAGGTCTCCTTCACCACCGCCAAGAAGCTGCCCCTGATCATCACCGGCGCCACCACCCTGGGTGAGCTGCTGAAGGACAGCCGCACCGCCGCCGTGGCCGGCAAGATGGTTGCCGAGATGGGCAAGGCCTTTGGCGCCGACCAGCCCTCCGACGAGCCCAACCCTCTGGGAAGCGGCGCGGAGATGATGGAAGCCATGATGTACGGCATGCCCATCAAGTCCCTGGCCTCCTTCTCCGGCGGCGCCATCGATCTGGACGGCCTCATCGCCACCCTCAACCAGTTCGCAAACGCCTAAATCAGTAAAATATCGGCCGCACGGCAGATGCAATGTCTGCCGTGCGGCCAAATTATGTACAGGAGAGGTTTGGATCAGTCGTCGCCGAAGCTGATGCCCAGCAGCCTCGCTTCGCCGATGACATCGGAGGCAGGGTCCACCAGCTTGAGCTTGCCCGCCACCTCCTCCAGAGGCACGGAGGTGACGACCCGGTTCTTGATGGCGACCATCACGCCGAACTCGCCCCGCTGGATCATCTGGGCGGCGGTGGCGCCCAGCCGGGAGGACAGGACACGGTCATAGGGGCAGGGCGTGCCGCCGCGCTGCATGTGGCCGGGCACGGTGACCCGAACCTCCCGGCCGGTGGCTTCGGTGATCAGCCGGGCGATTTCGTAGGAGACGGAGGGATCCTTGCGCTTGGCAAGGTGCTTTTTCCGCTCCTTCTTGTCCATGGCAGCCACCTCCTGAGAGACGGCACCCTCGGCCACAGCGATGATGGTAAAGCCGTTGCCATGGGCGGCACGCTGCTTGATCTTGGAAATGATGGAGTCGATATTGTAGGGAATCTCCGGGATCAGAATGATATCCGCGCCGCCGGCGATACCGGCGTTCAGGGTCAGCCAGCCGGTCTTATGGCCCATGATCTCCACAATGAAGATCCGGTTGTGGGAGGAGGCGGTGGTGTGGATGCAGTCGATGACATCGGTGGCGATATCCACGGCGCTCTGGAAGCCAAAGGTATTGTCCGTGCCCCACAGGTCATTGTCAATGGTCTTTGGCAGACCGATGACATTGAGTCCTTCCTGGGACAGCAGGTTTGCGGTTTTCTGGCTGCCATTGCCGCCCAGAACCACCAGGCAGTCCAGCCGCATCCGGCGGTAGGTGTACTTCATGGCCTCCACCTTGTCAAGACCGTTGGGGTCAGGCTCCCGCATAAGCTTGAAGGGCTGGCGGCTGGAGCCCAGGATGGTTCCGCCCCGGGTGAGAAGACCGGTGAAGTCCACCGGGGACATCTTCCGGTAATCCTCATACATCAGGCCCTTGTAGCCGTCAATGAAGCCAAACAGCTCCACCTCGTCGCCGTAGAGGTTGTACAGGCCCTTGGCAACACCCCGCAATGTGGCGTTCAGCGCCTGGCAGTCTCCGCCGCTGGTCAGCAATCCAACTCGTGTCATAATGAAATCTCCCTTCTATATTAATCGGTTTTCTGCTTTATCCCTTGGAAAACAGTTTTTTCAGCCATGCAATCACACCGCCGGAGGGCGCTTTCCCGGGATCTTCCTCCCGGGGGGCGCTGGCACTGGCACGCCCGGCGAAGGCCTCCTGAGAATTGAACAGTCCGGGACTGTTCTGGCGGATGCTCCGGTAGGTGCCGTCCGGCTGCTGAAGCCGGAGCTTGGCGGTGTCCCGGAGCTGGTCAAAGAACATGCCCTCCACCCGCTTCCTGAGCGCCTCGTCCAGTATGGGAGCTGCAACCTCCACCCGGCGGGTGGTGTTGCGGGTCATGAAGTCGGCAGAGGAAATATAGACCTGCCGCCGCTGCTGGGTGCCGAAGATGTAAATGCGGCTGTGCTCCAGGTAGCGGCCCACGATGCTGCACACCCGGATATTGTCGGTGTAACCGGGGACACCGCCCACCAGGCAGCAGATGCCCCGCACCAGAAGATCGATGTGTACCCCCGCCCGGGAGGCTTCAATGAGCTTGTCAATGATAACCTTGTCCGTCAGACCGTTGAGCTTAAAACCCAGGTATGCTTCGGCTCCGCTGCGGGCTTGAAGGATCTCACCGTCGATCCTGTTCAGCACCATAGGCCGCAGGCCCAGAGGCGAGACCAGGAGCTGCTCGGTGTGCTCCACCAGCTGACCCATGGACAGCCCAGTAAGAACCTCCGCCACCTCCGCGCCGATATCCGGCCGGGCGGTGAGCAGGGAAAGGTCGGTGTACAGCCGCACCGTGTCCTCGTTGTAGTTGCCGGTGCCCACGTGGGTGATGTACTCGACCTGACCGTTGTGCATCCGGGTAATCAGCAGCAGCTTGGCGTGAACCTTCATGCCCTCCAGACCGTAGATCACACGGCAGCCTGCGTCCTCCAGCACCCGGGACCAGCCGATGTTGTTTTCCTCGTCAAACCGGGCCTTCAGCTCCACCACGGCGGTAACATCCTTGCCGTTCTCGGCGGCATCCACCAGGGCCTCGATGATCTTGCTGTTCCGGGCCACCCGATAGAGGCTGATCCGGATGGAAACCACCTCCGGATCCCGGCCCGCCTCCCGCAGCAGCCGCAGCAGCGGGCGGATGCTTTCGTAGGGGTAGGCGAGGAGAATATCTGCGCGGCGAATCTGCTCGGTGACGGACTGCCGCAGGGAAACGGCGGGGCTGTCCTGAGGCACCCGCCGGGGATAGAACAGGGTGGTGTCCTCCCGGAGCTGATCCCGCAGCAGGGAAATCAGGGACAGATCCAGAGGCACAGAGCCTGCAAACATGTGCTTTTTGCTCAGGCCCAAGAGCTTACTCAGGTTGGAACGGAGGGGATCGGACATACGGCCCTTGTATTCCAGTTTGACGGGGCTCAGCTTCTTCCGGCGGCGAATGAGCTTTTCCATCCGTTTGCGGTATTCCTCCGGCAGCAGGTCGTCGGCATCCGCTGCGGAATCGTCCACCTCAATGTCTGCACTGCGCACCAGCCGCACCAGAACCGATTCCTCAACCTTGCACCGGGCGAAAACCTTGGGAAGGAAGCCCAGAATCAGCTCCTCCATCAGCACAAACCGCCGCCCCTCCCCGGGTACACTCACCAGCCGTGGAAGCACCCCATCCTCGCAGGGGACGATGCCCATACTCACGGTGCCGTCCTTGCTCTTCAGGGAGGCAATGGCATAGATGGATTTGTTGCGCAGGAAGGGGAAGGGCTGCTTGCGGCCCACGATTTGGGGGGACAGCAGCGGCAGTACATTGGAGCGGAAGTATTTTTCCAGCACGGCTTGGGTTTTGTCAGACAGGGAGGCAAACCGGCAAAGCTCCACACCGCTCATGGTAAGCTCCTGCATCAGGCTCTTAAACAGCCGGTCCCGCTGAGACAGCAGCTCCCGGGTACGCTCCAGCACGGCGCTCAGCTGCTGGGCGCTGGTCATGCCCAGCTTGTCGTCGGTAATGCCCATGTCCAGGGTGTCCATGAGCATACCCACCCGAACCATATAAAACTCATCCAGATTGCTCTGAAAAATGGATACAAAATTCAGCCGCTCCATCAGAGGATTGGCGCAGTCCGCCGCCTCCTCCAGAACGCGCTCGTTAAATTGCAGCCAGGATAGCTCCCGGTTGGCGTAGCATTGGGAGGGAAAGGTATCTGTATGTTCCATGCAATTCACGCCTCCACAAACAGGATGTGGTTATTTTAGCACAAAGAATACTCTATGGCAACATGGAATTGCTGCGTTTTGACGAAAAACCGCCGTACTCCGGTTGAAGCACGGCGGAAGGGCAATCAGTTTTTCAGCAGCGGGTCTGTGCGCTTCAGATGGAGCAGCAGACCCAGGGCAATGCCGGCGGAGATCAGATCGGAGATGACCTGGGTCATGAGGATGCCGTGGTACCCTGCAAGGTATGTGGCGGCAAGCAGCACCACAAGGAACACCACGCCCTGCCGGGACAGGGACAGTACCATAGCCGGAAGGGTCTTGCCGGTGGCCTGGAAGATGATGGTGGTAAACAGCACCACCGCCATGAAGACCATACCGGCCACCTGGAGCCGGAGCATACTTACGCCGGTTTGCACCAGCGCCTCCTCCTGGAGGAACAGCCGGATGGCCGCCGGGGCCAGAAGGATCATGGCGGCGGACATGACAAGGGCCAGGGCGCACAGGAATTTCAGCACGAAGGACAGAAGCTGGCGAAGCTTCTCTTTGTCCCCGGAGCCATAGTAGAAACCCACCAGTGGGGCACCGCCGAAGGAGAAGCCCACGATCACCAGCATGACCACCATGCTCACCTTCTGCACGATGCCCATGGCTGCAATTTTATCGCTGCCGTAGGGAAGCAGATGCTGATTGGTGAGGACCAGACAAAAGCTGGAGGTGATGTTGGACAGGGCGGCGGAGGTGCCGATGCCGAAGATCTGTCCCACAAAGGCCCGGCAGATTCTCCACTTCCGGGGATCGATGGAGAGGAACCGGCTGGTGCGCAGCACCACACAGATGCAGTACAGGTCCGTAAAGATGTAGCCCAGCACGGTGGCAATGGCAGCACCTGCCGCGCCCAGCCTGCAGCCGAAGATCAGAATGGGGTCCAGGATGATATTCACAACGGAGCCGCCCACGGAGGCGATCATGGACTGTCTGGACTTGCCCTCCGCCCGCAGGAGATTGGTGTGGATAAAGGTCAGCACCATGGCGGGAGCGCCGACAGCGAACCAGGTGTAGTAGGGCGCGGCGTATTGGGCGGTATCGGCATCCGCTCCCAGAAGGGTCAGGATCGGTCTGCGCAGCAGCAGCATCAGTGCCCCGGAGGCAATGCCAAAGGCTATGGCGGCATAGAAGCAGAAGGAGCTGACCCGGTGCAGGTTTTCCTGGTCATTCCTGCCCACCAGACGGCTGATCAGGGAGCTTCCGCCCTGACCGAAAATGTTGCCGAAGGCCATCAGCAGGGTAAACAGAGGGGCACACAGGCTGACACCGGCAACCAGAGCGGTGTTGTGGGTCAGGGAAATAAAGTAGGTGTCGGTGATGTTGTAGATGATGGTGATGACCATGCTGAACACACCTGGCAGGGCCATCCCAAAGTAGGCGCGGGGAACCGATCTGGCTTCAAAAACAGATCCTTCCATACCTCAGCTTCCTTCTGCGTTTCCTCGCGGCACCGGGCTTGGGTGTGCCGCTATTTTCCGGCATTGGCTTCGTACCAGCGCCGCTTATCCAGATACATCCGTTTATCCGCCTCCCTCAGCAGCTCGCTGGGGCTCAGTCCCGGGAACTCGGAGGAAAGGGCCCAGCCGCAGGCGTAATGGATTTTGGGCAGTTCATCGGCAGCGTTGTAGCTTGCAACCGCTTCCGCAATGGCATTCGTAGTCTGCTCCATCTTCTCCCGGCTGGCATCTATTGTCATGACGGTAAATTCATCTCCGCCCCAGCGGCAGATGGTGTTGCTGGGCGGAATGGTGTTCCGGAGAATGTTGGCGAAATTCAGGATCATTCTGTCGCCCATGGCGTGACCCTGGGTGTCATTGACGTGTTTCAGTTCATTCAGGTCCATCATGATGACACCGATGGAGTCTTCTTTTCCGTAGGAATTTTTCATCAGCTCATCCCAGCGGTTTTTGTTGAAAAGGCCCGTTCTCACATCCGTATAGGCCTTGCGGTTCGCTTTCAGAACGCTGTCAATAAGCTTATAGAAAGCAAACACGACCAGAGCTAAAACGGTGAACAGAACGCCCGAGGAGTTTCGGTGTATGTAGAAATAGATCAGATCCGCAACGGAGCTGACCGCCAGCACCAGCAGCAATTCCCACGCGCCGGGCTGGCTGCTGCCGGCTATGGTGCAGCGCACACTGACCGCCAGCAATACCGCCAGGCATACGATCATGGAAAGGTGGGCTACAAACAGGGTCTGCCTGAATTCCGCTATGCCCAAAAGCTGACACAGCAGCGTTGCCGCGGAGGACACGCAGATCAGCAGTGCGGCGGATAGAATCAGCTTCTCGCTGCCCCGGTAAAAGGCCTTCATGTACAGAAGGATCGGGGCCACAATGAGAAACAGCGCTCCAATGGTGACGTAGCCCAGGGTCATGGGATTCCGGGAAAGCAGGATGGGCGATAACCGGGTATCCGTAATTCGCCAGATACCCACCAGCAGGACAAACAGGCCCAAATAGAGCAGCTCCCAACTTGATGCCTTTTTTTGCCACAGTATCAGCAGCTGCGCGACCATCAGCAGATTCCCGATCAGAATACACAGCGAGGACAAAGCAAGCTGGGGAAGATCCGTCTTCATCTGGGCCGTCAGAATCGAGGAGCGGGAGCCCAGGAGAAAGTCAATCCTCCTGTCGACCACGCTTTCATAAGCCGGGGTCAGCAGAACCGTAACCTTTCGCCCACTGTCCCCGGGGAAGACAGGGATGAGAATCCAATTGCTGCTGGGGGAACCGCCGATCCGATTATCCGGCCCCGGGCAGAGGCTGTACACCAGCGCGTCATCGAACCAGACCTGAGCATAATGGTGAACCACATAGAATGCCAGGCAGTTTTCATCGGCGGCGCAATCCGGCATTGTCCAGGTAAATTCCCGGCGGACGCCTGCCGGTGCGGAAGGATCGGCGATGGTTCTTTCTGCCCCTGTCTGCAAAACCCTGGAGCCGCCGAACTCCCGGGCACTGTACACCGCATTGTGCTCAAAGCAGAACATATACACGGCAAAAGATACGAATCCTGCCAGGAGGATGCAGTAGAATGCCACGGTTACTCGCTCCAGGCGGCTTTTTTTCATAGGATCCCCCTCCTTCTCCGGAAGGATTCGATCCTTCCCCCAAAGCAGCTTTTCGCGCGATGGTATCAATTTGATATACTTTATCACAACTTTGTGCCGGGTTCAAGTAAAATTCCGTAAAATCTCCACAAGTCCAATGAAAGGGTGAAATTACAGGATTACAACAGGAAAATTACCGATTTTCAGACGGTATTCTTGTAAAGAAACCGATAGACAAGCTCTGCGGGAATCGAACCCTGTTCCGAAACAGATTGGCCTTTGCGGGCGCCTTGTTTGCGGATGCGCGTCCCAAGCATCGGCCCCTTTTCAACCCGGCACTTATCCATTGTGTAAATACGCCGTGGGGGTCAACCCGGTATAACGCAGGAACACCTTTGAGAAATAGCTTGCATCGCAAAAGCCCACCGCTTGGGCAATCTCTCCAAGATTCATATCGTTCTGCTGCATGTAGAGCTTCGCCACCCGGATCCGGGTTCTGTTCAGAAATTCCGGAATGGTCTGCCCGGTTTCTTTCTTAAACCGCCGGGTAACGGTGGCCGATGACACATACATTTGCTTGGCCAGTTCCCCGAGAGAAGGCGGATCCGTGAGTGAGGACAGCAGAATGCGGATAATCCGGTCGGAAAATTCTCCGTAATGCTCCACATGGGCATTCCGGATCAGTTTGCAGTAAGATTCCACCATCTGCCGGGTCAGCTCCCGTTCCCCCTCAATGGAACAATGGGCAATCTCCTTGTCAAAGCGGCGGCTGACACTGTGTATATACAGCGGATGCACACCGGTATTATGACAGGCCATGGAGAGAATCACATTGACAGAAATCAGCCGCGCGAAGGTCTGATACTGGTTTTCTTCCTCCGGCGTATAACGGCGGTTGACCTCGTGGATGCTGTCGAGAATGCCTGAGATATTGTCCCACACCGTCTGTGTATCACCGAAGCGGAGCATGGTGCTGAACACGCTGAACTGCTCGTACCGTTTCAGCAGAATCTGCTCGTGGGCGGCGTCATGAATATATGGATTGTTCATCTGCTGCTGAATCCGGCTCATCGTCCTGCCCTCCATGAAATTTAAAGACATTTTTTCCTTTTTAATACGAAAATCTGATTATATTTTACCAGACATATTGAAGAAAAGTCAATATACTAGTGTTACCGTGGAGAAGATTCACGACACAAATATAAAGAAAGAAGGAAATCAACATGTCCACCCCCTCCCGTCCCTTCGGCTGGCGTGACAAGCTGGGTTATGCGGCAGGTGACTTTGGCTGCAACATGAGCTGCGCCATCATCACCTCCTACATGATGCTTTTCTATGTCAATGTCATCGGCATCAATCCCTTGCACTATGCAACCATCGTCGCCATCATCAAAATTTTTGACGCCTTCGACGATCCCATCATCGGAGCGCTGGTGGATGCAGGCCGTCCCGGCAAGCGCGGTAAATTCCATCCCTGGATTCTGGGAAGCGCAATTCCCCTGGTTTTTGTCGGTGCGCTGGTATTCCTGAACATTCCCGACGCACCCTACTGGGTGCGGATTGCCGTCTGTGTGGTCACCTATATTGCGTGGGACATCGCCTACACCGCCATGAACATCCCCTATGGCTCCATGGCGTCCGTTATCACCGCCGACCCTGTGCAGCGTACTCAGCTGTCCAATTTCCGCTCCGTCGGTGCGCTGCTGGCAAATCTCCCGGTGATGATCATCATCCCGCTGTTGCTGTTTAAGAACAACAATCCTGTGGGCAGCCGTTTCCTGCCCCTGACCCTGGTCCTGGGCGTCATTTCCTTCGGCGCGTTCATGCTGACCTACTTCCTGTGTGAAGAACGGATCAAACCCACGAAGAAGGAACAGGTCAAATTTGACTACATCGCAACCCTCAAGGCCATCGGCAAGAACCGCCCCATGATTGGACTGATCATCTGCACGCTGGTGTTCAAGCTGTTCTGCTTCTCCACCGGGTCCACCAACCAGTACGTATTTATGTGCTACTTCAAGGACACCAAGCTGCTGAGCCTGAGCAATCTGGCCACCATGCTGCCCATGGTCCTGTGCATGACCTGCGTGACCCCGCTGACCAAGCGCTTCGGCAAAAAGGCCCTGTGCTCCTGGCCCTTCCTGGGCAGCTTCGTCGTGGATATGATTCTGGCCTTTGCCCCCATTTCCAGCCCCTATGTCTGGATCGCCCTGCAATTTGTCAGCGGTGCGTTTATGGGCCTGTTCACCCTTCTGATGTGGGCGTTGATTGCCGACTGCATCGATTATCAGGAAATGATCACCGGCCGCCGGGAGGAGGGCACCGTTTACGCCACCTACAATTTCCTGTCCAAGTTTGTCTCCAGCTTCTCTTCTTCCATTATCGCCGTGGGCCTGTCCATCAGCGGCTATGTGGCAGCAATGCAGAGCGAGCAGACGATGGAGGTTGCCAACAATCTGAAAATCATGTCCGGCATTCTGCCGGCTATTGGCTGCCTGATCGCATTCCTGGCCATGCATTTTATTTACAATCTGAACAACCAGAAGCTGGCTGAAATGAATGTCGCCCTGGGCCGCAACGCCGACGGCTCACTGGAAACCCCCGACCTGGCCGACGTTCTGAGCAGTGACTGAGGAGGCATCCATGCGGACATTTGAGAATGTTCCGGCGCTGCTGCAGCCCGGCGAATGCAGAGCGGAATGGGAAGCCCGTCGCCGGGCAATGGTCCGGACCATCGCCGAAACCGAATACGGCTGCCGCCCCGAAATGCCGTATTCCGTCAGCTGGGAACTCAAATCCCGGCAGACCGTGCTGGAGGGTAAGGCAGACCGGCTGATTACGGACATCACTGTAACCACCGGACTGGGCAGTCATACCTTTCCCCTGTACACCTTCCTGCCGAAATCCGCAAAAAAAATCCCTGCCACCCTGCTGATCTGCAGCCAGTCCCGGGTTCTGGTGCCTCAGAAAATGCCCGAGGGCTTCAAAATGGAGGATTTACCCAAAATCCTCAGTATGCTGAACATTGTCATGGACGGCCCCATGGACATGGGCGGCCCCCGCCGGGCGCTGGATCTGGCGGTGGACATGGACAACGGCCACTGGCCTGTGCCCATGATGATGGAAATGGGCCACGCGGTTTCCGGCTTCTACGCCACCGAGGCGCAGCCGGACGATGCCGCCTTTGAAAGCGGTTTGGCTGCGATTTTCGGAACCACCAAAAACCGTGGGGAAAATGAGTGGGGCGTCCTGGCCATCTGGGCATTTGCGGCCAGCTGCGTTCTGGATTACCTGCGGACGCTGCCGGAAATTGACAGCAGCAGGATCGGCGTCACCGGTCACAGCCGCTGCGGCAAGGCCGCCCTGTGGGCCGGCGTCACGGATGAGCGGTTCGCATGGGTCATGCCCAACGGCTCCGGCTGCTGCGGTGCTGCCCAGCTGCGGGGCAAACACGGGGAGAATATGGCCAGCATCAATCTGATGATGCCCTACTGGTTTGCCCCGGCCTTCGGCAAATTTGTAGGCAGGGAGGCCGCGCTGCCCTTTGACCAGCACACAGTCCTTGCCCTGGTGGCGCCCCGAGTGCTCCATGTCGCCAGCGGCAGCGAAGACTTCTGGGCTGACCCGGAAGGGGAACACAGAAGCACCGTACTGGCCAGTGAAGTTTACGCACTTTACGGCAATCCCCGGCTGGAAGAATCCTTCCCGGCGGTCAACACCCCTGTAGAGGCGGGTGCCATCGGTTACCATCTGCGCAAAGGCCCCCATCTGCTGACGGAGTATGACTGGAAATGCCTGGCCGAGCATGTGGCCCGGATCCTGTAGCCGGACTTTTGTCGCTATTCGCTTTTTGCATGTCCCAGTCCCAATTACCGCGCCACACGAAAAGCTCCCTTGCCGTTATTGGCAAGGGAGTCCTTTTTGACGGCGCAGGGCCAAATCAAGGGGGGAAAATGATCCACAGCGAAAGGATCATTCGCCCAGAATTGACCGGGCTCTGTTACGATGCATATTGCCCGCGTTACCCATTATGGGCGACCCGGCATTTGCTCGAAGGGAAAGGCGTTTTCGATGTATATTTGCAGCTTGTTGATCTTGTACCGGGCCAGCTGCCGGACGATTGCCTTCAGGCTGGACATGGTCGGGACCCGGCCCCGGGTCACATCCAGCATGAAGCCCCGGAAGGGCAGGCCGGGCGCATCGGAGATTTCCCGGCATGGGATGGTTCCGGCATACAGACGGTGCAGCATGGCCAGAGACTGCATGGCGTAAAAGGCTGCCGCGGCGCAGTCCGCTTCAACTTCGGCGCCCTCCGGCAGAATCCTCAGCCGGTAGGCCTGAGATTCGGTATCCAGCAGGGAAACGCGGACCGGATACCCGGCAGGATCATCCGGGAACAGCGCCTGGGCAGCGCTGCGCAGACGGTCTTCCGTCTCCTCGGGAAACAGCCAGTGTACACGGTGGATCACCGCATTCCCATTGAGAATGCGTTCTTCTTTTACCTTCGGAATAATCGTCATACCCATCCAGTCCTCCCTGACTTCAACTTTGCAATTGCGTGACGCATGACGCGGCCGGACTGATTTGATTCTACACGATCTGCCCCCCAAAAATCAACCGGAAAGACCGGGTTTTCCGGCAGCAGGGAAATGAATGACAGGGTATCCGGACGAGTAAAAAACGAATGGAATTGACAATGTTTTTGAATGATGTTAGAATAGAAAACAGAAAAATGCGGGCGTGTGCACGTTTACATAAAACAGAGAGGGGATGCCCGATTATGGTAGCTGTTGTCACAAATTCCGTATGCGACCTGTCCCCGGAGCTGGCGGAGGAATATGGTGTTTTGATGATTCCGGATGTGATCATTTTCTCGGAATCCGAGCAATTCCGGAACAATCTGGAAATTGATCCTCCAACGCTTTTTGCGCGGCTGCCCAGGTGTGAGAAGCTGCCCACAACAGCACATCCGAACCTGCAGCTGAACATGGACACCTTCCGGAGGGCCGCCGAATACGCGGACGAAATTCTCTGCATCAGTCCCACCAGCAGGATGTCCGGCGCATACAGCACTGCCTGCAGCAGCCGTACGCTGCTGATAGAGCAGGGCTTTACCACGCCCATAACCGTATACGACTCGCTGCAGATATCCTTCGGCCTGGGGACGCTGGTCAGGGAGGCTGCAAAGCTGGCAAAGCGTGGCTGTTCCGCTGCCCAGATCGTGGCGGAGCTGGATGTGATCCGTCCGAAAATCGGGGTGTACTTTGCCATGCAGTCGCTGGAATATGCCCGGCGCGGCGGCCGTGTGGGAGCGATTCGGGTTCTGGCTGCCGATTTGCTGAAGGTGAAGCCGATCCTGACGTTTCGGGATGGACTTGTGAAGGACATCGGTGTTGTGCGCGGATACGACAATGCTGTCGCCCGGGTCGTGGAGCTGTACCGCAAGCGGGCTGCCTTTGGCGGCGACGTGTTCCTGTTTCACAGCGACCGGGAGGAGCTTGCCCGGAAGATCCGGCTGGAGCTTCTGGAAACAGATCCGGACTGCCGCATCCACATAGGCTGGGTCGGCGCGGTAATTGGCGTTTACACAGGCCCCGGCTGCATCGGATTTGCTTTTTTGGAGAGGGACGCATGATGCTTCCACTGCTGATGGGCACCCTTTCCTTTGTTCCAATGGCTGCCTGCGACTACTGCTGCCTGCGCAGACGGCCAGGGTGTGGAGCGCCGCTGTTCCTCTTTGGGTGCGGATTGCTCATCGCCTCCACCCTCCGGCTGCTGTGGGTAAGCAGCTGGGACAGACTGGACGGCAGTTCCGCCGTCTCCATGGGGCTGGCGCTGGTGAGCCTGCTTCTGCTGGTGTACAGCGTCTTCTTCGCTGTGAAGCCCAGACAGGAGGACAGGCAGTCCTGCCCGCCGGAAAAGCAGCCGTTGAGCTGCCGCGGGATGTACGCGCTGTGCCGTCACCCGGGGGTGCTGTGGCTGGGTGCGTTTTATGGGTTTATGGCACTTGCCTTCATGAGCCCGCTGTGGCTGCTGGCATTTTTGCTCTTCACGGCAGGGGATGTCCTCTATGTGTACTGCCAGGACCGATGGATTTTTCCCTATACCATTGACCGCTACAGGGAATATCAGAAGGCAACACCGTTTCTGATTCCAACCTTTTCCAGCGCAAAAGAGATGATTGCTTCCTTCAGGCAGTCGGAAAGGAACGATAGGCCATGACATTTGAAGAAAAGCTCAGAAATTATTCGGCAAAGGAAATCTGGCAGGAATACTGCAGCTTTCTGGACTTGTCCATGGACGAATACATGACCATTCAAAAGCGGCTGCTTATGGAGCAGGTGGACCTCATGTCCCGGTGTCCTCTGGGCCAACGCTTTTTCCGCAAGGGCGTGCCGGCCACAGTGGAGGAATTCCGGAAAATGGTTCCGCTGACCAGCTTTGAGGATTACGCGGATGTGCTGATTCCCCAGAAAGAGGAGATGCTGCCGGAAAAGCCTGTGCTCTGGCTGCAAACCACCTGGGAGGGCGGCGATTTCCCCTCCAAGAGGGCTCCGTACACGGAAGGCATGCTGGAGACCTACAAGACGAATATCATCGGCGCCATGCTGCTTGCTACCTCCCATGGGCGCAATACCTTCTGTGTCTATCCGGGTATGCGGGTGCTGTACAGTCTGGCTCCGATGCCCTATGCCACAGGCATGTTCCCGGATCTCATTCACCCGGAAATCAATCTGCGATTCATGCCCTCTGTGCGGGAGGCACGGAAAATGTCCTTCGGCCAGCAGATGAAGACCGGCTACAAGCTCGCCATCAAGAAGGACATGAATCTGTTTTTCGGCATGAGCAGCGTGCTCTACGGCGCAACCAGAAGCCTGGATGCGCTGACCCAGAGCTCCGGCGGAAGCATTCGCCTCAGAGAGCTGCTCTCCCTCCGCCCGAAAATGCTTTGGCGGCTGCTCAATGCCAAGTACCGGGAAAAGCGGGACGGCACACCCATCCGCCCCAAAGATCTCTTTCACCTGCAGGGCTTTGTGTGCGTAGGCACGGACACGGCACTGTACAGGGATGAGCTGGAAGAAGCCTGGGGCATCCGTCCGCTGGAAATCGCCGGCGGAACGGAACCCACCTGCATGGGCACCGAAACCTGGAGCAAGAACGGCCTGGTACTGTTCCCCGATGCCTGCTTCTATGAGTTTATCCCGGAGACGGAGCTGCGCAGAGAGATGGCAGAGCCGGATTATGTTCCCAACACCTACCTGATGAACGAGCTGGTGGCCGGACAGAACTACGAGCTGGTGATCACGGTGCTCCACGGGGGCGCCTTCCTGCGGTATCGGGTGGGTGATGTGTATCGCTGCCTGCGCCTGAGAAACGCCGGAGATAAGATTGACCTGCCCCAGTTTGAGTATGTGGATCGGGTTCCTTCTGTGATCGACATTGCCGGATTCACCCGGATCACCCAGCGGGAGATCGAAAAGGTGATCCGCCTGTCCCGGCTGCCCATTGCGCACTGGTTTGCGGTGAAGGAATATGACGAACAGAACCGGTCCTTCCTCAACCTGTATGTGGAGCTGGATACGGAGGATGCGGATGCCAATGCAATCGGATGCCAGCTTTTGAGGGACCATCTTGCCCTGTATTTCCACTTCTATGACGGAGATTACAGCGATCTGAAGCGGCTGCTGAATGTGGATCCTCTGAAGGTCACTGTTATCAAAACCGGCAGCATGGAGCGCTACACCGCACGTACCGGCGGGCACATCCCTCCGGTTGGCGCCACGAAGGAAACGGTGCTGGAGATTCTCCGGCTGCAGACCTCGTGTGACTGGGAAGGGGGAGACAGGGCGTGTCGCTGAATGAACGGGTATTCATCATTGTTCCGCTGATCGCCTCGATGTTTAACATCTTCCTGCTTCTGGCTGTTGGCTCGGTGAAAAAGGACCGGCTGGTACGATCCTTTATTGGACTGCTGCTGACCTTCACAGCGTGGAGCCTTGGGTCTCTGTTCATGCGCATGGAGCTGTTCCCCGGCCCGCCGTTCTGGTACATGATTTCCATTACGGGAATCTTCCTGGTGCCGTTCTTCCTGTATAACTTTGTCTATCGCTACACAAATACCCGCGGGTATTTTCTGCGCAGTGTTCTGTTTGTGAGCTGGATTCTCATTACCGTTATGAACCTGAGCAATATGTTCATTACCGATCCGCGGATGGTGATGGACGGCAATGAGCGGCGGTTTGTGTATGGCGTGTCGCCGCTGCTGGCGCTGCCGGTGGCCTTGGCTGTGTTTACCATTATTGTAGCGTGTTTTCTGATCTATCGCAGCTGCAAGGAGGGAAATATCAGTCTTTCTCAGTTTACACCTCTGTTTGTGGGCGTTTTCATCATGTTTTTCGGAACCGTCGCTGCCGCTCTTCCTCAGATGGTGTCGCTGCCGGTGGATACCTTCTCCTGCAGCATCAATGCAGTCTGCCTCTACTATATGCTCTACAAGCGCAGAGTCATCCACCTGGAGGGAATTGTCAGCAATGGGCCGATATATGCGGTGTCCATTCTGTGTGCTGTGCTGGTAATGGTGAATGCGCACGGCAGGTTTTCCGCGCTGTACCACCGGATTCTGCCCAATTACGCGGCGTATGAGGTGATTGTGACCTCCGTGCTCATGACGCTGGGCACGCTGGGGCTGTACCAGCTGTTCCACTGGCTGATGGCGAACCTCTTAACAAAGAAATCGGAAGAGCGGGAGGTGCGGTTCCGGGAGTTCAGCACTGCCGCCAGCAAGACGCTGAAGCTGAATCCGCTGCTCCAGCTGTATTGCAGCTTCCTTCAGGAGAACCTGCGTGGGCAGACCGCAAGGGTGTTCCTCTATCATCCTGCCAGCGGAGACTATCGGATGCGGGGAACCACCGATGTCGCCATGGCGCTGAAGGACAGCTTCCCGGCGGATCATCCCCTGATCCAGTGGCTTTCGGCCCACCCCCGGGCCATCAGCTATGGAAGCTTCCGCCGAACCCAGAATTACCGGGCTATGTGGGCGAAGGAGAAGCAGCGTCTGGAGGAAATGGACGTGACCGCCATTCTGCCCATCTGCAGCAACAATCAGCTGATGGCCGTTACATTGATCTCTGCCGCAGACCACAGCAGAAAGCACCGGACACTTTCCACGGAAAGCATGAATTTCCTGGAGTCCACGTCGGCGGTGTTTTCCATCGGGCTGAACAACGCGGTTATGTATGAGGAGCTGAAGTACAAGGCCCAGCGGGACCCGCTGACCAATCTTTACAACCGGCGTTTTTTCCATGAGAATCTGGAAAAGGAATTTGCACTGTCAAAAAACCACCAGATCTCCCTGATGATTATCAGCTTTGATGATTTCCATCTTTATAACGAGCTTTACGGCACCGGCGAAGGCGACCGGATCCTGCAGAAGTTTGCCCGGGCGTTGGAGCTTCTGGTGGGATCCCGGGGTACGGCGGCGCGGTACAACGGCAAGGAATTTGCAGTCAGCTTCCCCATGTGTACAGCTGCGGTGGCCCAGGAGTATGCACTGCGGGCGCAGGAATGGCTTCGCACGCAGATGGAGAAACCGGAGGGCAGAGCGAAGAAGTACCTGACTCTGTCTGCCGGAATCAGCGCCTATCCCACCGATGCGGCTTCCATCGACGAGCTGTTTACCTATGCCAGCATGGCGCTGTTTTCTGCGAAGAACAATGGCAAGAATAAGGTGGTGCTATACTCCAGACAGACCGGAGCAGGCGGCCTGACCGACAGCTACAGGGACAAGCGGGCGTTGGCAGACAGCTGCGCGTCCACCATCTATGCGCTGACGGCAGCCATCGATGCCAAGGACCACTACACATTCAATCACTCCAACAATGTGGCAGAGTTTGCCTCCATTCTTGCCAAGGAGCTGCAGCTGGACGCGGAGCATGTGGAGATTATCCGGCAGGCCGGCTTGCTGCATGACATTGGCAAGATCAGTACGCCGGAAGCCATTCTGACCAAGAAATCCCGGCTGAATGCGGAGGAATACGCCATTATCCAGCAGCACGTAGATGCGTCAATCTCCATGATCAAGTATCTGCCGTCCCTTGACTATGTCATTCCGTCTGTTCTGGGACACCATGAGCGGTGGGATGGCAAGGGCTATCCCAGAGGAATGGCAGGAAACCAGATTCCGCTGGGTGCGCGCTGCCTGTGCCTTGCGGACTCCTTTGACGCCATGATGTCCCGGCGCAGCTACAAGCAGCCGATGGCGGTGGAGGATGCCCTTGCAGAAATCCGGAGAAACCTGGGCACCCAGTTCGATCCTCGGATCGGTGAAGTGTTCATCCGGCTGGTGGAAAACGGCACGATTTCCATTGGTCGGTACAGCGCGCAGTGATTTTCATTGATGTTTTGCTGAGGCAGAGAGATACACAGCGTACGGAAAGCTATGTGACAGCGTACCCTTGGAACCGGATGCTACAGGCATATTCCGATCAGCGCCAATGCCACACTGTACAGGCTGCATCCTGGCCTTGGAGGAAAGCAGGCGCGTTCTTTTGAAGCCTGCAGGAAAAGGGACAACCAACAGCGAATAAGGTATGCTGAGGTGATGTATGATGCTGCTTTCCGCATGGCTGATGCTCAGCACACTGTTGTACTCCCTGCAGCTGTCCACCGGCTCCTTCCCCAAGCCTCTGACCGGAGAGGAGGAGCGCTATTACGTGGAGCTTGCCCACCAGGGAGATCTGGACGCCCGAAACATCCTCATTGAACGGAATCTGCGCCTGGTTGCGCACATCATGAATAAGGGATAATGCCCGCGGAAACTTTCTGTGGAGGACAAACGGCATGATTTTGTCTGCGTACTATGGCAGAACCGCGAAAATCCACTGGAATGCGGTGCTGATGTGAGTAAGGACAAGCCCGGCAGGTGATTGACACTTGCCGGGCTTGAACGCTGCATGGATGGCTGCTGACATGTAATAAAGTCGTAAAATTTTCAAGTTTGTTACATCAATGTAATAAACTTTGCAAGGCGGCACATTCGACTGCATCCCGATCCTTCGGTATCATAACAGTACCGAAGTAAAGGAGGCATGACTATGGAAATGCAATACATTCGAATGGGCGATTACTTCATTCCTGACCTGGAACTGCCACAAGAATCCCGCCCCATTGGCAGGTGGGGCCGGATGCGCCGGGAGTACCTGAGAGAGCATAAGCCGATTCAGTACAACTGTCTGCTCCTGTCCGGCGAACTGTGGACTTATCTGGCTGACCTGAATGAGCAGGCGCAGGACAGGCTGGATCGGATAATCGAGCAGATGAAAACCGCCGAGGGAATTACGGAAGACTTGAAAGCTAACGACCCAATGGCTTGGGTTGGTGCCATGAACAACATCCGCGCCAGAGCTGAGGAAATCATCCGAGAGGAGCTAATCTACGGGGAGGATATAAAATGAGAATACTTGAAGAATTTTGGTACGGTAATATTGAGCCAACGGAATATGATACATGTCCCTGTGCGGAATACAAGGAAGCCCTTCAGCTGATTAGCCGGAACGAAGAAAAGGTCCAGACCACCATGACGGATGCACAGAGGGAGTTGTTCGCCCGGTATGTGGACAGTGTGCGGGAATTTCAAGATATGGCAGAATGCCTTCTGTTCCAGAACAGCTTCCGCCTGGGAGCTCGGATGATGCTCGAAGTAATGGAGGAAAGATAATTGAATATAATATGTCGTTTTTCCTCACATGGCAATGTGTCCTTCACAATTGGTTTTATATACCGCTTGCGTCCTCGTTGACAACAGCTTGACACCACAGTTCTGAAAATAGAACCTCTGAAACTAGATGCAACTCAGCTTCCATTAAAATGGCAAAAGTCGATCCTGTAATTCAATTACAATTTTATCGGTGAAAGCGTAACTGTTATAAATCGATGCAATTATAATTTGATGGTCATAATAGTCTTCTGATAGGATTGCCATCATCTCGTTTACATTTTCTTCGCTTACTTCACGTCCTCTTGGAGAATCAAGAATGATCGGGAGGCAAATTCCTGTATGATTCTGAATGAGTTTTACATACGATATCTTAAAAGCAAATACCACTTTATGAAATATTGCTCCGGATAACGACTTAAGGTCGTTTGTAAAAATATAATCTGTTCGCGCACTTACATATTTTTCATCCAAGCCGAGACGTGTAGCATATTGTGAAATCAGTCCGTGCAGTTCAATCACAAGGGGATTATCCCGCTTGACATTTGTAATAACTTGATCTTCCAGGCTCTTTCGCTCTTTTTCCAATTTTGAGATTATACGCTGTATCGCCAAAGCATCAACGTCAATCCTGGATATTTCACTGTCAAATTGCTCTAGCCTAGTTTTCACATCGAACATGGCTTCATCTTTGTCTTGCCTACTCTTTAAAACCTGTATTTTTTGATCAATTTCTGCTAGCCGCTGACAAACGAGTCGCTGTTTCGTAACAAGAAGCTGTGCCGTATCTGCATAACCTACCAAAGTATCCTTATTGACAGGTATTTCGTTTCCATCTGGCGTTTTTACCCGAAGTCGAAAAGAAGCGATGTACTTCTCGAAACTACAATTCTTTCGGACAACATTCTTTATCCGATGCAGTTCTTCTTCGAGAGGCTTTCTTTCGCAGTACAGTGCTTCTAACATAGACTCTATTTCGTCGGCTGTAGAATCCAGATAAATGGTTTCTCCAAGCTTATTTATCTCAGCCTTATAATTGGCCACATCGAGCATGTGCTTATATTTCTGAATTTCTCGTCTGACGACAGCAAGTCTCTGTGCTAATTCATCATTCGATTTATTTGAAAGTCCCCTGAGCAAGGATTCAATCGAAAAGTGGATATCCCCAATAACCTTCCCACGGTTCAAAAGGGTCCAGCCTTTTTCCTGGTCAATATAAAATGCGCCTAGAAGATTTTCAACTACTTCAAGGTTGTCAATACCAAAAATCAGCGTATGTAGTTCGGCTTGTTCAGAAGGAAGGGAGTACCCGTTTTCATTCCCATCATATGCAATTTCAATGTAATTACGATTTCTGGTCAATACAAACTCTCGCTCATTTGCACCTATGACTGTGAGAACCGTTTCATAATCAGAAAACCGAATGCCGCGAGTACTTGGTATTGGGTAGCCTAAAGCATACATAAGCATTCGTAGCAGTGTAGTTTTTCCAACACTATTTTTTGCACTGAAAATGATATTCACATTTGGGCCGAACGCATATGTCTTCTGGTCATCACTCAAAAAAGTCCGCTGTATTGAATTGACTTGTAATGATACAATTCTCATAATTTCACCTTGCTTTTTATGTCGGCAATTATCCTGCGGCTTTTAAGGACATTTAATATCGTAAGTCGTATCACTGCTTCCGCTGTAGCTGTATCTGCATTTTTTAGATCAAAGTCCTCCGTGTACTGATTCCATCGTTCGGAAATAAAACGAGGCACCCTGTCCCTTGATTTCATTTCAAGATGGAACTCTTCGTAGTCGCTGAGTACCTTTGAAATAAACTCAAAGCGTTCAGAATTGTTGTTTATCACGGCCTTATATTTCCGTAGGATTTCAGCGACATCAGAAGAGTCATAATCGTCTAGCTCCGTGTCAGTTTCGCGCACTTCGCAAAGAATGGCGATAATTGGCCACACCATGCTCTCCTTGGTGATTGACGTTGTTCGCTGTGAGGCATTTACTGAAAATGAATGTTGCCACAATGACAGTATTTGGTTGGCAGAAACCTTCTCAACACCAATGTCGTTGAGAAATTCTTCTGTCAAAGATCGCAGCACCTTGTAACGCTCATCTTCGGCCTGCCCATGAAACTGCATCACGCAAACGGTCAGCATTGACACGTCGATATTGTATCCGCACGTTGCGCAAATATCGTTTACCACCTCTTGGCAGCTCTCTGGCAACTCGGAAAACGGAACTACATTGAGCGGGCTGCTGAATTTATACATTGTTGTTACATCCTTAAAAGGATTTGGTGAATTTGTAACGAAAATCAGCTGATTGACATTTGGATCCTTGGCGGCATCATTCAGTGTTCGAAGGCCGCTCGTCAATTTTTCCTTGACATGACTAACATCATCAGGGTTTTCAACAGCTTTTGCCTGAGCCATCAGCATTTTCCCGTCAGAAAACGTTATTTCAACATCTTCGTTTTCACCCTCAACTTTGACTTTAGAAGCGTTAACGATATTTTTTATCATCAGCATAATGGCTGCATTGCTCTGAAACTCCCATCCGAAAGCTGATGCAGTTGCGTTTGAAGACTTTGGCATTGCGCAAATCACCTCCTCCTCATAAAAATGTTGTCTTACACCATTGGCTTGATCGTCGCTTCGATGAACGAAATCTCCTCATCCGTCAGGCCATACTTGGCATACAAATCTGCATCCGTCCACGGTCTGGAGAAATCCTGCATGGGAACAAAACGATAGGTTTTGCTCGGCGCGTGCTGTGAAATCTTGCAAGCAGAAACCAGTATACGGAACAACTTTGTCTGCAAATATGAAATAAAATTCAGAGCCTTTACCTCGCTCTCAAAAGGAACATACAAAAATGTCTGTGAACAAATTGAATTCTCCGGGGCACAAATCGGTTTTCCTAATACCATTGGGTCATTGCCGGAACCTCCGGCTTCAGGAATCAACACCTTATACTTATCAATGTCCTGAGAATTTTTTGTAATGGACGTTTTGCTCACATACGCTATGGAGCGCTCCATGTTTTCCAAATAGTAGAGGCGGGTATTATGCTCAGCAGATATGTAACGGTAAACTGGGATAGACAGCTTCGCACTGCCAAACGGATTTGTCGGTATTCCAAAAGGCGTATCAGATGAAACAATGGAGGCTACTGTTTCGCTCTCGCTTGAAATGCCGGACATTACCTTTTTGACAATTTCGCCCAGCTTTGCATTTCTGATAAGAATATCAAAGTCGCCAAGATTGCGCATATCAACAGTTCTTGCGCCCCCCTCTATCAGCTCATATCTGCAATCGCCATTATATCTTGAATCCATCAAGAAATAGCAAAGTCCGCCTTTGATTTCAACTGATGGAAAAACATCATGGGAATCAGTGTAAACAACCATTTTGCTGATAGTTCTATCAGTCAGCATTTCACGACGAAATCCGCCAATCAGGTTTTCACGTCCTGTAGTAAACCAGCGAGAGGGCATAATGAACGACAAGTAAGTTGGATCTACCTTCTTTGCTAGCTGTACAAAATGCTGATAAATCGGCGAATCATTTGTTCCGCCAGAGCCGCCCGTCAGCTGGTAGGGCGGATTTCCTACAACAGCATCAAATTTCAAACGTTCCCCTTCTTTCTTCCAGGTCGCCGGGCTGGTCAGTTTCCGCGCAAGCCGCTGTTTATCCTCCATGCGATTCAGCAGCTTGGGCAGATAGATGGCGTTGACCTCCGCGCCAGTATAGCCTGCCAGAGTACGCTTTGTAATGGCCACAGCCATGGTTGTCTGGCACAGCACGAACAGGTGGTCGCGAAGTGCCCGCCGCCACCAGCTCTGTGCCTCTTCCAGTGTCATCTGCTCTTCGTTCTTCGGGAGCATCATGCGATAGATGGTGTAGGCCACATAAAGCGGATAGAGACCGGATTTGGAGTTCATCTCCAGAATCCGAACATTTTCGTTCAGGAACAAGGCGCTTGTCACCTCGCCCTGCTCGATCAGGCGTGGTTCCTCTAGCAGCCCGTCCTGCATAGGATAGTCCTCTTTACAGAAGTTATAGCCGCCTATCGTATTACCCATGTGCATGTTCACCACACGCCACGGCGTCAGCACCGTCTCCTTTGCGGGGTTTTTGAAATAGGTGAAAATCTCGGCGATTTTCATCACACGGCGCGTGGGCATCAGCTCGTCTGCAGCTTTTGCCATGCGGCGGATGCGCATCCCCGCTCCCTCAATTACATCCTCATCGTAAAATACCAGCAGTTTCAGGAACAGCTCTTTGTCCAGTTCCTTCGGCATGAACTCCTGCCAGGAGGCCGCGTCCACCTTGTCCACAAATTCCGCCAGCCGGATGGATTCATCAAAGTCAGCGGCGGTTCCGAAAATCAGCAGCGGTAGCCGGATGGAGACATTGCGCAGCAGGTCAAAGAGATTCTGCTGCTGTTTTTTCATTTCCTTTTCTTTATCCAGAGCCGCCTGCTCCTCCTTGGTACGTTCCCGCTTGGGCTTACGCTTGGCATCCTGCGCCTTTTGGTACTGTTCATCCGTTAGTCCCTGGTCATTGACCTTCACGTGGGGGTCTTGTTTACCCTTCTTCTGGGGACTCAGCCGAGCTTTCAGCACATCCATAAGCTGTAGCTTCTGTTTATCCATAACGATGCCTGCATCAGCCTTATAAATGCTGTCATCGTCAAAACCGCTCTTGACTGCGGCATCCACGGTCAGCCGCTTGAGCTGACGCATCATTTTCGGAACATCATAGAATTCCATGCCGGTTTCCGCTTCCGCCAGAACAGGACAGAAGTTCAGAAATTCGCCCAGCTTGACCCTCCCCGCATCGTCGGTTCCGACAGCAGACTTTTTCAGACTATGAACATCCGACAGCACCTTCAGAGTGCGGTCAGGAGCGAAGTCAAACGCATAGCAAACCGTCTTCTGTTTGCCATCAATGCTGCCGGCGGACTGAACGCGGAAAATGGTCTGCATATACCCGGCCGCACCGGTACTGGCAGAGCCGGAAAGCAGCATTACACCGGTCCACTGTTTCACAGTAACGCCGGTAGTCAGTTTACCACAGGACAGGGTGATGGTATGGCTGTGCTTACCGATGGCTTCCCGGACGGCTTTCAGCGCATCGTCATAAGGCTGCTCCTGATCTCCCTCACCTGCAACATTGACAATCTCATATTTTTCAAACACCGGGTGCTTTTTCAGCATGGCACTGAATGCCCGTGCTTCCTTTACGCCGGGTAAAATCCAGAAAGTATGCTTGAACATATCCCGGTATTCCTGGGTGGCAAAGGGATAGTTGGAATCCTCACTATCCGTGGAGATTAAATTCAGAAACTGCCAGACATCGCTTTCATGGACAAAGTCACCGGCAGATACACCTGCTGGCAGGGGACGGAAATCCCGATCCGGGTCACCAGTCCAGGTGCGGAAGAATTCGTGAAAGTTGAAAGCAACACTCTCATCCTCATAACGGTAGGAGTTTGCCAGCTTCTTCCGCAGGTCAAAGGTGCAAATCCGCATTTCCGGCAGGTCAGCATAGGGATTATGGTCACCGGGGTGCGTCTTGTCCCAATCACGCTTTGCCTGCTGTTCCATGACATAGTCCCAGGAATACACATTGTCATCTGCGTATTGATTCAGCAGATTATAGGGCGTACCAGAAAGCTGAAGCACCTTCTTAGGAGCCTTGCCGGTCTTTGGCTCCTCCAACAGTTTCTGCACATTGAGCCCCAGATCGGTCTGGGTTCCCTCATGGGCTTCGTCATAGATGATAATATCCCAGTCCATGGCAAACACGCCACGGTTTTTATCAAATTTGCCGCCCGCTAATGCGGAACCACGCAGGTCCTGCATGGAGGCGAAATACACGAAAGGTCTGCCGCTATCTGCCAAATTCCGCAGATGACGGTCATTTTCTGCGTCAATACCCGCATCCTCTGCGGTGAAACGGTCCCCCACAGTGATGTTTTCCTTGGTAACAAACACCCGGTCATCTTCAAATATCAAGCTGAAATCGTTACGCCAGCCGTCCACAACCGCAGGGCGGTGGGTGACCACCAGAACCTTTTGATAGCCCATCTCTTTGACCAAAGAATAGGCAGTGATGGTCTTGCCGAAACGCATCTTGCAGTCCCAGAGCATACGATCCCCTTGGGCAAATACGCTGCGAGTCTTGTTAATGCATGCTTTCTGCTCATCGCGAAGGACGATTTTGGGCTTTGGCCTTTCCGCCGCGCTGCTGATTACAGGGTTCGTTGTATCCGTAAGGACAATCGCACCGGAGATTTCAGCGGCAGTAAGGGTATTTCTGCCCTCTTTTACCGCGCGAATGGCACAAATTGCCTGCGGCAAGCTTACCTTGAACCACTCACTGCCTTTCCCGGTGTCATAGAAATTGTGACGGTCAAAGCCGGAGCGATCCAGCACTTCGTGCACATCTTTGTCACTGAAGGTGGTGCTTTCAATGGTCCCGTCCGCAAGCTGGACCTGGATTCTAGCCAGTTCCGTATGAAGAAGCTCATATTGAATGAGCGCAGTTTTGGTGTACTGCTGAATCCGGGCATGGGCATGGAGATTCAACTCATGGCAGTTCGGAGAGAGCTGCTTGAAACTGGAAGCACTGGAAAAGCTAGTTTCGCCGATCTTCAGATAGTCCTTATGCCCATCGTCATGAATCGCAAAGACATAAATCAGATTGTACTGGGCAGTACCAGTGTAGATCTGTGTGCTCATACACGCTCTCCTTTCACCATATCTACATATCGCAAGCTGGCATTCTCGCGCCAGTCATATATCCTGCAATAGATACCGGTGTGTTCACGGATATTCCCGGTTTTACAGCCGAAGCAGGGTATGACTTCTTCCTGATCTTCTCCAAAATCAAACAGAGACAGCTGTTGATCCAATTGCTGCGGCTTGCAGCTGTAGGGAACTACGAATTTGACGCCATCCATCTGCCAGATGTTCCAGCTTATGGTACGGGCAATTAAGCCAAGTTGCTTCACAGTAGGTGCTTCACCAAAACGATCCTGATAATACTCAATAAAGGTTGCCAGCAGATTCTCCCGCGCCAGAAGCAGGTTATCTCCTTGAAATTCATATCCGTAAACACTCTGAAATGCCCGGAGTGTCCACTTGAACCAGTCCTCTGCGTTGTCCGTATTCTCATTGACCACACGAAGCTTGCGATCCAGCAGGCCTATCCTGCGTTTAATCGGAATCAATGAGCCAGAAACCGTATCATAGCGGCTGACCAAATAGGGAGCTTCACCACAGGCGATTTCCAAACGCTTAGCATCTATATATTTTTTCCATGTTTTCTGGTACCCGTCCGGGAACTGAATTCTATCCCCAGTGGTTTCCCACTCTTTATCGCCCTCTATATTAAATACAGAGGAACGGCCAAACCACTGCTCATCTACCAAATTATTCTGAACATTACAGACCCAGCAAGGAGTAAAAACCTCTGCTCTGCCCCGGGTACGGCTCTCCTGGGCTTCAATGCTCTTGGCAATTCTGGGGCGAATCAGCATGGAGTTGAAGCCTGTTATCAATTCAGGACGAATCTCAGAGGAAGCACTGTATTCAATGCCTCTTTCGGCATAGTCATCCGTAGCCCAGATGATGTTTCGTCTTGTGGTACGATCAAAAAGGAGAATATCCAGCAATGCCGGGGCATAATTCATTATAGTTTCTTCACAGATATTGAGTGAAATGTTGAAACGCATGGATTTCCTCCTTTCTGGTTACTGAAATAAATAAATTCTCTGTAGCAATCATAGCATAAGTTTGGTTGTTTTTCAATTTCTTCTTATTATTTGTCCGTTGTACGTATGGAACTTTCTTGGACAGCTAAAGGAGTTCTAGCATTTCTACAATTTGTAGATTCTGCTGATACACTAATCGACATTATCGAAATCTGCATCCGAAACAGGTGTCGGAATAAAACAAGCTAAAAAAACCGAAATCCCCAAAGTCTCAATTTAAAGGAGACCTGTGATTTAACGAGAAATCCAATAGGAATGGAAAGAGTATTACACATGACGAAAACACCCACCGGTCAGAATTGATCGGTGGGATTTGTTATCCTTCCAACAGTTCCTTCCTGTGGATTTGTTGACACTGCGCTTTCCATTCGTTCCTCACCCTGGTAGTACGAGGTTTTCTCTCCCGGGTCACACATTCCAGAAAAATTTTGGAAGTTATGATTCTGTTGCCCACATTATGTCGCATCCGTTTGAGAGATGCAAGGATACGGGGGCATTTTCATGGGCAGAGGATTGTAACGGGTATTCCACCCCTGGCAGAAAGGCAGACAAGTTCTTTGAAACCTGTAGGAAAAGGGACAACCAACAGCGAATAAGGTATGCTGAGGTGATGTATGATGCTGCTTTCCGCATGGCTGATGCTCAGCACACTGTTGTACTCCCTGCAGCTGTCCACCGGCTCCTTCCCCAAGCCTCTGACCGGAGAGGAGGAGCGCTATTACGTGGAGCTTGCCCACCAGGGAGATCTGGACGCCCGAAACATCCTCATTGAACGGAATCTGCGCCTGGTTGCGCACATCATGAAAAAATACTACACCCAGACCTCCGATCAGGAGGACCTGATCTCCATCGGAACCATTGGGCTCATCAAAGGCATTGAAACCTTCAACCCCGAAAAGGGAGCAAGGCTGGCAACCTATGCCGCCCGGTGCGTAGAAAATGAAATCCTCATGTATTTCCGGGCGCAGCGGAAGAGCGCCCAGGATGTGTCCTTGTCCGACATGATCGAGACGGGTACGGACGGTGCGCCGCTGGAGCTGATGGATGTGGTCAGCCAGGACGGGGACCTTCTGGAGCAGGTATCCAACCGGGAGCTGACGCGGCAGCTCCGGGGCAAGGTAGACAGCTGCCTGTCGGATCAGGAACGGCAGGTGATCGTCCTGCGCTATGGCCTGGATGGCGGCCCTCCGAAAAAGCAGCGCGAGGTATCGGCTATCACTGGAATCAGCAGGAGCTACGTATCCCGGATCGAGAAGCGTGCGCTGGAAAAGCTGCGAAAGGAGTTGGAATAGAAAACACTGCGTACCTCCTGGGAAGCGCTCCGGACTTGCGTTTTGCAAAGGGAGTGCTATAATAAAAGAAAAAAGGGGGAATGGGCATGAAGATCCAGTTCATCGGCGCGACCCATGAGGTGACCGGAAGCTGCACCCTGTTGGAGGTCGGCGGAAGACATTACCTGGTGGACTGCGGTATGGAGCAGGGGATGGACGTATTCCAGAATGTGCCGCTGCCGGTCAGCCCCGGGCAGATCGAAGCGGTATTCCTGACCCATGCGCACATCGACCACTCCGGTATGCTGCCAAAGCTCTGCAAGGATGGCTTCTCCGGTCTCATTTACGCCACCGAGGCCACCTGCAGTCTGTGCGACATCATGCTCCGGGATTCGGCCCATATTCAGGAATCCGAGGCCCAGTGGCGCAATCGGAAGGCTGAGCGGGCAGGGGAGGCACTGACCGAGCCGACCTATACGCTGAACGATGCGCTGGCAGCGATCCGGCTGCTGCGGCCCTGCCATTACGGCGAGCTGCTGCGGGTGGCAGAGGGGATTGACCTCCGCTTTACGGATGTTGGCCATCTGCTGGGATCCGCTGCCATCGAGCTGTGGCTTACGGAGGGCCAGGAGCAGCGCAAGATCGTGTTCAGCGGGGATGTGGGCAACCTCAACCAGCCCTTGCTCCGGGATCCCCAGCCGGTTCAGACGGCGGACTACCTGGTGATCGAATCCACTTACGGCGACCGGCTCCACGACAAGGCTCCTGTGGACGTGGTAGGAGAGCTTGCCCAGTGCATTCAGCGTACGCTGGACCGGGGCGGCAATCTGGTGATCCCCGCCTTTGCGGTGGGCAGAACCCAGGAGCTGCTGTATGCCATCCGGGAGATCAAGCAGCAGGAGCTTGTGAAGAATCACCCCGGATTTCCGGTGTATGTGGACTCTCCCCTGGCGGTGGAGGCAACCGGTATCTTCCTGCAGAGCAGCGAGAATAACTTTGACGATGAGACCCGGGCCATTCTGGAACAGGGTATCAATCCCATCTGGTTTGACGGACTGCAATTGTCTGTGACTTCCGAGGATTCCAAGGCGATCAACTTCGATGCCAAGCCCAAGGTCATTCTTTCCGCCAGCGGTATGTGCGAGGCGGGACGGATTCGGCATCATCTGAAGCACAACCTGTGGCGCAGCGAGAGCATGATCCTGTTTGTGGGGTACCAGGCCGAGGGCTCTCTGGGCCAGCGGCTCCAGCAGGGGGTGAAGGACGTAAAGCTCTTCGGTGAGGAAATCGCGGTGTGCGCCGAAATCGGGTCTCTCCACGGCACCTCCGGCCATGCGGATAGGGACGGATTGCTTGCCTGGCTCGGGGGCTTCCAGAATAAGCCGGGAATGGTGTTCGTAAACCACGGTGACGATGAAAGCTGCGAGGCCTTCCGCGCAACCCTTCAGTCCATGGGCTACTGCGCCGAGGCACCCTACAGCGGCACGGAGTACGATCTGCTCACCGGGAAGATGACGGCCTTCACCCAAGGCGTAAAGATTGACCGGGCGGCGGTGTTTAAGGGCAGCCAGCGGGCAAAGCAGATTTATGGCGAGTTGGTGGCAGCCGCCGGGGATCTGCTGAAGCTGGTGCAGGGGTTCCGGGGCCGGTCCAACAAGGACAATGCCAAGCTCACAGCCCAGATTCGCAGTCTGATCGAGAAATGGAAGTAACCAGAGAGGGCGGCATCTGCCGCCCTCTCAAGCAAAATGCTGGCGGATTGTATAAATTGCATCATGAGCTTTTGCCAATTCTGACAGTTTTGACAAAAGTTCGATTTTTCTGAAAAAACACTTTACAGCTTTAGCGTGATGAAGTATAATGCGTCCTGTAAAGAAAAACCAATTCGGGAAGCGTCTCCGGCGCCCCCCAGAAAAAGAGAGGTAATCACTGTGAAAAAGATAATTGCACTGGCTCTGGTACTGACTCTGGTACTGACACTGTTTGCCGGCTGCGGCAAGAAGGCAGACGCCAACTCCGATCTCAAGTATGTCAAGGATAAAGGCACTCTGGTGGTTGGCATCACCGATTTCGCCCCCATGGATTACAAGGATGCAAGCGGAAACTGGATCGGCTTTGATGCCGACATGGCTGCGGCCTTTGCAGCCAGCCTGGGCGTGAAGGTGGAGTTCGTGGAGATTGACTGGGATAACAAGGTTCTGGAGCTGGACAGCAAGAACATTGACTGCGTCTGGAACGGCATGACATTGACAAGCGAGGTCACCGCTGCCATGAGCTGCTCCAAGCCCTACTGCAACAACGCCCAGGTGGTCATCGTGCCCGCTGCCAAGGCCGCGGACTATCAGACCTCCGAGAGCTGCGCCGACCTGCAGTTTGCCGTGGAGGCAGGCTCCGCCGGTGAAGCCGAGGTCACTGCCCTGGGCTACAGCTGCACCCCTGTCCAGTCCCAGGCCGCCGCGCTGATGGAGGTTGCCGCCGGTACATCGGACGCCGCTGTCATTGACTCCCTGATGGCTGCCGCCATGGTGGGCGAGGGCACCGGCTACGCGGATCTGACCTACACCGCCAAGCTCAACAGCGAGGAATACGGTGTTGGCTTCCGCACCGGCTCCGACCTGACTGCGGCGCTGAACGATTTCTTCGCCGCCTCCTACAAGGATGGTTCCATGCAGGCCTGTGCCGACACCTACGGTGTCACCGCCGCCCTGATCGCCCAGTAATTACACGCGATGAAAATTCATCCGTCCGGCACTTTCCCTGCCGGGCGGATGACCCATGTTTGTGAATAGGGGGAAAAACATGACCTTTTTACAGCAATTACCCATTGTTTTTGGGGCGCTGAATGTCGGCTTTCTTCAGACCCTGAAGCTCTTTGGCATAACCCTGGTGGGGGCGCTGCCCTTGGGACTCATTATCGCCTTTGGTTCCATGTCCCGGTTCCGTCCGCTGAGTATTGTGACCCGGTTCTTTGTCTGGATTATCCGGGGCACGCCGCTGATGATCCAGCTTTTGATCATCTTCTATTTTCCCAGCATGGCTCTGGGGCAGCCGATCTGGGGCAGCGGTGAGAACGGACGCTTTGCCGCTTCGGCGGCGGCCTTCATCATCAATTACGCCTGCTATTTCTCTGAAATCTACCGGGGCGGCATCCAGAGCATCCCTGTGGGCCAGCTGGAGGCCGGGCAGGTGCTGGGCATGACCAGAGGGCAGATTTTTGTGAGAATCATGCTTCTGCAGGTTATCAAGCGCATTGTCCCGCCGGTGAGCAATGAGATCATCACCCTGGTCAAGGACACGGCTCTGGCCCGGATCATTGCCCTGCAGGAGATTATCTGGGCGGGTACGGCTTTCCTGAAGGGCTCTCAGGGAATCTCCGGCCAGGTGTGGCCCTTGTTCTTTACGGCACTGTACTATCTGGTGTTCAGCGGTGCTCTGACACTTTTGTTCGGCTGGGTAGAAAAGAGACTGGACTATTTCAGAGGATGATGCTATGATACTACTGGAAGTCAACAATCTGCAAAAGAGCTTTGACGGCTCTGCCGTTTTAAAAAATATTTCGTTTTCCATGGAGCCAGGCCAGGTGCTGGCCATCATCGGCTCCTCCGGCAGCGGCAAGACCACGCTGCTGCGGTGCCTGAACTTTCTGGAAACCCCGGACGCGGGGGAGATTATCGTCAAAGGCCAGAAGCTGCTGGGCGGCGCCTCCGAGGAGCAGATCCGGAAGAACCGGCTCCATTTTGGACTGGTGTTTCAGAACTTCAACCTGTTTCCCCAGTACACCGCGCTGGAAAACATCACCCTTGCTCCCAGTCTGCTGGGCCTGGGCAGCAAGCAGGAGCTCCGGGACAATGCCATGAGGCTGCTGGAACAGGTTGGGCTCAGGCAGAAGGCCGACTTCTACCCCTACCAGCTGTCCGGCGGTCAGCAGCAGCGCATCGCCATTGCCCGGGCGCTGGCTCTGCGGCCGGAGGTGCTGTGCTTTGACGAGCCCACCAGCGCCCTGGACCCGGAGCTCACCGGGGAAGTGCTGCGGGTCATCCGGGGCCTGAAAAACAAGGACAACACCATGATCGTGGTCACTCATGAGATGGAGTTTGCCCGGAGTGTGGCCGATGTGGTGATCTATATGGCCGATGGTGTCATCGAAGAAATGGGCACCCCGGAGGAGGTCTTCGAGCACCCCAGAAGTGAAAAAACCAAGGCCTTCCTCCGGGGCGCGGCAAGCGTACTGTGAGGGAAGACATACAGAATCAGGAGGAACCATCCATGTGTCAGGAAGAAAAGCTACAGGCTCTGTACCGGCAGATCGCGGGTCTGGAAAATGCCCAGGATTGCCAGGCGTTTTTTGAGGATCTTTGCACCCGCAAGGAGCTGGAAAAAATGGCCGAGCGGCTTTACGCCGCCAAGCTGCTGATGCAGGGCATGACCTATCAGCAGGTCATGGCGGGTACGGATATTTCCTCGGCCACCCTGAGCCGGGTGTCCCGGTGCGTCCAGTATGGCACCGGCTACAGCCGCCTGATCAAAGAAGATGGGAAGTAAGATGCCCTGCACGGCCCATTATGATTCCCCCTTGGGAGATATCCTCCTGGCAGCAGATGAAATTGGCCTTACCGGGCTGTGGTTTGCCGGGCAGAAATACTACCCGGCGCAGCTCCCGGGATTAGCAGAGGGCAGCTGCACCGTATTGGAGCAGGCCAAACGCTGGCTGGATGCGTATTTCGCCGGGGACAGGCCAGACTTTACACCCACGCTGCACCTGGTGGGAACACAGTATCAGGTGGCCGTTTGGGAGAGCCTGCTGACCATTCCCTATGGAAAGACCGTGTCTTACGGAGCCATCGGGGCTATTACGGCGGAGCGGCTGGGAAAGGAACGCTTTTCCGCCCGGGCTGTGGGTGCAGCCGTGGGGCGCAACCCTATCTCCGTTATCGTCCCCTGCCACCGGGTGGTGGGCGCTGACGGCAGTCTCACCGGCTACGCCGGAGGGCTGAACCGGAAAGAGAGGCTTCTGACCCTGGAAGGAGGGCTGTGCCTCCCGACCTGTTTGAAGGAAAAGGGATAACGCCAGCCCCAGCTGATCCGTAAGGATCCGTCGGGGCTGGCGTTCTTTGGTAAGAGGAGGTTACAGCTGCTGGTAAGCGGCCATAAGGGCGGGGAGGAACTGCTTTTTTCGGCTGATAACACCCGGCAGCACCACGGCGTTGCCTTTCACCGCCGCCGCATCAAAGGCATCCGACAGGATCTGGACGGTATTGTAGCCGGTGTGCATGACGGTGCTGGCGTTCTGGGGGACGTTGGTCAGCATCACATACAGATCCTCGATCTTCTGCTTGGAGATGGCTTCCGACAGGTATGGCTTCAGCAGCTCCTGGGCGGCTTTCAGGTTGTTCTCCGTCATAAAGTACAGCTGGGCAACGCCGAACCGGGTGTCACCGCACAGGAAAACCTTGAAGTCCTGAATCAGCACTTCCTCCGGAGTC
The DNA here is from genome assembly GCA_945482615.1 of uncultured Clostridia bacterium. Classification (GTDB taxonomy): domain Bacteria; phylum Bacillota; class Clostridia; order Oscillospirales; family Oscillospiraceae; genus Faecousia. The sequence goes on along the minus strand of CALYRG010000001.1, from coordinate 24,395 downwards.
TTTCCACTGATGTGCTCACCGGCCTCGAACATTTCACTGGCGAACTGCTCCATGTCCACCTGGGAAATGCGGGCCAGCATTTGCGCCGTCTTCTGATCTGTGGGGGTGCAGGTGGGGCTTCGGAAGGCAAGCGTATCGGACAGGATCGCACTGAGCAGAATTCCGGCGATGGGGGCGGGAATCTCGACACCCGCTTCCAGATACATCTGGGTGATGATGGTAGCGGTGCATCCCACCGGTTGGTTCCGGAAGAAGATGGGGTTGCGGGTCTCCGGCCGACCGATTCGGTGGTGGTCGATGATCTCCAGAATTTCGGCATCAGAGGTCCCTTCCACCGCCTGGGTCTGCTCGTTATGGTCTACCAGAATCATCTGCCGCTTGGGCATGTTGATGACATTCCGGCGGCTGAGCATGCCGCAGTACTTCCCGTTTTCATCCAGAACCGGAAAGTAGCGATGGCGGACCTTGCCCATGACCTTCAGGACCTCGGCAATCTGGGTGTACAGACTGAACTTGAGCAGGTTCTGAGTGGTCATAATATAGGACACCGGGGTACTCTGACAGATGAGCTTTGCCGCCGCATAGGTATCGAAGGGTACGCGAATGATGGCAACGTTCCGCTCGGATGCCAGCCTTCGGATGGTTTTGGTGATGTGAGCCCCCTGGCAGACGATGAGCAGGCTGACGCCGATCTCAATGGCGCACAGCTGGCTTTCGTAGCGGTTGGACAGAAGTACAATGTCCCCGGCCTGCACAGTCTCCTCCATAATATCCGGACTGGCCGCGCCGATGAACACCCGGCCATGCTCCACAAAGGCGTCCGGATCGCCCACCTCCATGGTTCCCTCCAGGGTTTCCAGAATGTTGCGGTAGGAGGTGTGGCTCTTTGCCAGAACCTCGGTGTCGAAAATGTCCATGTTGGACGTGGCAATGTCCTTTACGGCGACCAGACCCAGCAGCTTTCCCTCGTCATCGATCACCGGCAGGGTGTCGATCTCCTGACTGCGCATGATGGTCCAGGCCCGGCGCAGGCTGGTGCTGCCGGGGATGCCATCGAATTTCCGATAGTCTACGTCCCGGACCTTGGGATTCACGTCCAGACAGAGCCGGGGTGGCTCCACGCCAAAGTGCTTTAAGACAAAGGTGGTCTCCGCATTGAGCTCGCCGGCACGCCGCGCCTCATACTGCAGCTCCGATGTTTGATTTTTCAGCGCAGCGTAGGCAATTGCAGAGCATATGGAGTCCGTATCCGGATTCCGGTGCCCAATTACAACCACTGCGTGCTTTGATTCTCCCATAGCTGCTGCCTCCTATACGCCTTGATTCCCGGCAAAACGCCGGGTGCGGATTTGTCCGCAGGCCAGAATCAGCAAGCGGGACGTCAATGGGTTTCCGGTTCACCGCCTGCTGTCTGTTATCCAATTAGTATACCGGATTGCGGTGGAAAATGCAATCCTTTCGCAGCACTATTTCTGACGACAAAATATGAATTCCGTTACTCCCACCGGAAGGTCTTGACGGCGATGGTGATGCAGATTACGGCAATAGCGATGAGCGCCAGCACCACGGAGAGCTTCTGCCGCTCGCCCCCGGAGAGCTTGGCAACAAGGCTCTTTTTCAGGGCGGTAAGGCCAAACTGCTCCAGAAGCGTGTGGTAGTCCCCGGGGCAGGGGTACAGGGAAGCGTACTCGATGCAGGCCTCCTCCACTGTGATGCTGCTCTGATACTGGGTATGCTGGAGCTGTACCCCCACACGCTCAAATACCTGCTTCCGGTGCTTCCCGGCATTCATGCCCAGAATCCGGGCCGAACCGGTATCCGGGGTTTTCAGCCCCAGAATCAGATCGATGGTGGTGCTTTTTCCGGCGCCGTTGTGACCCAGAAGCGCGAAGACCTGGCCCTTTTCCACGTCAAAGGACAGATCGTCCACCACTTTCCGGCCGCCGAAGGACTTGGTCAGATTGGTAACGCGGATCGATGGTTCATCCATAGAAAAATCCTCCTTGTGTTTGTTACAAGGAGGATTGTAGCATCTCCCCTGCGGGGGAGAGTCAAGAGGAAATTTGTAATTTTTTCAGAGGATATCGAGAAGGGTTGCGGAAGCAACGGTTTCCGCCGTCTCCTGTTCGCCTTTATCGGGGACGCGGCAGATGGGCACCCAGAGGCCGCATTCATAGTCAGGGCTTGCAGACGCGCCGCCTGAATGGCTTTCCGCTGCTGAGGAGATGCCTTTTTGTACTGACTGCATAACCACAGGGCTTTCATCATGCCAATGGTTTTCATGGCGTTCCCTCCACATAAATCTGAATACTTCCCCTGGCGCGGTGCGCCTCAACCAAGATGGTGTATACGCCGTTTTCCGGGGCGTTTACGGTAAAGTCGGTGACATCCTGCCCGTTTCCGCGATAGACGGAAGTTCCGTCCGGCGCCTTGATTTCCAGATACAAGGAGCCCTGCTCCGTTTGAAACCGGATGTGAAGGGTATCCCCTTTCTGCAGCTCCAGGGTGTGCAGATCGGTTCCGTTCATTTTCTCAATGTCCAGCAGATAGAAGTCCGGATTTTTCACCCGGCTGCCGGTGAACCCTTCCTGATTGCGCAGGAACTGCACTCCGGTGGCAGCCAATAGCAGAAGGCACAGCCCTGCCAGGGCTGCCCATTTACGCATCATCATCCGTCTCTTTTTTGATGCAGGAGCCGATGACCAGTCCAACCAGCATACCCATGGAGATTCCCAGGCCGGTGTTATTCCAAAGGGCACTTCCCGATGCGGTGCCGATGCACATACCAATGCACATACCCACAGACCCGAAATTACCCCGGGGCTTTTCATCCGGCTTCCTGTTGGCGTTTCCCGCGAAGAATACCGCCAGGGACAGGCCAATCAAAACCCAGGGCGTTGCCGCCCGGATGAAGTCAAGCACGGTCGGTCCCTCCCATGTTGGCAGCCTCCCGCTTTCCCAATACCCATGCCGCGTACCCTGCGATGGCCTGACAGAGGCCGAAGATAAAGTAGCTGGTGGACATGAAGTTCATCGGGAAGATGACGAACTGAATGCAGATCCACAGCATCAGCGTGACACCGAATATGCCGCCCAGGATCACCCCCAGCTTCCGCCGGAGCAGAAGCAGAACAGCCGCAGTCAGATTGGTCAGGCCGTTCACGATCAGAAGGGCGATGCCGGAGAATATGTAATTCTGAAACAGCTTATCCGCCAGGGGCAGCACCTGAAAGTAAGGCAGCATGGCATCCATTCCCATGGCCTTTCCGCTGGGGTCAAGGAGCATCCCGCTTGCACCGGCAACAGCGCCGATGCCGATAAACAGCGTCCAGAAAAGCAGCCAGTTCCTTGCGATTTGAAATTGTGTGCGTTTATTCCTGCTCATGCTTTTCCTCCTGTTCTGCTCTGTCCTCCGCAATGCGGAAATTCCGGGCCCCGAAGAACATGCAGCAAGCCGCTGCCAACAGAATGCCGCCATAGCCGGATTGTCCGCAGATGATGATCAATATGCCCGCGATGCTCATCAGTGCTCCGGAGCAGGTGAGCATACGGGAAGAAAAATGCTTATCTTTCATACGATATACTCCATAATTACGCTGCCGACTCTGCCGAATGAATCAGAGCGGCCTGATAGTCTCTATTCTACAGGGGCGCGGTGAATACCGATAGGCACAGTTTTCAGCCGTTTGTGTTTGTTCTTAAGATGATTTTCTGTTTACGGTGATCCGAAAGCGGCAATCCTCGCTGCCGCCTGGGGATGGCAAATTCATCCGATCTTATGTGCTGCTCCGGTAATGGTACGCAGGTGCCGGACAAACCGGAGGTTCGCTGCCTGCAAAGACCATCTCCAGCTCGGACAGCTGCTCCGAGAGGGGACTACGCTTTCCGGTGAGACGAAAGCCATGCCTCCGGTAAAATGCCAGCGCCCGGTGGTTGTTGTCCAGAATCCAGAGCCGGGGCGTCCCCCTGCATTGGGCCATGGCAAATTGGAGCAGCTCGGTTCCGTAGCCCTTATTCTGCTCCGCCGGGAGGATATACAGGTTTTCGATCAGGTCTTCCTTGACGGAGACAACCCCCACAGGGGAATCCTTTATGAGCATATAGAGCGCCATGCCGCCCCGCAGTTCCTCCTGAAAAAGGGTCTTCTGCCGCAAGGGGGTGTGGGCCTTTACAAATGCCTCGCTGCAAAAGCTGCGGTGGGAGGCCTGCCAGGCTTCCGCGTGGATGGTGGCCGCGGTCATAAGGGTTACTTCAGTGACGGACAGGATCATGGCGCTGACCTCTGGGCGTCCAATCAGGCTGACGCCGGCTGATACAGCCGGAAAAACTGCCGGATGTGCCGGTCTGCCAATGCCATGACCTCCTGCTCCCGCTCCGGCTCCCGGTCGCACAGGCCCAGCCATACGGAAATCGGCAGACACAGCTGGGCGGCCATCACCTCCGGGTCATCCCCCACCAGAATCCCCTGCCGGATCTGAAAGCGGACAAACCCGGTGAAGTAGTGCATTACGTCCGTGTAATTCTGCTTGGTCTGGAGCTCTGCCAGCTCCGGATTCTGAAACTGCTCGATCACCAGCATTTTCCGGGCCTTACGGATGTGGGCATCGTGAAGGACATAGCGAAGCTGTCCCTGAATCATCTGAACGGTTTCCTCCGCGCTCAGACCGGGCCGCTCCTCCGCGTCCCAGTTTGCCCTGGAAAAAAGGGAACGTACCGCATACTGCTGCAAAACGTCCTCCACCAGTGCGTCCAGAATTGCCTGCTTGCTCTCAAAATGGCTGTACAGTGACGCTTTCCGAATGCCAACGGCCCCGGCAAGCTGGGAAATGGAAGTGGCCTCAAATCCCTGTACAGAGAACAAGTCCAGTGCCGCCTCCAGAATATCCTGCTTTGTGTTTCCACGCTCCATAATTGGTTCCTCCTGCCTGATTGTTCTCTGTCTGATGGTTTTATTATACCTTCCAATCGATCGGTAGTCAATAGAGATCATACAAAGAAAGAAGAAAAAATCCCGAACGCCGGTGCATTCGGGATTTTTGGTGACCCGCTGGGGATTCGAACCCCAGACCCATTGCTTAAAAGGCAATTGCTCTACCTACTGAGCTAGCGGATCGTATTTGGCTGGGATGGCCGGATTCGAACCGACGAATGCCAGAGTCAAAGTCTGGTGCCTTACCGCTTGGCGACATCCCAATGTGGAGCGGCGCCTGTCTGCGAGGCACACGGCGTATTATATCATGGGACGAACAGTTTGGCAATCATTTTTTGAAAAATTTTGAGAAAGTTTTTCTTCTCCCCTGTTTCCGGGGAAACAGGGGAGAAGAAAAACTGTATGTTACAGACGGCAGTAGGCGGCAGCGGTGCGGGCTGCAACCTTGGCGTTGTTGTAGACCAGGCGGATGTTGGACGCCAGGCTGTCGCCGCCGGTAAGCTCTGCTACCCGGGCCAGCAGGAAGGGGGTGGTGGCTTTTCCGTGGATGCCCTTGGCATTGCACTCGGCAATGGCCTGGTCAATGGCGGCGTCAATGACATCCTTGGGCATGGCAAATTCCTCGGGGATGGGGTTGGTCACCAGCATACCGCCCTTCAGCCCCATGTCGTGGCTGGCCTTGAAGGCGGCGGCCAGCTCCTCGGGGGTGTCGATGCGGTAGTCCACGCCGAAGCCGGACTGACGGGTATAGAAGGCGGGCAGTTCCTCAGTGCCGTAGCCGATGACAGGCACGCCCTTGGTCTCCAGGTATTCCAGGGTCAGCCCCAGATCCAGAATGGATTTGGCACCTGCGCACACCACCATCACAGGGGTCTGTGCCAGCTCCTCCAGGTCGGCGGAGATGTCCATGGTGGTCTCCGCGCCCCGATGCACACCGCCGATACCGCCGGTGGCGAAGATGCTGATACCTGCCATGTGGGCAATCATCATAGTGGTGGTGACGGTGGTAGCGCCATCCTCACCCCGGGCGCACAGTACGGCCAGATCCCGGCGGGAGGCCTTGTGAATGGCCTGGCCCTTCTTGCCGAAGTATTCGATTTCCTCCTCGGTAAGACCGGCCTTCAGGCGGCCGCCGATGACGGCAATGGTGGCAGGTACAGCGCCATTGTCCCGAATGATCCGCTCCACATTCAGGGCAGTTTCCACATTCTGGGGGTAGGGCATACCGTGGGAGATAATGGTGGACTCCAGAGCCACCACGGGCTTACCGGCGGCCAGGGCCTCGGCGACCTCGGGCTTGACATCCAAGAATTTGTTCATACTCATTGCAGCTGTATTCCTTTCTGAGACAATATTATAAATGGCTGGAAATACGGTTTTGAATCGCCGCGGCGGACATTCCCTCGTTGATGGTCTGGGGGGACTCCATGGCGATGGCGGCAGCGGCCAGTCCTGCCAGGGCAGAGCCGCGCAGGTCGGTACCTTCCAGGTATGCCCAGGCAAGGGCACCCATGAAGGCATCGCCGCAGCCGGTGGTGTTGACCATGTTACCCGGCAGGCAGGGAAGCCACAGCCGCTGGTCTCCCATGGCGGCGAGGACACCGTCACTGCCCAGGGACAGGAAGATCCGGTGGACACCCAGCCGGAGCAGGGCATCGGCAGCCTTCCGGGCATCGTCCCGGCTGTGGATGGCCACGCCGGTGAGAAGTTCCGCCTCCAGGCGATTGGGCTTGAGCGTGTGGATTTTCGGCAGGATGGGACGGAGTTTTTCCGCCTTGACGGTGGAGACCGGGTCCACAAACAGCGGGCAGCTCAGGTTATCTGCCAGATACTGCAGGGATGCGGCGGGGATGTTGGCATCGGCCACCACCAGCTGGGCGTTTTGCAGCACATTCAGGTTGGCGGCGAGATACCCGGGAGTGATGGCGTCGCAGATGGACATGTCCGAGACAGCCAGGGCCATTTCCCCCCGGGGGTCTGTCAGGTAAAGGTAGGTAGAAGTGGGAGCACCGGAAATGTGCAGGGCGCTGCTCAGGTCTATGCCCAGCTCCGAGCAGGAGGCGGCCACCCGTTCGCCGGCCAGATCGTCGCCGTAGGCGGTGAGCAGACGGACGTCCACACCCATCAGGCGCATATTGTGGGCAATGTTCCGGCCTACACCGCCCAGATTCATGGTGACGGTGCCGGGGTTGGAGTCAGCCTCCACCAGGGGGGCAGAAGACCTGCCGCCGATGTCCATATTCACGCCGCCCACCACAACGGCATAGCTTCCGCTGCGCAGAACGTAGCCCTTCCCGGCGATACAGCCCTTCTTCATCAGGTTGGAGATGTGGACGGCTACCGAGGATCGGGCCAGGCCCAGGGTGTCCGCGATCTCCTGCTGGGAGATCATGGGGTTTGCTTCAATGAGCTGCAAGATCTGCCGTTCCCGCTGTGTCATCGCCCGCCCTCCTAAGCATAGGTTTAGTTTCTAAGCATGTGTTTATAATACAAAAAAAGAAACACCATGTCAAGTAGTTTTTCCAGGAATGATGTGGGCAGACAGAAGAAAACTGGGGTATAGAAAAACGAAAAACCGCGCCATTCCCAAAACGGAATGGCACGATTTTTACGGCAGGGTAGAAAGTCACTCCCAGTCGCTCAGCAGGACCTGCTCAAATTCAAACCAGTCCCGGGTCAGATCCACCACCATATCCCAGGCTCCGGATTCCAGGAAGCGGTGGCTGGTGCCGGGAATGATGACCAGCTTGCTCTGTTCGTTTTTGTCCCGCAGCACCCGCACATCTGCCATGCGGATGAAGCTGTCTTCCTCGCCGTGGAGGATCAGCATGGGCACTGGGTAGGTGTTGACAGCGAAGTGATCCACCAGCTCTTCAAAGAACCGGTAGGAGATTTTCAGAGGCCGGGGAGAGCGCAGGGTAAAGCTGTCCATGGTCCACAGCGTTTCGGCTGTGAGGCCGCACATGGCCAGAATGGTCAGATCCATCCGCACAGAGGGGGTTTGAACCACCAGCTTCAGCCTGCCGGGAAGTGCCAGCAGCTGATCGATGGAGACCAGGGTGACATAGGCACCAAAGCCGCTGGCGAAGATGCAAAGATCCTCCACCTCCGGAAAGCGCCTCCGGGCTTCCCGGGCAACGGCAGTCAGGGAAGCCGTGCAGCCGGCCAGAGTCAGCTCGTCGGTTGGGCTCTGCCCATGGCCGGGCAGATCAAAGCGAAATACGGCGGAGTCGAACAGGGACATCTCCTCGGCCAGTGCGTTCTGAATCGGGTCCCGGGAGCTGCCGCCGATGCCGTGAACACCTATGACGATCCGACTCACCCTTCCCTCCGGAAGGGTGAGAATACATTTGACAGTCAGATCGGGTAAGTCAAGGGAAAATTCGGTTTCCATCATAGAGCCTCCAACCTGAGATTTTCCCCATCATAGCAGAAAAAAACCGATTTTTCAACACATTTGTCCCTATTCTTTTTGGATCATTCATGTTATAATGTACGCAATCGATTATTGACAGAGGAGACGTTCCCACCATGACACATCTGCTGCTTGCGATTATTTATATTGCTTTTATCAGCCTGGGCCTGCCGGACGGTTTGCTGGGCGCGGCCTGGCCAACCATGTATGTGGAGTTCGGCGCGCCGCTGTCCTATGCCGGCGTGCTGTCCATGATTATTGCCCTGGGCACCATCGTGGCAAGCCTCATGGGAGACCGGCTGACCTACTATCTGGGCACCGGCAAGGTCACGGCCATCAGTGTAGCCATCACCGCTGCCGCATTGCTGGGCTTTTCGGTAAGCAGCTCCTTCTGGATGCTGTGCCTGTGGGCCATCCCCTACGGTCTGGGCGCGGGCAGCGTGGATGCATCCCTGAATAACTATGTGGCCCTGCACTACACCAGCCGCCACATGAGCTGGCTGCACTGCATGTGGGGCCTGGGTGCGGCCACCGGCCCCTATGTTATGGGCATGGTGCTCTCCGGCGGCGGACACTGGAGCGCCGCCTACCGGTATGTGGGCATCATTCAGGTGGTGCTCTGCGCCTGCATTTTCCTGAGCCTGCCTCTGTGGAAGAAGCGCCCCGGTGACGGCAGCGACCCCCACGGCACCAAGCCGCTGCCCATCTCCCAGGTGGTACGTATCCCCGGCGCGAAACAAATCCTCATCACCTTCTTCTGCTACTGCGCCGTTGAGCAGACCGCTGCCCTGTGGGCCAGCTCCTACCTGGTGCTGATCAAGGGGGTGTCCGCCGAAACGGCGGCCTTCTTTGCCAGCCTGTTCTACATCGGTATCACTGCCGGACGGGCCCTGAACGGATTTCTTACCATGAAATTCAGCGATACCCAGCTGATCCGTATGGGGCAGGGGGTGATCGGACTGGGTATTGCCGCCATGCTGCTGCCTCTGGGCCGGGCGGTGTCTCTGGCTGGCCTGATCCTCATTGGTCTGGGCTGCGCCCCCATCTATCCCTGCATCATTCACTCCACCCCCGGCAACTTCGGTGCGGACAAATCCCAGGCGCTCATCGGTGTGCAGATGGCCAGCGCCTATGTGGGTACCTGCGCCGCGCCTCCCATCTTTGGCCTCATCGCCAACCACATCACCACAGCCCTGCTGCCGGTGTTCCTGCTGGCGATTCTGGTGCTGATGGTTACCATGCACGAAAGAATGCTGAAGGTGGTTTCCGTTAACCACTGTGTTTGATTTTTGAGAGGAGATTATGCTGAAGCGTTACATTGGTGACCGGGCGTTCTTCCGCCGGGTCTTCGGGATCGCCATTCCCATTATGATTCAAAATGGCATTACCAACTTCGTGTCCATGCTGGACAACATCATGGTGGGTCAGATCGGCACCGCGCCTATGAGCGGCGCTTCCATCGTCAACGGCCTGCTGTTTGTATTCAATCTGTGTATTTTTGGAGCCAGCTCCGGCGCGGGCATCTTTACCGCCCAGTTCTACGGCTCCCAGGATCACAAGGGCGTCCGGCATACCTTCCGCTTTAAGTTCCTGATCTGCGCCTTCCTGGCAGTCGTGGGCTGGGCTATCTTCCGGGTTGGGGGCGAAAGCCTGGTTCGGCTGTACCTCACCGGCGAGGGTGACGCGGCGGATGCCGCCCAGGTTCTGGCGTACGGTATGCAGTATCTGCGCTGGATGCTGTGGGGACTGGTTCCCTTTGCCCTGGCCAACGTCTATTCCAGCACCCTCCGGGAAACCGGACAGACCATGGTTCCCATGGCGGCGGGCATTGCCGCGGTGCTGATCAACCTGTGCCTGAACTACGTACTGATTTTCGGCCACTTCGGCGCCCCGGCCATGGGCGTGGAGGGCGCGGCCCTGGCAACCGTCATCTCCCGGTACGCGGAGCTGGCCATCGTGGCCGTGTGGACCCACACCCACAGCCAGAAGAATCCCTTCATCCGGGGGGCCTACCATTCCTTCCGTATTCCGGCAGTGCTGCTCCGGGACATCTTCCTCAAGGGAATGCCGCTGCTGGTCAACGAGCTGCTGTGGGCCAGCGGTGTGGCGGTGCTGAATCAGTGCTACTCCACCTGCGGCCTGACTGTGGTTCCTGCCATGAACATTTCCTCCACCCTGTTTAACCTGAGCAGCGTGGTGTTTATGGCGATGGGCGTATCGGTGGGCATCATCATGGGCCAGATGCTGGGCTCCGGCTGCCGGGAAGAGGAAGTGCGCGATGCCAACCGCAAGCTCATTACGGTGTCTGTGGCGTCCAGCGTGTTGTTTGGTCTTCTGATGGCCTCGGTGTCCGGTGCGTTCCCCCGCATCTACAACACCACCCAGGAGGTGCGGCTGCTGGCGTCCCGGCTGATCCTCATTTCTGCACTGGTGATGCCCTTTGACGCCTATGCCAATGCAACCTACTTCACCCTCCGCTCCGGCGGCCAGGTGATGGTTACCCTGCTCTTCGACAGCTGCTATACCTGGCTGGGCAATGTGTCCATCGCGTTTGTGCTCAGCCGCCTGACCAGCATCACCATCATCCCCCTGTACACCGTGTGTCAGCTGGCCAACTGCTGCAAGTGCATTTTGGGCACCATTATGCTCAAACAAGGCAAGTGGATCCGGAACCTGACGGAATAAAACGCGAAAAATTGCGGGCGATTGACAGACCCTCCGACGGAGAGCTGCCAGTCGCCCGCGTTTTTTCTTTATTTCATGGTTGTGCTGTTGTTCAGAACCAGTGCGCTGTAGAGAATCAGCACGTTCTGGCCGTGGAAATCCAGAAATCTGCTCAGCATATCAGTCTGGATATAACGAATGTCCACCAGCGTCACCGTCCGGTAGTCAGTCAGCAGCAGCGGCGTGATGGCGCTGGCGAAGGAATCCCGGAAGAGGATCAGCTCCCGGTCCGTGGCGGCGCCGGGGTTGGTGATTGTGAGCAGCGACCGGGGGCCGGACAGATACACCTCGTACAGATCCTTGGCAGTGAGCTTGCGCTCATTGTAGATGGGAAGAAGCTGACCGCTTTCGTAGTCGTACACGGTGCATTGGCTCAGAAGATCGCTTCGCAGAAGGTACATGGTGTCCGGCTCCATGGGAAGGGCGGCCTGGCCGTAGTAGACCCCATAGAAGGGCCGGGCCAGGGCTTCCACGGTGTAGTCCGCCGGATCAGGTCCGGTGACCCCCAGAGCCTGACAGATGGCGTTCGCCGCAGGAAAGAGCCGTTCCTGCCGCCAGTGGGTGTCGGTGCGGTAGAAATCCTCTGCGGTCAGCGTGCCGGTCAGATCCAGATTCTCAGCCCAGGGAAGGCGGCACTTTTCAAACAGAGCGTCATAGTCGAGGCTCAGTTGGCCGCTTTCCGGCGCCAGATAGTAATTCTTGTCCGGAATTACGGCCATGACCACCCGGCTGTCCTGAAGGTATTTTTTGTGGAGGTATTCCAGCCGGGACAGGGCGTGTTCCAGGGAGGCTTCCTTCAAGGGGTATTCCTGGGCCACGGCGAAGCCGTCCGCCATGTAGATTCCGTTGTTGTCCTTCTGGTTCAGCACATAGGTGTGAAACACGGCCTTGAGCTGCCGAAAGGTCTGCCGCAGGGGAAACTGATCCTGGGCGTAGTCTTCAAAGCCGGATTGGAATGATCCATCCAGCACCGTCTGGAGACTGGTCTTGGGGTGCTGCGCCAGAGGGCGGCGCTCTGCGTCGTCCACGGCTCTGGCGGGGAGAAACCAGGCGGCAAGGGCAAGCAGCGCCCAGAGCGAACCAAGGCAGAGCAGCATTTTTTTCATATTGCGGCCCTCCTCAGAACCGGAAATACAGGAAGGGACTGAAGGACCCATCCACCATATATGCCGTACACACCAGCAGCACCGCCGCCAGGAACAGCCCCGTCAGGACGGTTCCGGCCCGGGATGCGGCGATCCGCGCCCCAATGCGCCGGGGCAGGGGAGTTGCACCCAGAATGCCCAGGAGGAACAGCACAGCGTAGGAGCGCAGATAGTACAAGGTGACTTTCGTCACGACGGGAAGCCCCCCAAAGCCAAACAGCGCCCGATAGTCCGAGGATGCCTGAGACAGGCTGTCGGCATTGAACAGCACGAAGCTCATGGCAATCACCAGCAGTACATAGCCATGGCAGAGCCACCGGGGGAGCTTTTGGATTCCGGGCAGGGCCTTTTCCAGCAGCAGCAGCGCCGCGAACAGCAGACCCCACAGCACAAAATTCCAGGCTGCACCGTGCCACAGGCCGGTGAGCAGCCACACGGTGAGGATATTCAGAAACCACCGGGGCCTGCTGACACGGTTGCCCCCCAGGGGGATATACACATAGTCCCGGAACCAGGAGCCCAGGGACATGTGCCAGCGCCGCCAGAACTCGGTGACGCTCCGGGATAGATACGGATAGTTGAAATTCTCCTCAAAGTGGAAGCCGAAGATCCGTCCCAGGCCGATGGCCATGTCGGAGTAGCCGGAAAAATCGAAGTAGATGTTCAGGGTAAAGGCGGCGGCATACATCCAGTAAAACAGGACGCTTTTCTCTCCGCTTTCCCGGAACAGCCGGATAAGCAGGGCAAAATTGTCCGCCAGCAGCACCTTCTTGCCCAGGCCCACCAGAAACCGACGTGCACCCTGGGCCGCGTCCTCCCAAGTGTGACAGCGGCTTTCCAGCTCCCGGGCCACATGGGCGTAGCGGACGATGGGGCCTGCGATCAGCTGGGGAAAGAGGGCCACATATGCGCCGAAGGAGACGAGGTTCTTCTGGGGGGGCACACTGCCCCGGTAGACATCCACGATATAGCTCAGGCACTGGAAGGTGTAGAAGCTGATGCCCACAGGCAAAGCCAGCCGGAGCATGGGCAGGGACAGCCCGGTGGCGGCGTTGACGCTGCCGATGAAGAAATCGGCGTACTTGAAAACGGCAAGCAGGCCCACGCCCAGTACGGTGCCCAGAACCAGAAACGACCTGCGCCGGGTTTTTCCGATGGCAAGGCCGCACAGGTAGAACAGAAGAATTGTTGCGACCATCAGCGCCAGCAGCCGGGGCTCGCTCCAGCCGTAAAACAGGAGGCTGAACAGGAGCAGCACACCGTTTTTCAGCTTCCCGGGTGCCGCAAAATAGACCAGCATCACAGCCGGAAGAAAATAATACAGGAAGGGAATGCTGGAAAAAACCATGTGCAGCCACCTCTTTTCATAGGAATTGAGGCGGCACACAGGCCGCCTCGATTGGGATTATTCGATGGGCTCGTCCACCAGAAGAACCATCTGACCGGAGTAGGTCTTGGTAAGCTGATCCATGAAAGGATCCAGCGCACTGTTCTTGCCGTAGGCGCACAGCACGGTGTCGTCGCCGAAGGAGGCAATAATCACACGCTCCGGGAAACCACACATCCACTGATTGTTCAGGATGCGGTTTTTCATGGCATCGGCAAATACGCCGTCGGTAACGCCCTCCAGACGGAATGTGCCGCAGGTGAAGGTGTTGGTGTTCATCATGTGGATCAGGGAAGCGGCTTCCCTGACGTTTGCAACCTGCTCCTCGGGCACAAGCAGGGTGTACAGGAGCGCGTCGGTGTTGGCAGGATCCAGGGCGCCGGGACCCTCCTGAATGGTATCGGTCATTTCGCCGCCGCAGGCGGGGAAACGGTTTTCCTCCGGGATGGCAGCCCAAACGGTCTCCAGGATTTCCAAAGGGGCCGGAGCGGGGGCAGCGGCAACGGTGGTTTCCGTGGGAGCCGCAGTGGGAGCGGGAGCCTTGCTGCTGCCGCAGCCGGTGAGCAGTGCGGCCAGCATCAAAATGGATAATGCGCGTTTCATAGAGAGTTCCTCCGTTTAATGTTTCTTCAATGTTTGAGATATCTATGCCCCAAATGGAGCAAAACGATACCCAGCAGCACGCCGAGAGAATCGATGGCCACATCCCGCAGTCCCGGCCCCCGGCCGGGGACAAAGACCTGGATGGTCTCATCGATACAGGCAGCTGCAATGCCCCACAGCAGGGGAAAAGCTGTTCTTTTCTGACGCATGGCGCAGTTCCAGGCCAGCAGCACACCCAGGGTGATAAATTCCGTCAGGTGAGCCAGCTTTCGCAGCAGGAAGCTTTCACTTTCCTCCGGCAGGTCTTCCAGGCCCACCGGAAGGATCTCCTCCAGAACATGTCCCACAAAATCACTGAACTGCTGGGAAACCGATGCCGGCAGCAGAGAGTTGCCCCAGATGAACACCAGAACGGCGGTCAGCAGGGCAGTGCACAGGCGCAGCCGTGCAGGTGTGCACTTCATGCCAGTACCCCCAGGTGCTCCAGCAGAATTTTAATACCCAGAAGGATGAGGATGATGCCTCCGGCAATCTGCGCCTTTTTCTCAAACCGGTTGCCAAAGGCACTGCCTACCTGCACGCCGATGGCGGACAGGATGCAGGTGCAGCAGCCAATGAGGATCACGGCCATCAGGATGCTCACGTTCCCTGCCATGGCCAGGGAAATGCCCACGGCCAGAGCGTCAATGGAAGTGGCTACCGCCAGAATGAACATGGTCTTCACCGACAGATCCCCATCGGATTCCTGACAGTCGCTGCATTCCCGGGCTTCCTTGAGCATGTTCAGACCAATGATGGCGAGCAGGCCACAAGCGACCCAGTGATCCACGCTGGAAATGGCCTCGGCAAACAGGGAGCCCAGAAAAAATCCGATCAGGGGCATCAGACCCTGAAAGCCGCCGAACCAGACACCGCACAGGGCACTGGCCTTTGCGGAGGAATGGGGCGTGGCAAGGCCCTTGCAGACGGACACGGCAAAGGCGTCCATGCTCAGGCCGACAGCGAGCAGCAGCAATTCTCCGATCGTCATGTACAAGAACCTCCGAATTATAACAGACACTTCCCATTTCGTCAAGAAAATGGGGAGAAAGTATACATTTTATTTACAATAGCAGGAAGACAATTCCAAATTTTCCGATTATAGAAGTCCTGCCAGCCGCATGACCGCTTCTGCAGCAAGAACCGCCGCGCTGCTGCTGAGAGCCACCACAATCAGACTCTTTCCCCGGTAGGCCAGGAACACGGCCACAGCCAGGGCAGCCGCGCCGCTGACCAGGGATGTGGTGCTGCTCAGAATTGCGGGAAAAGTCATGGCAGTCAGACAGGTGTAGGGCACATAATAGAGCACCGAGCGCAGATAGCGGCTGCGGATGGGCTTGCGGAAGATGGTCAGGGGCAGCACCCGGATCAGATAAGTGGTCAGAGCCATGGCCAGAATGTAGAGCAGGATGTTCATACCGCAGCCTCCTCCTTCACCGGAAACACCGCCGCGCAGATGCAGGCGGAAACCAGGGTGCACAGCACGATGGAAATGCCGGCGGACACCTTCTGCAGAACCGGGAGCCAGGCAAACAGGCTGCTGCACACCAGCGCCAGCCCCACCGCTGCCAGAATCTCCCGCTCCCGCTTTGCCGGAGGCACCACGATGGCGATGAACATGCCGTAGAGCATGACCCCCAGGGCATTCCGGATGGACACCGGAAGTACGCTTCCGGCCAGGGCTCCGCATAGCGTACCGCCTGTCCAGCCCAGGATGGGCAGGGTACCCAGCCCCAGAAGGTAGGGGACAGTCAGGGGCTCGTGCCGGGCCATGGCCAGGGCAAAGATCTCATCGGTGTTGAAAAAGGCAATCAGGATTCGGGGGAATACCCCGATTCTTTGCCCCATCCGCTGGCTCAGTGCAAGACTCATCAGGGCGTAGCGGCTGTTGATAATCAGCTGGGTGAGGATCATTTCCAGAATGGTGGCTCCCGCCACGATGACGGTCAGCCCCGCAAACTGACCGGCGCTGGTCAGATTGGTCAGGGAGATCAGCGTTGCCTCCCACACCTTCAGACCCTGGCTGACAGCCATGGCACCAAAGCCAAAGCTGACAGAGAAGTAGCCCATTCCTACCGGCAGGCCGTGGCTGACCCCCAGCCGGTATTCGCGCATGTTCATAGGATTGTCATTCACTTTCTATAGAGAGTATTCCCCGTATTATATCAGCAGATGGGAGCAAAATCAACTGTCTTGAATGCCCTGATAGTCCATCAGCTCCAGAACCTGCTGGCCCCGCAGGGTCAGGGCAACGCTGCCCCGGATGGGATAGTCCGGATAGGGGAAGCCCGCCAGAGGCTTGTCATAGTCCAGGGACACCAGACCCTTCCGCTCCAGAAGCAGGAGGACCCGGGTGGTCTCCTCTCCCCGGCCGGGATAGATGGGTCTGTCCTCCCCAGGCAGCCGGACCAGAGGCTGAAAGGGGATTTCTCCCAGGGAGGCAAGAAAGTCCAGCTCAGGCTTTGTCAGCTCCAAGGCTTTGCTGCAGCCGGAGCAGCCGCCGCAGCTTCCGTTACAGGATTGCATATTGTTGGGTTCCTTTCATTTTGGTGTTGAATAAGGGCGTGTTTTAGGATATACTATTTGCGTAAAACCATGCGAAGGAGGGACAGCGTATGTCCGTTACAACCGTTACCAAAGAGAATTTCAAAGCGTTTACCCAGTCTGAGAAGCCTGTCCTGCTGGACTTCTGGGCAAGCTGGTGCGGCCCCTGCCGGATGGTGGGCCCCATTGTGGAGGAAATCGCCCGGGAGCGTACCGACGTGGCTGTAGGCAAGGTCAATGTGGACGAGGAGATGGAGCTTGCCATGCAGTTCGGCGTGTCCAGCATTCCCACCCTGGTGGTGCTCAAAAACGGCCAGACCGTGGCCCGGGCCGTTGGCTACCGCCCCAAGGCGGAGATTGAAAAACTCCTGTAACCGCACGAAGCGGCCCCGGAAGGGGCCGCTGATTTTTTACGGCTGCGTGATGTCGCTTCCGAAGTATTTTTCGGACAGGGCCGTGAGGGTGCCGTCGGCCCGGAGCTCCTCCAGCGCCTGGTCAATGGCGGCGCGGAGGGTGGCGGTGCGTTCTCCCTTGTACAGGGGGATGGCTACCTGAGTGGCCTCCTCGGTCAGAACGGCCAGCCGAACCTTCGCGTCGGGGCGGGCCCGGAGGTAGTCGTAGAAGGTGACCTCGGAGTTCAGGGTGGCATCGATCCGGCCTGCCAGCAGCAGCTCCATGGTCTGGTTCAGATCGTCCACGGCGGTGACGGTGGCGCCGTACTGCTCCGCCAGCTGGGCGTAGGTGCTGGAAATGGTGTTGGCGGTGGTCATGCCGGCCAGATCCTCCAGCGTGTGGATGCGCTCATCATCCTCGCGGACGATAACGGCAGTGCGGTTGTAGGCGTAGGGGATGGAGAAGTCATACTTGCCCTGCCGCTCGGTGGTGATGTCCACGCCGTTGGCCATCATGTCATAGCGGCCGACCTCCAGGCCAGCCAGCAGTCCGTCCCACTCACCCTCAATGAACACGGGCTTGACCCCCAGCTTTTGGGCAACGGCCGTGGCAACCTCCACGTCAAAGCCCACCAGGGCGCCGCTTTCATCGTGGAAGGTCCAGGGCGCCCAGGTGCCTTCGGTGGCAATGGTGATTTCCCCCTTGGCCTGGATCTGAGCCAGCAGATCCTGATCCTTGGGGGCTTCCTTGCCGCAGGCCGTCAGTGCCAGGACGAGGCAAAGAGCCAGGGCAAGTGCAATTCTCTTTTTCATGATACGATCTCCTTTTCTATGATCTTGATTTGCTCTTCTATTTCCTCTTGGGTAAACCATGCGTACCCCACGGCGAACAGCGCCTGGGTCAGCAGGGGCAGGGAAGGGTGTTCACACTGCCGGGCGTAGCGGATGGCGGCAGACAGCAGGGCCTGCTTTGCGTCCCGAAGCTCCGGGGGCAGGCTTTCCAGCTCCTGAACGTCCAAATCCGCCGTCCTGCCGCAGGGATTTTGGCACACGGCGCAGTCCGGGACGGCGGCGTGCTTGGCACGGCGGAGGGTATCCAGAGCTTCTTCCAGTCCGGTGCCGCTGTCCAGGGCCGTAAGACCCTGGACCATAGCGGCAAGAGGCGCAGCGCCCATATTGCTTTCGTCCATGGCCCGGGCCAGGCCCACCAGAGCGCCCAGCAGCTTGTCCTTCATCGGATGATTTTACCCTCCACAGAAATAATGGTGACGCGAACCAGGATGTCCTTGCCGCACTGCTTCACTGCCCGCTTTACGGCCATTTCCAGACCGCCGCAGCAGGGCACCTCCATGCGCAGGACGTGAAGCGACCGGATGTCGTTGAGGCTGAGAATCTGGCCCAGCTTTTCCGCGTAGTCCACGTTGTCCAGCTTGGGACAGCCCTGGATGGTCACATGGCCCTGCATGAAGTCCTCGTGGATGGCGGCATAGGCAAAGGCGGTGCAGTCAGCAGCCACCAGCAGTCGGGCTCCGTCAAAGTAGGGAGCCTTGGGGGGCATGAGCTTGATCTGGGTGGGCCACTGGCGCAGCTGGCTGGGCCGGGACTGACCCGATACAGGGGCGGCGGCAGTCATGGTTCTGGCCCGCATCCCGGGGCAGCCGGAAGGGACGGAGGCCGCGGCTTTTTTCGCCGCCATGTGCTGCTTGACAGCCTCTGCGTCATAGGCCCTGGCCTCCCGCTCCCGGAAGGAGATGGCGTTCATGGGACAGGCGGGGAGGCAGTCTCCCAGACCGTCGCAGTAGTCCTCCCGGATGAGGACGGCTTTGCCCTCCCGGATCTCAATGGCGCCTTCGTGACAGGCGGTGGCGCACAGGCCGCAGCCATTGCATGCGTCTTCGTCGATATGGATAATTTTGCGAATCATGGTGTTGGTTCTCCTCAATAGATATGGTCGGTGCTGATGGAGCGCAGAAATTCTCTGACCCGACCCTCTCTGGGAGCGGCAAAGAAATCGTGAGAGGAGGCTTCTTCCAGAATGCTTCCATCCTCCATAAACAGCACCTTGCTGGATACGTTTTTGGCGA
Source organism: uncultured Clostridia bacterium (assembly GCA_945482615.1). GTDB lineage: Bacteria > Bacillota > Clostridia > Oscillospirales > Oscillospiraceae > Faecousia. The sequence goes on along the minus strand of CALYRG010000001.1, from coordinate 5,132 downwards.
AGTTGAGCTCGTGGGTGACCACCAGCATCGTCATCCCCTCCTCCGCCAGCTGCCGCATGACGGCCAGCACCTCTCCGATCAGCTCCGGGTCCAGAGCGGAGGTGGGCTCGTCAAAGTAGATGATTTCGGGGTTGGTGGCAATGGCCCGGGCAATGCCTACCCGCTGCTGCTGTCCGCCGGAAAGCTGCACTGGGTAGTGGTCCATCCGGTCGGCAAGGCCCACCTTGGTCAGGGCCTTTTTGGCGATGTCTATGGCCTGGACCTTTGGCATGTGCCGTCCGATAATCAGACCCTCGGTGACGTTTTCCAGGGCGGTTTTGTTCCGGAACAGGTTGTAGTTCTGGAAGACGAAGGCAGTCTTTTTCCGCAGCCGGGCTATGTCCCGCCGGGAGATGGTGCGCATATCAAAGGCTTCCCCGTCAAAAGTAAGGACCCCGCTGTCGGCGGTTTCCAGAAAGTTCAGGCATCGCAGCATCGTGGTCTTGCCGGAGCCGCTGGGGCCCAGAATGGCCACCACGTCCCCCTGCTCTACCGCCAGGGACACACCGTCCAGCACCGTGAGTGTACCAAAGGTCTTGGTCAGATTCTGAATTTCCAGCATTCGTTACTCCCCCAAACCGGCCTTCAGCCGCTTTTCCCCCCAGCTTTGCAGCCGGGTCAGAACGGTGGAGAACATCAGGTAGATGAACGCCACCTCCAGATACAGCGTCAGATACTCAAAATTGCGGGCAGCCAGCCGCTGGGTGGCCATAAACATCTCGGTGACGGTGATGTTGGCAGCCAGAGACGTATCCTTCATCATGGCAATGAGGGAGTTGGACAGGGGCGGGAAGGCCGTCCGCAGGGCCTGGGGAAGGATGATCCGCCGCACGGTCTGCAGGTAGCTCAGTCCGGCGCAGAAGCCCGCTTCCAGCTGACCCACAGGCACGGATTCCAGGGCGGAGCGCACCGTCTCGGCACAGTAGGCCCCCTCGTTGATGGAGAAGACCATCACTGCCGCCGGAAAGGGCTCCAGGCGGATGCCCAGGTTGGGCAGACCGTAGAACACCACGAACAGCTGAACCAGCAGCGGGGTTCCCCGGATGATCCAGATATAGAACCGGGCCAGAGGCGTCAGCACCGGCACCCTGGCGTACTGCACCAGAGCCACGGTCACGGCGATGACCATGGCCAGAGCAAAGGAAATCGCCGTCAGGGGGATGGTCATGGTGATGCCCGGTATGAGAATTTTGAAGAATGAGTCGGTAACGACTCCCATTACATGCTCCATCATAGGACCCCTTTCTGTGCTTTTCCCGATTCTACGGCCTACATTATACACAAATGCATGGAAAATTGCAAATACTTATTATGGATGCCAAGGAATGCTTTGAGAGCATTGACAAAATCAAACATATGTTTATTTTGCCAATAGATTTTTGGACGCCATTGTGGTATACTGGGTCTATCCAGGGAAAGCGGAGGTGGGGTATGGACAGGGTCTACGCAGCCATTGACTTAAAATCCTTCTATGCCTCGGTGGAGTGCGCCGCCCGGATGCTGGACCCTCTGCGCACTAATCTGGTGGTGGCGGATGAGAGCCGGACGGAGAAAACCATCTGCCTTGCGGTGTCTCCCTCCCTGAAAGCCCTGGGCATTCCCGGCCGGGCCAGACTCTTTGAGGTGGTGGAGAAGGTACGGCAGGCCAACGCCATCCGGAAGGGCAGGCTCCAGGGCGCTGACTTTGAGGGGGAGTCCTGGGATGCTCAGGAGCTGGCATCCAATCCAAAGCTGGCAGTGTCCTACATCGTGGCCCCGCCCCGGATGCGCTACTATGTGGAGGCCAGCACCAAAATTTACGGCATCTATCTTCAATATATCGCTCCGGAGGACATCCACGTCTACTCCATCGACGAGGTGTTCATGGATCTGACGGCCTATCTGAAGCTCTACGGTCAGACCCCCCGGGAGCTGGTGATGACCATGATCCGGAATGTGCTGCAGCGCACCGGCATTACCGCTACCGCCGGAATCGGCAGCAACCTGTATCTGTGCAAGGTGGCTATGGACATTGTGGCCAAGCATATTCCGCCGGATGAGGACGGCGTGCGGATCGCCGAGCTGACGGAGCGCAGCTACCGGGAGCAGCTGTGGGATCACCGCCCGCTGACGGACTTCTGGCGTGTGGGGCCGGGGTATGCCCGGAAGCTGGAAAAGCACCGGCTCTTTACCATGGGGGATATCGCCCGGTGCTCCCTGGGCGGGGCGCAGGATTACTACAATGAGGAGCTGCTGTACAGGCTCTTCGGCGTCAACGCGGAGCTTCTCATCGACCACGCCTGGGGCATCGAGCCCTGCACCATGCGAGACATCAAGGCCTACCGCCCCCGCAGCAACAGCGTCAGCTCCGGTCAGGTTCTGCAGCGGCCCTATACCTATGACGAGGGGAGTCTGATCGTCCGGGAAATGGCGGATCAGCTGGCCCTGGATCTGGCCCGGAAGGGCATGGTGACGGATCAGGTGGTGCTGATGGTGGGCTATGACCGGGAGGCGGCAGAAGACTACCGGGGAGAGCTGGTCATGGATCGCTACGGGCGAACTGTCCCCAAATATGCCAACGGCAGCGAGCCTCTGAATGGGTTTACAGCCTCGTCCCGGCGCATCACCCGGGCCGTCATGGAAATCTATGGGCGCACGGTGGACAAAAATCTTCTCATCCGCCGGGTAACCATCAGCGCCAATCATCTGATCCCCGCCCAGGAGGCCAGGGAGGAAGGGCCGGTGCAGATGAATCTGTTTGACACGCCCCGGGAGGAACCGGAGGACGAGGAGCGCCAGATGCGCAAGCAGCAGACCATTCTCGCCATTCAGAAGAAGTTCGGCAGGAATGCCGTCATCAAGGGCATGAACCTCCGGGAGGAGGGCACCACCATCAGCCGCAACGGACAGATCGGCGGTCACAAGGCGTGAAGGAGGCAGTATGGACAGATCCCACCGCTACGATGATATCATTGGTCTGCCCCGGCCCGGATCGGACCGGCATCTGCCCATGCCCCTGGCGGACAGGGCGGCTCAGTTCGCCCCCTTTGCCGCTCTGGTGGGCTACGAGGATGCCGTCCGGGAGGAGGAGCGGCGGACGGAGGAATTTGTATTCCTGGAGGAGGATGAAAAGGCAGTTCTGGATGCCGCCCTCCGGGATATTCGCTCCCGGCTGAGGGAACGCCCGGAGGTGACAGTGACCTACTTTGAAAAGGATATGTTCAAGTCCGGCGGCACCTACCTTCGCAAGACCGGCGTGGTGCGAAATCTGGACGATGTGGAACGTGCCATCCTCTTTGAGGACGGCACGCTGGTGGAGCTGCGGCTGCTCCGCTCCGTCAGAGTGTTGTGACCGCCTGAATATTTCCTCCCGGCGGCAGACGGCTCCCTCCGTGCCCTTGACTTTGACGCAGTTTGTGATAGGATGAAGGAAACGGATTCCATCCGACTGCGAAAGAGGGAGTGCCATGAAACGATCTGCTTTTTGGGTTTTGGTCCTGGCTGTGCTGCTGGCTGGGTGCGCAGAGCGTGCAGCCGGAACAGCGCATACAGAGCCCGCCGCCGTTCCGGCAATTCAGGAGACTGCGCCGCAGACCACCGAACCGGCGCCCTCCCCGGAACCGGAGGGGGAACACCCCATGGTTCTGGGCCGGGTGGAGGACGGAGTGTACACCAATACCTATGCCGGGATTGGCTGCCGTCTGGGAGATGGCTGGAGCTGGGCCACCGCACAGGAGCTGCAGGAGCTCTCCCGGGAGGTGCGGGACGCGCTGGACGGTACTGCTGTTGGCAGCGCCATCCAGGACGGCACCCAGATCTATGATATGCAGGCCCAGAATGGGCAGGCGCTGACCACCACCAATGTGATCTTCACCAAGCTCAGCGGAAAGGAACGGCTTGCCTATGCCCTCATGTCTGACGAAGACCTCATCCGGTCGAACCTGGAGCAGAAGGATGCCCTGGTGGAAAGCTACGCCAAGGCCGGCATAATAGTGACTGCCATGGAGGCGGTGCAGATCTCCTTCCTGGGGGAGCGCCGGACGGCCCTCCGCACGGAATCCACATACCAGGGGGTCGCCTACTATATGCTACAGGTGTTTGACTACCGCCTGGGGGAATTCGGCATGACCCTGACGGTTGGTTCCTTCCAGGAGGATCACACCCGGGAGCTGCTGGAGCTGTACAATCCCCTGTAAAGGAGCTGCCGTATGAGTAAATTTTCTGTGCGCCCGGTTCCATCCGGCTTTCGGTTTCAGCTGAAAGCCGCCAACGGCGAGGCGCTTCTGATCTCGGAGGTCTACACCACGGAGGCCGCCTGCCGTAAGGGCATCGACAGTGTGATCAAAAACGCCGCCATTGCCGCAGTGGCGGATCAGACCCGGGAGGACGGCAGGGCTGTGCCGAATCCCAGGTTCGAGTTATATAAGGACAAAAGTGGTATGTTCCGCTTTCGGCTGAAGGCCCGCAATGGAGAGACCATCGGCAAGTCCAAGTCCTACACCGCCAAGGCCGGGGCCCTGGGCGGCATAGAGAGCATCCGGAAAAATGCCCCGGCAGCGGAAATAACCATGGAATAAGACCGCCCGGGAAACACGGGCTTAACAGGGGTACGAAACTGCGTCAAAAACACCATTCTTTTTCCAATAGGACACCATTCAGACACTACCAAATAAAAAAGAAGAGGGAACCACAAGTGTGATTCCCTCTGAGATGTTAGGATTATGCAGTTACTTAGGGGTAAATATCTTACTTGAAGTACCGCTCCAGCAGGCCCTTCAGAGCCTTGCCGTGACGGGCCTCGTCACGGGCCATCTCGTGGACGGTGTCGTGGATGGCATCCAGGCCGTTCTTCTTGGCGCACTTGGCCAGGTCGAACTTGCCGGCGGTGGCGCCGAACTCGCAGTCAACACGCCATGCCAGGTTGTCCTTGGTGGTGGCCTTCATGTTGGGCTCCAGATCCTCGCCCAGCAGCTCGGCGAACTTGGCAGCGTGCTCAGCCTCTTCGTAGGCAGCCTTCTCCCAGTACAGGCCGATCTCGGGGTAGCCCTCGCGGTGGGCAATGCGGGCCATGCACAGGTACATACCGACCTCGCTGCACTCGCCGTTGAAGTTGG